>WAOR01000071.1 GCA_015521175.1 Thermodiscus sp.
GCCTGAAGGTGTCAGGGTTGCAGGCATGGATCCAGCGAAGGTAGCATTTATAGAAGTGTGGATGCCTAGGGACGCCTTCCTAGAGTATGAAGTCGACGAGTCCAGGGAGTCGATTTATATGGGCGTCCGCCTCGAGTCGCTGGCGAACGCGTTGAAGAAGGGTAAGAAAGGTGAGCCAGTCCTCTTCCGGGTCACTGACGACAAGATCTTCATGCAAATAGATAGTATCGTTGTTAAGAGGTTCCTGACGCCCAACATAGAAGTCTTCCTAGATATACCTGAGAACCTCTCCCTAGAACACGATGTAGAAGCTACAGTGATAGCGGACGTGGTGAAGAAGGCAATACGTGACGTGGAAATTGTAGGGAGGGATGTCGAGTTCGAGGCTAGCGAGGGCAGGCTCGTGATTAGGGCCAAAGGGGAGTCTAGGACTAAGATAGAGGCGGTACTACAAGAGGGGGTCTCCTCAGCCCTGCTATACCTCGAGGTAAGAAACCCGTCGGTGAGCGCCTACGACGTATCCTACCTGAAGAACGTGCTGAACCTCACGAAGATAGCAGAATCCGTCGACATAAAGTTCTCGAGCGAGAAGCCCCTAGAAATGGTTTTCAGGAGCCCGGAGGGGAGCAGGGTACGCTACCTTCTAGCCCCCTCCATCGTCTAAGCCGGCCGCCCTCCTAATCCTCTCCAACACGAAGTCCCTTGGCAGTAGTGAGAGGAGCGGCGCCGCTCTAGGGCCCCTATCCTTCCCAACGAATACCTTGTAGAACTCCTTGTAGAACTCCCTCCTCTCCCTGTTGCTTAGGGGTTCTCCCACGGAGATCATTGCCTGCCGGATAGACTCCTCGCTCCACTCCTCTAGGCTGGATAGAGCATAGTAGAGCTTCTGGAAAACGCTCCTGTACTTCAACCCTTGTAGTGTTTCCTCTTCGACGCTCTCCAGCACCCGGAAGCGGAGGCTTGAGGGAGCATATAATTCGACCCACCTCCTAGCCTTAGATAGCAGTTCCACGGCTCGCTTCAAGCTATACTCGTCGGGCTTCTCCGGCAGGTGGCCGGTCCGCTTCAACCTGGACAGCGCCTCATCCTCCTTACCGGGAGGTACTATCTGGGCTAGTATTGCGGCGTGGGTATAGGGTATCTGCGCGGGAAGACTCTTCGGGGGCTCCCTCGGCTGGCTTAGCTCGTAGGTTTTCTTCAAGTAGTCCGCGTCCTCAGCCTCCTCTACCCCGAAGTATACTCTCTCAGCGCGGTAGTAGGCGTCATAGTACTGGGGTATACGGGCGGGATCCACTACTACTTTCTTGTGGGGGTGTGTTGAGAAGAAGAGGAATCTCAGTATCTCGGGGTGAGCGATTTCAAGCCACTCCCTAGGGGTTATTCCTATGAAATCGCTGCTAGACATATCGGCTTCTCTACCATCTAGCCTTATACTAACCCACTCATACCATTCTCCCAGCGGTGGCTCGATGCCGAGGACCCTTCTAGCTAGTTCAGCACAGCTATCCCTGCTTCCACCAGGAGTTGCGTGGTCCTTACCGTAGGGCTCGAAGTCAACGCTAAGAACCTTCCATACACCGGCCCACTCGATCCTCCAGTTCAGCTTAGAATCCTCAATGGAGCCGACCCCGTGATAGCCACACTTCCTGCATTTATACTCAATCCTGCCATCGTCGAGGACTCGTAGCGCTTCAGTAGAATCTATCCTCCCACAGTTTGCGCACCGGGGCTCTACGGGTATCCAGCCAGGCGGGTAGGGCTTCCTCCCCCTGTACTTGTTGATAACCTCCCGCACAGTCTCGCGCTTTGGCAGGATCTCCTCTAGTATGAGGCGGCCTAGGCTTCCCTTGTAGAGATCCTCGGTTGTAACGACTTCGATACGCCCGTCGGTGAACTCGCTTAAGTAGGGGCCGAAGTCGCTCCAATAGTGCTCAACCCAGCTGCGGTGACACCCCTTGGGATCGGGCACGTCCTTCAGGGGCCACCCCGCATACCTTGCAGCAGCTTCCGGGTCGGGGAACTGGCTTCTCTGACTCTTCTTCCCCTTCCACGGGTCCATCGTGTAGAGGGTGAGGAGCTGTCTAACACGGAACCCCCTCTTCTCCAGCTCCCGCCGTAACGCTTCTCCTAGCAGTATCTCCCCTCGAAGCCTGCCTATGTGTTGTAGCCCTGATACGCTTAGCCCTCCGTTTATGACAAGGTATCCCTTCTCCTCATGCCTCTTAGAGAGCTCTGGGAGGAGCCTTTCAACCAACTCGTCGAACCAGTGCCTGTCCGCCAAGAGGGTCCCCCACTGGGCCTTCGTAGGGGAGGCGGTATTAAGCCCACTAGTATTATGTTGATTCCGGCGGTGTAATAGGTGCCCCCTCGGAAGGCCAGGGCTTGCATAAGGCTAGTGAGAGTCGCCAACAGCCTCATGGTTGGACTAGCGGTTATAGTGGGTCTGGTCATAGTCCTGGGAAGGAACGTTGCCTCCCTTGGAGTAGGCCGCCTCACACTGGCCTATATGACCGGGTTCTTCATATCTGGAGCCTCAATGGTCCTCAACGATATAGCAGACATAGAGATAGACAGGGTCAACGCTCCAGACAGGCCTCTAGCCTCCGGGGCCATAACTACTAGAGAGGCTTGGGCCTGCCACTTCATCCTAGCCTTCCTAGGCCTGGCTTCATCAGCTCCACTAGGCCTATGGCCTTTAATCGTGGCCCTAACTGGCTGGCTCCTAGGTGTTGCATACGATCTCTGGGGGAAGAGGAGCGGGTTCCCGGGAAACATAATGGTAGCCCTAGCCACCTCCCTCCCCTTCCCCTACGCGCTAGCCGTCGCTGGAGTAGTGGAGAGGAGGATCCTAGTCTACTGGGCTATGGTATTCCTAACAGTCCTTGGAAGAGAGATAGTTAAAGACATAGCCGATATTGAAGGAGACAGGGAAGCAGGCGTCCGGAGTCTCCCCATAGTATGGGGTGCTAAGAGATCAGCGATAGTAGCAGCGATGTTTTACCTGGCAGCAGTCGCACTATCACCGCTTCCACTCATCTGGGGAGATGTTAACCCCCTCGCCTATACCCCCCTAGTCATAGTAGTTGATGTAATCCTTGTATGGGAGTCTATCGGGATAGTCCTGGACCCGTCCAGGGAGCGAGCCCTCAAGAGCAAGAAGAGGGTGCTCTTGGGAATGCTAATAGGCCTAATAGCCTTCCTGATAGCCGGGCTCGTGGGGAGATAGTGGGTGGAGCTCGTAGCTGAGCTAGACCCTCCGAGAGACCCCAAGAAGCTATTGGAGATAGTCTCGGGGCTGGCCCGAATCTACGACTGGATAGATATACCAGACGCCCCACTAGGGAAGCCCAACTATAATAGCCCCGTAATATCAGCCTATCTTACAGCCCACGGATACAAGGTTATCGCGCACCTCAGGACGAGTGATGTGAACACGATAGCCCTCAAGACAATAACCAAGACACTAGGCGCGCTAGGAGTCAGGAGGATCGTATACTTGAAGGGGGACCCTCCCCAGCAGGGGAGCAGTGTAGGAGACTTCACGCCGGAACAGGCAGTCTACTATGCGAGGACTAGGCCGGAAGCCCCCGAGCCCGGCCTCCTCCTAAGCCTGCGCAAGCCCATAACAGTAATACGTGAGAGGCTGAGGGTCCCCGCGGGTTTCTACCTAGTACTCAACTATGACTGGGAAAAACACTCAACCCTCAGCCTCCTATCCCAGCTAAAAAGCGAGGCTCCTGGGAAGCGCTTCTACGTCTACGCAATTATACGGGAAGAATGCACACGCTCCACCGAGGAAGTAGTTGAAGGGGCCAAGCGTCTGCAATGGATAGCTGAAGGCCTAGTGATCTCGAGCCCGGCAAGGCCAGCTTGCCTCTACTCCATAGGCGAGCGTATTCGGGAGGAGCTAGTAGGTTGAGGGTAGGGGTTGTCGGAGGAGGCTTCTCTGGGCTGATGGCAGCTTATCGAATGCTCGAGTTGGGCTTCGATGTGGAATTATTCGAGGAACACGGCCGTGTAGGATACCCACCCCACTGCACCGGAGTAGTCTCCCAGGAGACAGTAGAGGGAATAGGCCGCCCCGCTAAGGAGGCCCTCGAGGCAAGCTACGAAGGCCTAATCATTACCCTAGACCAAGTTAAGTGCAAGCTTAGAACTAGAGAGGGTATAGCTAAGCTCAACCGAGTTGGGCTCGAGGAGATACTGCTCCGCGAGGTGAGCAGGCGAGGCACTCCTAGGCTCGGCGCAAGGGTTAAGAGGGTAACGCCTCAAGGGTCCCTCGAACTAGCTAGCGGTGAGAAAATTAGCTATGACATAGTGATACTTGCTGAAGGTGTTCACGGCAAGCTCAGGGCCCAGATAGGCTTACTGCACAATCCAACAACTAGCCTAGGAGTAAATATTGAAATTCCAGGCTCCCCCCCGTGGGAGAAAGGATACTTCAAAGTGGGCTTCGCCCCAGCCATGAACGGGTACACGTGGGAAGTTCCGGTAGGCGATCGACTAGTCGTGGGGGCTCTATCAATAGACCCTAGAGAGGCCGTTCGAGCCGCCAAGAAGCTTGCAGGCGATAAGAAGCGATTGAGAGTCTATGGGGGCCGCGTCATACACGGCCCACCGCTACCGAGGGCGCGAAGGGGGAGGGTTGTAGTCATAGGGGATGCCGCTGGGGTGAACAAGCCGGTTACGGGCGGTGGCTTATGGCCTAATACTGTCCTCGTAAACATGTGGGCGGGTCTAATAGAGAGTGGACTAGACATTTTAGAGGCATTCGACAAGGCCTACTCGTCAATCTATAGCAGACTCTACAAACAGTATAAACTAGCTAGAGCCTTCTATGAAGCTTCGGCACGCGAGAGGACGAAGCTTCTACGCTTCCTGGGCTCCCTGCTAGAAAGGGGTCTGTGCGACAGCCTGAATGGGAGAATAGGCTATGATTCGCACGAGGAGTTGTTTGGAGTCATTCTACGGGATCCACGTCTCCTTTTGAAGGCAGCCCCGCTGATGCTAAGAAACATAGATATTATCAAGAAAATTATTCTGTAAGTTAAAAACGAGGGCTCGTAAGGCTACCCCGCTACTCTATTATGGTAATGTTCTCCTCGGGAAAGCCTAGCTCTACGAGGATCTTCTTAACTCTATGCCGGTGATCGCCTTGCAGCTCTATCCTGCCGTTTTTCGCTGTACCTCCCGTCGCCAGCCTGCTTTTGAGCGTGCTAGCCAGCTTCTTGAGGTCGAACTCCTTCTCGTTGATGCCCTCAATTATTGTTACTTCCCTGCCAAATCTCCTCTTCTCGACCCTTATCTTGATTACTTGCTCCTCTGCAGAAAGTTGCTCGCAGATCTCCGGGGGGAGTCCTCCGCACATGGATAGATTGTTCATGGTCTTCGCTACCCACCTATCCCTCTCGCTAATCCCATTAGATGGCTAAGGGATATAAGCTCTTCCATGGCAACATGGCTAGGAGGTGCCGGGTATAGTGTCGGCTTACGATGAGTGGGGAGAGGAGGAGACTCTTCCCTATGGTATTAGGCCGAGGCAAGTATACTACAAGTGCATCCGCTGTGGCACGATAATGACTCGTGACGAGCTCATGCAGTTCTCAGAAATGATGTGTAAGAATTGCGGCGGCCGGATATTCGTGAAGCTGAGGCCTCCGCCAGAAGTGATAAAGCGTAGGAAGATCTACGCTATCTAGCATTCTTATTCGCTATGAGGGCCTCTAGTAGGAGTTTAGCTCCAAGTATACTAGTTACTCCTCCACAGTCATGTGGAGGAGCTATTTCTACGAGGTCTATCCCTGCTAGCCTGGCGTCTCCAGCTATTCTATGGATTATCTGGACTACTTCGAATGGGTTCAGCCCAAAGGGCTCGGGGTTAGCTACTCCAGGAGCGTAGGCTGGGTCCAGTACATCCATGTCTACTGAAAGATAAATTTCGCTACATTTGGAGACCTCCCTGGCCAAGCTAGCCGCCACATTGACTGGGCCTAGCCTCTTAACGCTTATAGAGGTATAGTAGAGGAGGCCTCTAGCACTCGCGTACTCTTTCTCCTCGCTCTCCCAAGCCCTCACACCCACGTAGGCGAGTAGCGGTGTATCCATGTCCTCGAGTATCCTCCTCATAACCGTTGCATGGCTTAGTTGAAGGCCTAGATACTCGCTTCTAAGATCGAAATGTGCGTCGAGCACTATGAGGCAGGGCTTCTTACCGGCCCTATGGAACCCCCTCATAACGCCATAGGTTACTAGGTGCTCTCCACCGATGACTACCGGGGTCTTACCTGCTCCTACGAGATCTTCGATAACGGTGGCTACCCTGTCGAGAGTAGTGACTATATCGCCGTGGACAACTGCCACATCGCCTATATCATTTACATCTACGTCGTAAAGAGTAGCGTTGTCAATAACTAAACTGTTCCACTCAATATTGTATAATGCCCTCCGGACCTCGCACGGCGCGAATCTTTGACCGGGCCTGTATGATGATGTAGAGTCGAAGGGAACCCCGAGTACAACGTACTTAGCTTCCGGCGACTGTTTGCCGAAGAAGCATTCCCC
>WAOR01000072.1 GCA_015521175.1 Thermodiscus sp.
ATTATTATACGCCTTGAGGGATTCATCTAGTAGATTCCTAGTATCAATAACAAGCTCCTTTTTGACTCCTTTATCAAGGTATTCCTCTACGCTTCTTAAGATAAGAGTTAGATTTTCTATAAGTCTTGATAATGATTTAATTATTTTTTCTTGATTTTCTTTTTTAATATATATTATTACCTTATTGTCTATTATCTCGTGCTCGGTTCCAGGAAGATCTCGAAGAGTTATAATTAGTCTATTCACTGTTGTCGCTTTTAGCCGAGAAAGATCCACAATTATTTTCTCATAATTAATAAAATATAAACATTTTATAATTTTTAATAAGGTGTCTTCCGGGATATTATCAATATTATCGGCTGATAATTCAATCGAATTTATTTTATCTTCAAAGTTTTTAGGTTTTATTATAAGGTAGTTATCTCTTGATATAACAGTCACAGCATCGCCCGGCTTTAAACCTATTCTTTTAACCCATCTCTTGGGAAGTGTCACTATTAAGGAACTAGTGCCTAATCTTTGTACTCTTCTCTCCTCTACAGTCTCTTGTGTCACCCCTGGACCCCACTTGTATATATGCTATGCCTCTATGAATATATGTTTAGGAGCGGTGCATGTATTAGTAGATAAAGCCCCTGTTGAGAAGGGCTAAGGGGAGGGATGCGGTATCCGCCCACGATTGATGCTCGGAGACCCTAATAGAGCGTTACTCTCAAAGCCAGTTATGGCTAAAGGCTGCGAGCTATGCTTTGCAGGAGCCAAAAGCGTTATATTTATCACTGGGCTATGCGACGATGGTTGCTATTACTGCCCGGTTAGCAGGGATAGGCTTAATAGAGATGTGTTCTATGTCAACGAGGTTCCGGTCTCAACAGTCAGCGAGGCACTCCTAGAGCTTACCCGTAGCGGCTCCCGTGGGGCTAGTATAACGGGAGGAGATCCTCTGGTTAGAAGTGATAGAACGATTAAACTAGTGAAAGCAATCAAGGAGCACTTTGGCTATGGCTTCCACATTCATCTATATACTAGCGGTAGATATGCGACGCATGGTGTGCTACGGGCCCTAGACAAGGCCGGGCTAGACGAGATAAGGTTCCACCCTACAAGACTAGAATTCCTATCGAGAGCTAAAGCTGCTAAAGAGCTTACGAGCTTGAGTGTTGGCATCGAGATACCAGTGGCTCCACACATTGAAAAATGGGTCAAGGGAATAATTGTAAAAGCTGACGCACTCGGCCTCGACTTTGTAAACCTTAACGAAATGGAATTTGTAGAGCCAAATGCCAGGGCCCTGCTTGCTAGAGGGCTAAGGGAATCCGCTACTAGACCGTTTACGGTTGAAGGGTCCCTCGAGACTGCTATCCGGATAATTAGCTGGGCTAGGAAGAGCGTAGGGATACCTGTTCATTTCTGTCCAGCCACCTTCAAAGATAAAATCCAGACTCGGAATAGGCTCATGATAGCTAGCCTCAGGGACCTTAGATGGAACGAGGAACCAACCACATCGGGCACCCTGGTAGAGTACGAATGCATAGCTGGGAAAGGAGTATTAGTCAAGAGGGAAGCGTACCCAACCCCCAATAGACGCCCCATTGTGGCCGAAGAGGTTGTCGACTACTGCTCCGGACTAAGCATTTAGGCTCAGAGAGCAGACATGCCCAACCCTCGGAGAGGAAGACTTGGCAAGGATCAAGTACAGGCCTCCCAAGGGGTTCCGCGATTTTACCCCAGACATAATGATTCTAAGAAAGCAGCTATTATCAAAGCTTGAAACCGTGTTCCAGAGGTATGGATTCGACCCCATAGACACGCCAGCTATCGAATACTGGGAAACCCTAGCCGGCAAATACGGCGAGGAAGCCGAGAATAGGCTCATCTGGAAGTTCCGGGATCCCTGGAGCAACAGGGACTACGCCCTAAGATACGACCTAACAGTACCATTAGCCAGGTTCATTTCCAACCACCAAGACCTGCCCTTGCCATTCAAAAGATACCATATAGGCCCCGTATGGAGGCACGAGGAACCGCAGAAGGGAAGATACAGAGAGTTCTACCAGTGTGATGCCGACATAGTGGGATCCCCCTACCCTGAAGCAGATGCCGAAATAATAAACCTAACACTCGACGCACTCGCAGCACTAGGCTTTGAGAGGGGCTATAGGATTAGGCTGAATGACAGGAGGCTCCTAAGAGGGATCTATGAGGAGGAGCTGCAAATCGAGAATCCCTTACCGGTTTACAGGGCTGTGGATAAGCTAGATAAAATAGGGTTAGAGGGAGTTAGACGTGAGCTAGAGAAGCTCGGATTAGAAGAAAATAAAATATTAAAGATTATTGAACTATTGAATCTTAGAGGGAACCCGGAGGAACTAATATCACTCATATCCAGGAAATACCAAGGTAACAAGGAAGTCGAAAGCGCGCTAGACCATCTATCACAGGTAATAGACCTCGTAAACACCCCCGGTTTCGTCGAGTTAGACCTAAGCCTTGTAAGAGGACTAGACTACTACACTGGCCCAATCGTCGAGGTAGTCCTGGATAAACCCAGAATAGGAAGCGTCGCTGGAGGAGGAAGATACGATAACTTAATAGAATTATTTCTGGGGAAAAAAATGCCAGCTACTGGGGTAAGCATAGGCATAGAGAGAATTATAGACGCCGGTCTAGAGCTAGGAATCTACCAATTAGCTAAGAAAACAATCACCAAGGTCCAAGTCATAGTCCTAGATCAGGCATATTACAAGTACGCTTGGAAGATAGCAAGCTCGCTGAGATCGCTCGGAGTAAATACTAGGATAGACCTTTCACGTGCAAAAGAGAGAACTCAAAGAAAGAAGGCGCTACGCCAAGGAATTCAATACCTAGTCTTCATTGGAAAGAAGGAGGCAGAGTCTGGTACGGTTACGATTTACGACTCGACAACAGGGAAGAGAATGGAAATTAGTATTGACTCGCTGGGCCCAGAATTTTTCCAAGGCTAGTGGTTTCTCTCATTCTATTCCGTTTTATTAATTCTCACATGCAATCTATGTATCTTTTAAGCGTAGGGAACGAGTTTCCCACATGGTGTAAGGGTAATGGCTCCTCAAAAAAGGTATGTAATATGGCTAGAAGAAGCCGGCAAAGAACTCCACGAGAAAGTTGGTGGTAAGGCAGCAGGACTCGGAGAGATGATTAAGGCAGGCATCCCCGTGCCACCCGGATTTGTAGTTACCAGTGATGCCTACAAGGACTTCGTCCTCGAGACCGGGATAGCCGGATACATCAAGCATATACTAGAGACTGTAATCGTTAGCGGCAAGCCCCAGGAGTACGAGAAAGCCAGCGAGCTTATCCGCAGCAAGTTCATGAGAGCTACAGTGCCCCACGCTATTAGAGAGCAAATAATAGAGGCGTACCGCGAACTCGCTAAAAGGACCGGTGTTGAGAATCCAAGGGTTGCAGTGAGAAGTAGCGCTACTGTAGAGGACCTACCGGAAGCAAGCTTCGCTGGGCAACAGGACACCTATCTCAACGTGCAGGGGGAAGAGGAGGTTGTGGAATATGTCAAGAGGGCCTGGGCTAGCCTGTGGACCGCTAGAGCTCTAAGCTACAGGGATTCACTCAACGTTTCACATGAATACGCGGAGATTGCTGTCATAGTGCAAAAAATGGTTAACAGTAGAAGTAGCGGCGTCATGTTCACGCTACACCCAATAACCGGAGAGGAGGACAAGATAGTAATAGAATCTGCTTGGGGACTCGGAGAGTATATCGTGGGAGGTATAGTCACGCCAGATCAATTTATAGTAGACAAAAACACTTTCCAGATAATATCAAAGAGGATAGCTAAGAAAGAGAAAGCACTCTTCTACGATCCAGACTCAAAATCCAACGTCGAAGTCAAAATACCCGCGAACGAAAAAGAAATGGAGGAACTGAAAGCAAAGTATCCGGCGATAGCCAAGCTAATAGAGGAACATGGTATAACCCCGAACGCTCCCTCTCTAACGGATAATGAAGTCAAGTATCTGGCCCAGCTCGCCGTTAAGGTAGAAGGCCACTTTGGGAGACACATGGATATTGAGTGGGCTATAGACGCGGATCTCGGTTCACCCGAGGGAGTGTTCTTGGTCCAGGCAAGACCGGAGACCGTTTGGAGCAAGAAGAAAGAAAAAGAGGCTAAGATAGAAGCTGAGAAAGAGGCTGTCAAGCCGGGTGAGGTTCTAGTCCGAGGTGTACCAGCGAGTCCGGGAGTTGCTTCTGGAACTGCAAAGGTAGCCTTGACCGTAGAAGAGGCTGCCAAGAAGATGAAGAAAGGCGACGTCCTAGTTACAAAAATGACCGATCCGGACTGGGTCCCATACATGAAGATTGCATCGGCTATAGTTACAGATGAAGGAGGCATGACGGCTCACGCCGCGATAGTAGCAAGGGAGCTAGGGATTCCAGCTGTAGTTGGTACTGGCAATGCTACCCAAGTCCTTAAGGACGGCATGGTAGTTACTGTTGATGGAAGCAGGGGCGTCGTGTATAGCGGTAAACTAGTAGAAGAGGAGGAGAAAAAAGAGGAAAAAGCCGTAGCCAGCATACCGGCGGAAATACTAGTAAACCTCTACCCTGTAACCGCCACGAAGATATACATGAACCTTGGAAACCCCAGCGAAATTGACAGGTATAAGGACCTCCCCTTCGATGGAATAGGTCTCATGAGAATAGAATTTATCATATCAAGCTGGATTAGATATCATCCACTATACCTTATAGAAGAAGGTAGAGGAGTGTACTTCGTAGACAAGCTGGCAGAAGGCATCGCTAAAGTAGCCTCAGCCATATACCCCCGCCCAGTGGTAGTCAGGTTCAGCGACTTCAAGTCAAACGAGTACCGCAGACTGATTGGCGGCGAGAAATACGAGGATATTGAGGAAAGAAACCCGATGATAGGATGGAGAGGGGTATCCCGGTACATTACCGAAAAGTACGAGCCAGCCTTCCGCCTCGAGGTTAGGGCTATAAAGAAAGTAAGAGAGGAATGGGGCCTGAAGAACGTCTGGGTAATGTTCCCCTTCGTGAGGACTACATGGGAGCTAGAGAGAGCCCTCGAAATATTGAAAGACGAGGGCCTCAAGAGGTCGAGGGACTTTAAAGTATGGATAATGGTTGAAGTTCCCAGCACCGTGCTCCTTGCAGACGAGTTTGCGAAAATGGTTGACGGCTTCAGCATCGGAAGCAATGACCTTACTCAGCTAATACTAGGAGCAGATAGGGACAGCGCATTACTAGCTAAGCTCGGCTATTTCGACGAGAGAGACCCAGCAGTACTCAAAGCCATTGGCATGATAATAGATGCAGCACATAGAAATGGAATAACTGCAAGCATATGCGGCCAGGCCCCCAGCGTCTATCCAGAGCTAGTTGAATACCTAGTACGAAAGGGAATCGACTCTATAAGCGTTAATCCAGATGCTGTAATCAGGACGAGGAGGATGGTGGCAAGTATAGAAAAGAAGATCTTATTAGAGAAACTCTCTAAAAACAGTTAGCCAATCGTTTTCAAATCAACATAGTCTTCCTCTTCTGGCGCGAAGGAACCTTTTTTCGCTAATTTTTCAATAACTTCTAGAACCTCGTCAATACCTCCATTAACGAATAATATCCCTATATTATGCTTCTCTATAAGATAGCCTAGGAAGAGATATGCAGATAACAGGAGCTTGCCTCCAGGGCTGAAGTAAATCACAACTACTTTTTTATTATTTTCAATTTTTTCAATAAAACTTTTAATTTTTTCAAATATTTCTAAGCTTAATTCACCAGTTACAGCGAGTTTTTTACCCAGGGGAACTATAATAAT
>WAOR01000073.1 GCA_015521175.1 Thermodiscus sp.
ATCTCCATGTCTGTTAGTATTGCCTTTAGCTGCTCTTTAGCGGCTGGAACGGTTTCCTTCTCGTAGGCCTTCTTGATTGCATTGTAGACGTCCTCTGGGATTCCTGTTGCTACTCTCTTAATGAAGTCGTAGAAGATTCCCTCTAGCTTCTCCTGCAAGGGCTATGCACCGTGGTATTAATTAGAAGGGCCTGGTATTTACGCCCGTTTCTATGGGTTATCAATAGTTCTTTTACCGTTACTATTATACCTGGAGGCGGGGGCGCCCGGCTTGACGATAAGAGTGTTCCTAGTAGGCTTCGGTAACGTCGGCAGGAGCCTCGGCGAAATCCTGCTCAGGAATCCTCCGCTCTCCGATGTCGAAGTCGCTGGTGTAGCCAATAGTAAAGGGAGCGTGCTAGTTGAGGGTCCCGCTGATAAGGCTAAGCTCGCTAAAATACTTAGTAGCGGGGAGAGGCTCGAGAAGCATCCCTCCTTCCGCCCCGGCCTGGGACCCGTGGAGGGTGCAGTGGTATCCGGGGCCCATGTAGCCATGATCACTCTACCGCCGAGCTATGAGACGGGGGAGCCTAACCGTAGCATATACTATGGCCTACTCGAGGAGGAGATTAGCATCATAACCGCCGATAAGACCGTCCTAGCCCTAGACTATGCTAGGGTAACCGGGGAGGCTAGGAGGAGGTGCCTGTTTCTAGGCTATAGGGCCACGGTGGCGGCGGGCACCCCGGCGCTAGACTCGGCTAGAGGGTTGAAGGGCAGGGGGGTCGAGGAAGTAAGAGCGGTATTGAATGCTTCAACGAACTATATTCTCGGCCTCGTCGAGGAGGGCTACTCTTATGAGGAGGCAGTGGAGAAGGCGATCCAAGCCAAGCTCGCCGAGCCAGATCCCAGGATAGACTTGGAGGGCTATGACCCTGCCGCCAAGCTGGCTATACTGGCTAGCACCCTTGGATATGAAGCCTCCCTGAGAGATGTAGTGAGGGTCCCTCTAACCGAGATATCGGAGGACGATGTGCGTGAAGCCCTTAGGAAGGGGAAGAGAGTCAAGTACGTGGCATACGCCGACTTCACCCGGGGGACCTTCAGGGTAGAGCCCCGTGTGGTTGACTCGGGGGACCCTCTAGCTTCCGCAGTGGGCGAGGATAATGTTATCGTATTCCAGCTAGAGTCTACTAGCATAGTGTTGAAGGGTCCGGCTGGGCCTGCCTGGAGGACTGCTAAGGTCATGGTCATCGATCTTATCGAGTATGCGGAGAGGTTGGAGGAGGCGGGCCTCTGCGGGTGCTCTTGAGATGCCCCTCAACCCTATAATCGGCTTCATAATAGCATACCTGGTGCTCCTTGTCCTGGCGGTCCGGGGGTTCAAGGTCTACATTGTCATAGCTGGGATGATCGCCGCCTATGCCCTGGCGAGTTCCACGCCCGGACAGGCTTTGTCCGCGCTCACTAGGATGAGCGAGTGGAACGATGTGCGCGTGTTCGTCTACATATTCTTCTCAATGCTCCTAGCCGGGCTCATGAGGGAGACCGGCCTGCTCGACCTAATGGTTGAATCCCTATCCTCGAGTAGTTGCCGGCTAGCTCTCACAGGTGTTCCAGCACTCATAGGCCTAATGCCCATGCCCGGGGGCGCCCTCGTATCAGCCATAGCCCTCCGGAGAAAGTACTTGGAGGAGGCCAGGCTCTCCCCGGAGGACTCAACCTACCTCAACTACTGGTTCAGGCACCTGTGGGTGCCCTCGTGGCCCCTCTTCCAGAGTGTTGTTATAACAGCGAGCGTCCTATACATATCTCCACTCAGCGTCGTATCCCATACCTGGCCTGGAACCATTGCGGCGATAATTGGGGGTGTTCTCGTCTCCTATCCAATCCTCCGGAGCGTCTCATGCGGCGGTGGCCGGGGCGGCCTGGGCGTTTTCCTGGCTAGTATAAGCCCGCTCCTAGCCTTAGTTATACTCTTCTTCGCTGGAGTCCCCATGCTGTACTCCCTAATCCTCGTCAATATAGTCTTCCTAGCAGTTTGGAGGCCTAGCCTGAAGAGTATCATGGGAGCGCTCCGCCTGGCCACAAGGCCCACGATACACTTGGTGCTCTTCGAGAGCCTGTACTTCAAGAACATACTGCTCGAGACGGGCATAGGACCGGTAATGAAGCAGTGGGCTTCTTCAGCCGGAGTGAACCCCTATCTCCTAGCATTCATCCTACCCTTCATCCTAGGCCTTGCGGCGGGAGGAGAGAACTTCTTCGCCTCCACCGCAATGCCCGCACTAGTCTCCTATCTCACGGCGGGAGGGTCCCTCAACTGGGAGATGCTAGCAATAGCCTATCTTGGAGGCTATCTGGGCGTTATGGGTAGCCCCGTCCACTTGTGCCTCGCGCTAACCCTCGATTACTTCAAGGCTAGGACGGGGCCAGTGCTGGGAAAAGTCTATGCTACCATAGGCTTGAGCATTATAGCAGGAGTTCTATTGATTCTAGCTTTATGGTGAAAAAGAGTAGGGTTTCCCCATTCTTTCCCCTCGTTAGAGGCCAAGGTAGGCCTGCTTCACCCTCGGGTTTGCCTCGAGCTCTGCTGGTGTGCCCTCGAGGACTATTCTACCGTTCTCGAGTATGTAGGCGTAGTCGGATATGGTTAGGCTTATGTGAATGTTCTGCTCCACGAGCAGTATTGTCTTGTTCTCCTCATCCCTCAGCCTCTTGACTATACCTGCTATCTCCTGGACAAGCTTCGGGGCGAGTCCTAGGCTGGGCTCGTCTAGCATTAGAATCTCCGGATTAGACATAA
>WAOR01000074.1 GCA_015521175.1 Thermodiscus sp.
ACCCCAGCAAGGGTGAGGCGAGTATAGCTGGGTTATAAAGTAATGGGGTCCGGGCGTGATTTAATGTTTTGTAAAGAGTCTATTAAAATAAGAGGATTAGGGTTTTACTTAGCCCTAATCTCTACCTTCGCCGGCTTGACGTCGGTGATTATGCCGATGCCTATTGTCCTGTTCATGTCTCTCATTGCGAACCTTCCTAGTGGTGGGAAGTCGCTAAACTTCTCTACTACCATCGGCTTGATCGGCTTGAATCTTACTATCGCTACGTCACCGGGCTTCAGGAATTGCGGCTTCTCTTCAATTACCTTACCCGTCCTGGGGTCGAGCTTTGCTAGTATTTCGACCATTCTGGCGCTTACGCTAGCTGTGTGAGCGTGGATTACTGGCGTGTAGCCGGGTGCGATTGCGCTTGGGTGCCATATCACGAAGATTCTTGCTGTGAACTCCTCGGCTACGGTTGGTGGGTTGTCTAGGTGGCCTGCTACGTCTCCTCTCCTAATGTCGTTCTTTCCAACGCCTCTGACTGCGAAGCCAATGTTGTCTCCGGGCTCCGCCTTCTCTAGGTCCTGGTAGTGCATCTGGATGCTCCTTACTTCTCCGACTACTCCCGGCGGCATGAAGACTACCTTGTCTCCTACTCTTAGTACTCCTGTCTCTACTCTGCCTACTGGTACTGTGCCAGCGCCGGGGATTGAGTAGACGTTCTGTATGGGTATCCTGAGGGGCTTGTCGACGGGCTTTGCCGGTGGTTTGAGGTTGTCTAGAGCCTCTACTAGGGTTGGCCCCTTGTACCATGGCATGTTGGGGCTTCTCTCTATTAGGTTGTCTCCCTTCCAGGCGCTTACGGGTATGAAGGGTATCTCGTCGACCTTGAAGCCTAGGCCTTTCATGAACTTCTTGAGTATAGCTACTATCTGCTCGTACCTCTTCTGGTCGTAGTTCACGTCGGGAGCGTCCATCTTGTTCACTGCTACTATTATCTGCTCGATGCCCATCGTCTTGGCTAGGAGCAGGTGCTCCCTAGTCTGGCCCTCAGGGCTCATTCCGGCCTCGAACTCTCCCTTCCTAGCCGATACCACGAGTATCGCTGCGTCGGCCTGGCTCGCGCCGGTAATCATGTTCTTCACGAAGTCCCTGTGTCCTGGAGCGTCGATTATTGTGAATACATAGTTCTTGGTCTCGAACTTCATGAATGTTAGGTCAATGGTGATACCTCTGTCACGCTCCTCCTTCATCTTGTCAAGTATCCATGCGAACTTGAAGCTCTCCTTACCCTTTGCCTTCGCCTGCTCCTCTAGCTCCTTGAGCTTCTTGTCCTCGATTAGGCCGAGCCTGTAGAGCAGGTGGCCTACTAGGGTGCTCTTACCGTGGTCTACATGGCCGATTACGACCAGGTTTAAGTGAGGCTTCTCTGGCATTTCCTACACCACCCCATCGTGTCCTGACTAGCCGGGAGTAAACGGTGTGGGAAGGAGTTAAAAAGGCACCGTTCCAGGCGGCGGTGGCCCTTTGGGAGGAATAGTTGGTAGGGGGAGGACTGGGATCCCCTTACCTGGAGCTGAGAGCGATTCTCTCGATCTCCTCCTTCTGCCTGATGGCGTGGCTCTGCGGGTCTCCCCTGCTAGCTAGAATTATCTCCCTGGCTAGGCACTCCTCTATAGGCTTGGGGTTGTTGAAAGCGCACTGCCTCGCACCCTCGGCCAGGAACCGTAGGGCTAGGTCCACACGCCTCTGAGGGGCGACGTCTACCGAGACCCTATATGTGATACCACCATAGACTATCCTAGTGGTCTCTTCTCTCGGAGCAGCGTTTTCGATAGCTCTAACCAGGACTTGGAGCGGATTCTCGCCGGTCTCAAGGTAGATTATATCGAAAGCGGTCTTAACGATGTTGTAGGCTAGATGCTTCTTACCACCATTCCTGCCAGGCCTCATGAGCTGGTTCATGAGCCTCTCGACAATGGGGACTTCGCTCTTAGCGAACCTCCTGTGCTCGTGCCTCCCGCCAGTATGTGGGATCCATACTGGGCGTAGGCTTATGTAGCGTTTCAGCCCTGGATCCCTTACCTCTACCTCTACCCAGCTCCACTTTCCGAAGAGCCTTATCGAGTCGGCTCTTACCTCTATGTCCTCTGGCAGTACTGTTTC
>WAOR01000075.1 GCA_015521175.1 Thermodiscus sp.
TCCTTCCAATACTGGCCCTTGGCATCTCCAGGCGATACTCTCCGCCATGTTTCACGACTATTGGGCCGGGGAGGAGGTCTGTGAGGTAGTAGTCGGTTCCGGGGACCCTCACTTTCCTAGCACATACGGGGCCTGCTCCCGGCCCTCCTCCGCCGTGTGGGCTGGAGAAGGTCTTGTGCAGGTTCAAGTGGGCTATGTCAAATCCCATGTCGCCCGGCCTGGCATGGCCCATTATGCCGTTGAGGTTTGCCCCATCGTAGTATAGGAGGCCTCCGACCCCGTGGATCGTGTCTGCTATTTCCAGGACGTGTTCCTCGAATAAGCCTAGTGTGCTTGGATTGGTTATCATTAGGCCCGCAGTACTCGGACCTGCGGCGGAGCGGAGCGCTTCGAGGTCGACATTACCGTCTGGGGCTGTCGGTATCTCCACTACGCGGAAGCCGCCCATAGAAGCGCTCGCAGGGTTGGTTCCATGAGCGCTATCCGGGATGATGATCTCATTCTTCTTTTTGTTCCCGGCAAGGATGTGGTATTTCCGGATCATGTGTACTCCCGCTAGCTCTCCCTGGGCGCCCGCGGCGGGTTGAAGGCTGCAGGCGTCCATGCCTGTAATGGTTGCGAGCCATTCCTGCAAGTCGTAAGCTATCTCGAGGAGCCCCTGCACGCTATCAGGTGGTTGGAGGGGGTGTAGGAGCCGGAGCTTCTCGTTGAAAGCGTAGTGGAGCGCTACTCTGGGATTATACTTCATTGTGCAACTGCCCAGCGGTACTGGCCCGCTGTCTACACCATAGCTCTCTTGGCTTAGCCTCGTATAGTGGCGTATGAGTTCTCCCTCTGATAATCCAGGTATCTTGGGCGGCGACTCCCTGGCTAGTTTCGGGGGGACCCTCAATGGGCCGACCTTCTCTCTTATCTCCGGGGCCTCCTCCCAGAGCATTGGCGGGGACTTACGGTCTGGGTACTCGGTTAGGAGGGGCTCCCGCCACCTTGCCTGCCTGTACTTCTCCATCACCGTCCACCTCCTAGTGCTTCCCTGATAGCGTTGGCGAGCTTGTCGATGTGCTCCTTAGAATGCGCCTCGGTTACCGCGATTATCCCCGTATCCTTGTAGAGCCATGGTGTCAGTCCGGAGAGGCTTGGACCTACGAGGATTCCCTCCCGGGATAAGGTGCTGGCGAGGTCTTCGAACGTGTAGGGCTTCTGGGGGACCCTCACGGGTATGTCTCTCCAGTACTCGGCTTGGAAGAGTGGTGCTTGGAGCCCGGCCTCTACGAGGACTTTGCTGGTGTACCTCGTCCTATACCATATCTCCTCCGCTAGCTCCTTGAGGCCCTCGCCTCCGAGATAGGCCATGTAGGCGGCGGCTAGTATAGCCATGAATGCGTTATTTGTTGTGATGTTGCTGGTGGCCTTCGCCCTTCTAATATGCTGTTCCCTCGTCTGAAGTATCATTGCGAAGGCTCTCTCCCCCTCAGCATCTCTAGTTAACCCTACCAGGCGGCCTGGCATCTGCTTCACCAGTCTACCATCCCAACGGACCGCATAGATTCCCAAGCTGGGGCCTCCATAATTCATTCCTAGGCCTAGGGGTTGCCCGTCTCCCACCGCGATGTCTGCTCCAAGCTCGCCCGGAGGTTTGTATAGGGCTACTGCGATAGGGTCTATGCCCATTATGAAGAGGGCCTTGTGCTTGTGGGCGAGCTCCCCGACGGCCTCAGCATTGCTATCTACGACTCCAGTATAGGAGGGGTACTCCAAGTATACCGCGGCCGTCTCCGAGTCTATCCTGGACTCGAGGTCGCCTAGATCAGCCTCCCCGGTCTCCTTGTCGACCAGGTATTCTTCTACTACGCCGTGAGGCCGAGTGTAGAGTTGAGCGACCTCCTTCACCTGCGGGTTCATAGTCTCGGGGACTAGTATCTTCCTCCTCCCCCTCCTCACCCTTAGGGCTTCGAGGAAAGCCTCCCCGGTGGCACTGGCGCCATCATACATGCTCGAGTTCACAACATCCATATCCAATAACTCCGCCATTAGGCTCTGGTACTCGAATAGAGCTTGAAGCACCCCCTGGCTGGCCTCCGCCTGGTATGGAGTGTAACTGGTTAACAGCTCACCCCTTAACACTGAGTATACGACTGCCAGCGGGACAATGTGAGGCCAAGCTCCACCGCCCAGGAATGGTGGTGGGTCACGGTAAACCCTAACCCTGGAGAAGGCGTCTTCCAGGCGTTTACGAACGGCTTCCTCGGATAGAGGTACTCCTTCGCCTATTGGAAGGCTGTCCCAGTCACCTTTATACCTGGCTCTCTCGGGTATGTCACTGTAGAGGTCTTCTATGGACTTGACACCGATCTTTTCCAGGATCCGGGGGAGAGCTTCTTCCCCCCATAGGGGGACCCATTTCTCAAGCGTCCTGGAGCCACCCCGCTAGCGATTGCCTATCATGGGGGAAGATTAGGATTTAGGTTGGGCCCTGCAGGTAAAATTATAGAACATAGGAGAATATTACTTCCAGGGTAGCGGGTATATTGGCTTCGCTACTGCGAACTCCTTCGGCGCCACGACGAGCTTGACCATACTGCCTCCTCTTACCATCCACTGTACTACAATTGGCTCGTGTGCTATTTGGAGCCCGTGGAGCTCAGGTGTATTATCGAATTGGATGAGGCCGTAGAAGGTTAGTAGCCTTACATGGTCAAGCACTTGCTCTATGTCGCTGGAGGAGAGGGACTGGGCCTTTTCCAGAGCGTACTGGAGCACTAGACCGGCGGCGTATGCTGAGGCGGCGGTACTGGTTGGTGGAATACCGTAGGCCTTCTCGTAGGAGACTGTGAATTCTGTTACGCCGGGCCCGTACCATGTGGCATTGAGCTTCTTAGCCTGGAAGGGGCTGTAGGTTGCAACCGACTCCCACTCGCTAACACCCATAATGCCTACTGCTAGGTTGCCGAGGTTAGCGAACTCGTCGGTAAGCGGGCCTCCCCTTAATGCTATCAGCTTTGGTCTTACCCCGGCTTTGTAGAGGGCTTTTACTAGGTTAATTGTCTCCTCTATTCCACCTCCTCCGACTATTATGTCGGGGCTCTTCTCAGCCACTATTCGGGCGATGCTATCGAAGTTCTTCGTTCCCGGAGCATAGTAGTATTCGAAGACTACCTGGTAATTATTAGTGCCCGCCCATATTTTAATCCCGGAAGCCATTCCCCTGCTCTCTGGCGTGTCTATGGCAATGATTGCTATTTTCGTTGAGTTGGGGTCAAGAGACTTAGCTAGATCGAGTACTGGTGTGAAGATCTTGGAAGCGGGCGTAGCAATCTGGTAGGTGTATTTTAGCCCGGCTTGGAATATCTGGTCTCCACTTGTTACATCTATTATTATCTTACCGTGCTGTTCTGCAACATTGATTGCTTGGAATGCGCAGTTGCCCAGTGGAGGAGTTATAAGGAAGTCTGCGAAGTCCTCTTCTATTAGCTTCTTGTACAACTTCGCTGTCTCCTTAGGGTCTCCCTTGTCATCATAGTATTTCAAATATATATTATATGATTTTCCATTTATTACTATCCCGCCTTGAGAGTTGACCTTAGAGGCCCAGAGCTTCAACCCGTTCAAGAAAGCCTGCCCTACGTCCCTGTAGGGTCCCGTGAGGGGGGCTGTGAATCCAATAGTTATAACGTCTTCTCCGGGGCCTACCTTCTTCTTACCCTTGTGGGCCATGAAGTAGTAGCCAGCCACTCCTCCAATAATGATTATTATTAATATTATAGCAAGGGCCTTAGTGCCGAGGCCTCTCCGAGAAAGACGCTTCACTACTCTACACCGTTATCCCCATATTGATGTAGTCATGGGATAAATCGGTTAGCTCCCTCTCAAGCCGCCTCCCCTATTGCGTGGCCTGGAAACGGTAACTCTTGCTTCAAGGCCTGCGAGGCTAGCGATTAGGCGGAGTGTTTTAGCGTCACTCTCCGCTGAGTCGCTCGGTGCTATGGTGTAGAGTGTTGGTCCCCAGCTGGACTGGGCAAGGAAGATGCCGTCCCTCTGGGCTTCATCCACGAGTCTTGCTAGGTCGCTCCTAAAGGCTCCACCCTGTACTTTTGAGAAGTACTGCCCGGTAGCGGTTTGTATTAGCCTTAACCCGTCAAGCGCCAGGCTTAGGTCTCTCCTCATAACGCCTACCAGGAGTAGATGCGCCCCTCTACTCATCACGTACCGTATTCTCTCCGATGGTTGAGGCTGGCTCTTGAGAACCCTCGACTCCCCGGGTCCATGAAGGCCCTGCTTTAGTTCTGGCTGTACTATCACTAGCCGCCAGTCAGCGGGTATTGGGAGGATTACGGGGCTTATGCTGGGGGGAGCTGGGACTCCGGGTGCGATCGTGAAGCCCCCGTAGGCGTAGAGTATTGTGCCCACTGTTGATCCTTCCTGCCTCCCTAGTAAGTGGAGCCCAGCCTCCACGAGCTCCTTCCTGGTAGGATTACGCCCTGCTAGAATCATGAGGGCATGGTAGGTGGCTAGGGCCACTTGGGTGGTAGCGCCGTAGCCGTGGTGTAGAGGTGGGGCTTCAAGGAGGGAAACGCAGGCTTCTACGGGCGCCTTCTCCATTACTCTCTTTATAACCTCGCGGAACCCGTCCGGGGCATCTATCCGTGGCTCTCCGCATTCTACTGCCTCTAATAGAACCCTCGGCTGCTCAGAGTAGAATCCTGCTCCAGCATAGTCTATTCTGTAGAATGCCTCCTTTACTAGGTGGAATCCCGCGTGTAGCCGTGACCCTGCCTCGATAACTACCCGGCTCACCTCTAAGTGCCCCCTCTTTCCCGGTTTAGGTGTTGTATGCCGTAATTATTCCCCGCTGGGAGCCGCATACTCCCGGGGGGTTGACTCTGTTGGCCTTGGGAGAGACTACGCCGGGTCCCTGGGAGAAGATTGAACGCCTAGCCGCCTTTACCCTAGTTGAGTCAGGCGCTGTTAGGAGGGGGCGCTTCCGCCTCTCGAGCGGCGAGGAGACAGACATCTATGTTGATGCCAGGAGCGTGCTGGGTAAGCCTCGAGTATTCCGAGCGCTCCTATCAATGCTCTACAGTGTATTCCACCGTTACATCCCGGAGGGAGGGGTTGTCGGAGTAGCCACCGGGGGCATCCCTTGGGCCACGGGCCTTGCATTAACAGCAGGCGTCCCCGCCGGTTACGTTCGGCCGCAGGCTAAGGAGCACGGGCTGGGCAGGCGGGTTGAGGGATTAGATCCCCCTGGGGAAGTCGTAGTTGTAGACGATGTGGCTACGACTGGCGGGAGCCTCCTCGCTAGTATCAAGGCTTTGAGGGAGGCCGGCTTCGAGGTATACACTGCTATAGTTCTTGTGGACCGGGAGGCTGGGGCCCGCGAGAAGCTGGGAGAGGAGAATGTCTTACTCCTAAGCTTAACCCGCTTATCCGTTATCCGGGGCATTCTCGAGGGCGTACAGTCTCCTTAGGAAGGCTATGAACCCCGTGTGACCCGTCATCCGTGGGCTAGGCCGTACTGCACCCTCCACGGGCTCCCACTCCCTATAGAGCACCTCACCGACCTCGTAGACTACGAAGCCTCCATGCTTTCTAGTTTCTTCTATTAGTCTCGCCAGCTGGTTCACAGTGGGTATGAATACTGCTAGGACGGCTCCCGGCTTTAGCGCCTTGTAGGAGGCGTCTAGCGCTTCCCATGGATCGGGCATGTCTAGGAAGCCAGCATCCAGCCCCTCGACTCCCACGCCGTTTCGAATGTCGCCTAGGCGTAGTGAGACGCACTCGCTAAACCCGGAGGCTTCAATATTGCTTCGGGCGGCTTCGAGCATATCCCTCCTCTTCTCCACCCCGTAAACCATCCCGGTGGGGCATAGCATCGTGGCGATGGCTATTGTTAGGAACCCGCTGCCGACACCGGCCTCGAACACCCTGCTACCGGGCCTTACCCCCGCCTTGTACGCGATGAAGGCGGAGTCCTTCGAGTAAATCACCTGGCTCCTACGCACGCCGAACTCTTCGACCAGCTCCGGGCCCACGGGTGGGAGTAAGTAGTAGTTAGACCTGCCCAGCCTCCCACTATACCCCCAGGGCTTCCCAATAATCTCGGAGCCCCGGAGCACGCCTGCGAAGGTGGCATAGGAGGCCCCCCTCCTGGGCTTCACATAATACTTCCTCCTCTTCCATCCCTCGACGACGAGTATAACGAGAGGGTCCCCCTCCCGGATCACGCCTCCACTTAGAGTCATCCCCTCCAAGCACACCCACCCGAAGCCTCGCCTCCCCCCTCAAGGCCTACAGTGGCGTTATAAGCTGGAGCGGCTCCTCAAGGTAGAGGTGCCCCTGGGAATACCAGGCCAGTAGGTAAAGGAGGGTCCCCTCTGCTGTGGGGGCCATGTGGGTGTTTGGGCCGTGAGGCCGAGGGAGGAGATCGAGAAGGAGGCGCTGGAAGTAGTATCACGTTTGGATAGGGTTGCCGGGAACCCTGCACTTAGGGTGTTAAAGAAGGTTGGCCGTGCCCTAAGAGCTTCTATCCCGAGCAGAGTCCGGGTCATGCTCGTAGTCTCCGGTGGCGACCCTAGAGTCGTGGGAGCGGTAACTGCGAGGGCCCTCCTCTACTATGAGAGGCGATATAGGAAGATCGCTGGGAGGAGGCCCCTAAACCTGCTCTACATGTTCCATGACGAGTTCGACGATGCGCGGCTTAGGAAGGAGATTGTTAAGAGGGCTGTTAAGGAGAAGGCTAGCCTCCTACAGCAGACGACCGCTAGGTACGAGGAGAGCGAGAAGTACCTTGGCACGACCTTCCAGGCACTAGTCCTCGACTTAACCAACGACTTGAAGCCCAACGATGTAGGAAGACTAATCGGTGTAGTGGAAGGCGGGGGCCTAATCATACTACAGGCGCCCCCGTGGGATGAGTGGGACACAAAGCTAACCCTGTTCAAGCAGAACCTCGTTGTGCCTGGACACCCGGAGCCAAGGCACATATTCATAACCTGGTTTAAGAGGAAACTGTTGGAGCACGAAGAGAACATATTCGTCTACGACGCCGACAAGGGAGAACTACTCAGCGGGACCCCCATTAGGAGGCCGCCTTCGACCTCTAAGAAAACCCTGAAGATACCCGAGAAAACACTCTTCCCCCGCGAGATCTACGAGCTCGCCCTAACCAACGACCAGGTAAGAGTCATCAGGGAGATGGAGTGGCTCTACGAGAAGCCAGGGAAGGGTCAGAAGAAGGCGATAATAGTAACCGCTGACAGGGGTCGTGGGAAGAGCTGTGGCGTCGGGATAGGTCTCGTGGGCCTCGCCGCCAAGCTAGGCGAGGTGAAGAACCGGGTAAGACTCCTGGTTACTGCGCCAAGCCTAAGCAACGTGCAGAGCCTCATGGAGCTAGCGTACAAGGCGGCGGAGAAGGCTGGCCTGAAGCCTAAGGCCGTGAAGCGTGGAGGAAGGATCATCGAGATCAAGGGGCACAAGTTCAGCATCGAGTACTGGGAACCGTTAACCGTCACCAAGCTACAGGCGGATATCGTGGCAGTTGACGAGGCAAGCGGTATACACGTGCCGCTCCTACACAAGATATGGAAGGCCCACCGGAGGCTAGTCTTCGCAGCCACCATACACGGCTACGAGGGGGCTGGTAGGGGCTTCAGCGTGAGGTTCCTCTCAGCCCTGAAGGAGGATCCGAACACGAAGATCAGGCACGTGGAGATGGACGAGCCGATCCGGTACAGTAAGGGGGATCCCATAGAGAGGTGGCTGTTCGACGTGCTACTGTTAGACGCGGAGCCAGCAGTCCTCGGCAAGGAGGACTACGAGGACATAAGGGAGGGAAGGCTAGAGTACCTCCGCCTAGACCCCGCCTGGCTCTTCTCCCCCGAGGGAGAGGGGACCCTCCGCCAACTATTCGGCATATACGTTCTAGCCCACTATAGGAACGAGCCCGACGACCTAGGAATGCTAGCCGACGCTCCACACCACAGCATAAGGGCCGTGAGAACGGCCAGGACCGGGAAGATCGTCGGCGCGGCCCAGGTAGCAGAGGAGGGCGACCTCCCCAACGATCTAATTGACAGGCTACTACGGGGGGAGAAGATCGCTGGCAACATCATACCGGACAGGATGCTCAAGCACGCCCGTATAAGGGAGTTCGGCAAGATGAAGGGCTGGAGGATAGTGAGGATTGCGACTCACCCAGAGGCCCAGGATAGAGGGGTAGGCTCGCGCCTCCTACAACACTTGTATGAGGAGAGCATTGAGAGGGGATACGACTGGCTGGGAAGCGGCTTCGGAGTTAACGAGAAGCTACTACGCTTCTGGCTCCGCAACGGGTTCAAGAGCCTCCACCTCAGCCCCGATAGGAACCCCGTCAGCGGGGAATACACGACCCTCGTAATGAAGCCGATAACTGGGCCTGCGGAGAAAGCGGTACTCGTGGCTGAGAGGGAGTACAAGTGGAAGCTCCTCCACAGCCTCTACGATACTTATAGAGACCTTGAGACCGATGTTGCGATAATGATGCTCGACCAGGAGCCCAAGGGCATAGACCCGGATTATAAGCCAAGGGACAA
>WAOR01000076.1 GCA_015521175.1 Thermodiscus sp.
CGTAGTACTCAAAGGCGGGAAAACCTCGTACGGTGCCAGGGCAGCGAAAAGCCATACCGCCGCTCTAGCAGGAGACTACGCAGTATTCTCCTCCATACTTAGAGAAGCCGGTGCCGTGGTTGCGGAGACCCCGACGGAGTTCGTGGACATAGCTAAAGCCCTATCCTTCATGGGTCACTTAGAGCCCCGTGGGAGAAGGGTTCTAGTCGTGACTAACGCTGGCGGGCCAGGAGTCCTAGCGACCGACGAGTTAAGCCGGAGAGGACTAGTCCTACCTCAGACGCCCCAAGACGCTGTGGAGGAATTGAGCAGGCTCCTACCTCCAATTGTGGCTCTAGGAAACCCGGTGGACCTAACGGGCCAGGCATCAGACGACGACTACCAGTTAGTCCTGGAAAAACTAGCAGGGAGGAGCGAGTTCAACTCAATCCTAGTAATAGCTCCTGTACAGCCCGCAACAATGACAATCCGAGTAGCCGACATAATAGCCGATACGGTTTGGCGCGTTAAGAAGCCAGCCACGGTCATGACCATAGGAGCCGACTACGGGGAACTAGTAAAAGAGTACCTCGACTCTAGAGGCATACCCGCCTACCCCCTCCCAGACAGGGCGGCCTACAGCCTCTGGGCCCTCATAGAGGCGTCGAGACCCCTATGCGATATTGCAAGACCGGGTAACCCTCCGGAGAGAGCAGTAGAGCTAGTCGAGAAGGCCCTAAGCGAGGGTAGGAGCAAGCTACTCGAACATGAGGCATTAGAACTACTGGAGCACTATGGAGTCCCAGTCGCCCCCTACTGTCTTGCAAGAACACCGGAAGAAGCCTCTATATGCGCGGAGAAAATAGCTTCCAACAGGCTTGTCGCCAAGATCGTCTCCCCAGATATAATCCATAAGAGTGACGTCGGAGGAGTCCTGCTGGGGATAGACCCTGAGAGAGCCCGCGAGGCCTACGAAAAGGTTATTCGAAGGGTTAGGGCCCGCGTCCCGGATGCTAGAATAGTGGGCGTCCTGTTCCAGGCTGAGGCTCCCAAGGGCGTCGAGGTGATCGTTGGTAGTAGGAGGGATGAGGGCTTCGGGCCCATAGTGGTTTACGGGATGGGAGGCATCCTAGTGGAGCTCCTTAGGGACTTCTCAATAGGCCTCGCCCCAGCGAGTAAGTGCAGGGCCCTGGAGATGATAAGGGAGACGAAATCTAGCAAGCTCTTGGAGGGGTACAGGGGCTCTGGGAGGAAGGATATCGAGTCCCTAGCCGAAGCCATCACGCGAGTATCGAGGATCACCGCGGAGATCGATAATGTTAGGGAAGTTGATGTAAACCCAGTAATGGTTTACGAGGAGGGGGTCTTAGCTGTCGACGCTAGAGTGATTATTGCTTAGCCCTTAATCCATCCTCGTAACCCGCTCGGAACACTTTTACATTAGCCTCCGGGTTCCTCACCTTTTGGCGAATGGCCTCCTCGATTGATGATGCGTCTACGTACCCTCCATAGCCGTTGACCGCTAGGCCATAGCCCAGGAGGTACATGTTGGCGCCCTGAGGGTTCCCGAACTCCTCGGCTTTCTCCACCGCATTAGTCTTAAACACCCTAATACCGGCTTCTTCCAGCGCTCTGTAGACTTCTTCTAGACTTGGCATTTCCACGTTCGGGAGGGGTGGTCTTATCAGCCTGGAGTCCACAATAGCGGGGGCTCCCCTGGCGAGGTAGCTGGCGTAGCGGAGAGCCTCAGTGGCTTCTAGGGCTATCAAGAGGTCGGCTTTACCCTCCATTATTAGGGGGGCTTCGGCCTCTCCTAGCCGCACGTGCACTATTACGGTTCCGCCTCTCTGGCTTAGGCCGTGGGTTTCAGCTACGATGGCGTTATGGCCCTTTGCGACGGCGGCGCTTGCTAGGACGTTTGCCATAGTGATTATCCCCTGCCCGCCGACGCCTACTATTACGAGGTTGAAAGGCTTCCCGGCCATTGCTTGCCACCTCACCTGGGCTTAGCGGTAGCCATTATCTTAATCCACTCTGGATCGGGCTCCTCTACAGGCTTGAAAGCGTTAACCGGGCATATCTGAGCGCACTCTCCGCACCCGGTGCAGAGTAAGGGGTCGATGTATACCTTCCCGTTCTCCTTGGGGATTATCGCTGGGCAGTTGAAGGCCTTATAGCATAGACCGCAGGCGATGCACTTATCCTCGTCGACAGTGTATACTGTGTACTTGACACCAGCCCTCCTAGCATTAGCTATTGCGAGGAGGATACATGCGCCCCTCGCGACTACGAGGGCCGGCTTCCGCTCTTTCTTCACGTATTCGAGGGCCTCGTAGAAGACTTTCTCCTGGCCCTTAATGTCGAAGGCATTAGTTAGTGCAACATACTCGATGCCATACGCCTCTGCAACCCGTCTCGGATCAAGCTCCGCAGTCTCCTCCCCCATAGCGGTGACGCCCACGCCAGGATGAGGCTGGTGCCCTGTCATCGCTGTCGTCCTATTGTCTAGGACCACTACGAGCATAGGGGCCTTGTTGTAGACCGCGTTCGCTAAACCAGGCATCCCAGCATGGAAGAAGGTGCTATCACCGATAATAGCTATAGGGACCTGGTCCTCAGCGACGTGGGCCATACCATTTGCCAGTCCTATGCTCCCACCCATCTCAACAATAGTATCTTGCATTTCGAAGGGCGGGAGCACTCCTAGGCTGTAACAGCCAATATCACCGGTGTAGACGGGCTTAACTCTGGCCTTACCAACAGCTCTCCGGAGAGCGTAGAAAACAGCCCTGTAGGGACAGCCGGGGCAGAGTACTGGGGGCCTGGGAGGAGCGTTAAGAGTCACTTTAGGCTTGTCTGGTAGAGAGTATTCGATGCCTAGGAATCTCGCCAGCCCTGGTAGGACCTTGTCTAGTGTAAGCTCTCCTATCTTTGTAATGTAGCCGTTGCTCTTACCAGCTACTCTAGCCTTTATCCCCGCATCGTAGAAGGCGCTCTTAGCAAGGGTCTCAACAACTGGCTCGCCCTCCTCGACGAAGAAAACCTTGTCCCTCCCCTCTGCCTCTTCCAGGAGTAGCCTAGAGGGGGGTGGCACGGGCGTCTGAATCTTCAATAATCTAACCTTTCCATCGAGGTCCAGCTCTCTCAGGGCCTCCTTAGCGTAAGTGTAGCCTAAGCCGACGCCTACTACGAGTACGCTCGAGTCCTCTGGACCCTCGGCTTCATTCAATGGATGCTTAGAGAACCACTCAGCTATCTCTTCCCACTTCTCGACCAGCTCTACTCTAAGCTTCCTGGCGTGGGCAGGAATAAGCGTGTATCTCTCTATGTTCTTCCGGAACTCTCCCCGGGGCTCTAGCTTCTCGAGGTCTATCTCCCCGGTCTCTACTGGAACCCTGGTGTGGCCGATTCTCGTAGTAGACCTGAGGATTACGGGTGAGTGGAATCTCTCGCTAATATGATAGGCTTCGATGACAGCCCTCTTAGCCTCCTGGGCTCCAGCTGGCTCCACTACGGGAATGTAGGCGTGGACTCCATACCACCTATTATCCTGCTCGTTCTGGCTACTATGCATCCCGGGGTCATCGGCGGATACCACGACGAAGGGTGCTTCTACACCGGTGTATGCACTGCTGAAGAGGGGGTCCGCGGCTACGTTCACTCCAACGTGTTTCATTGCGGCGAGGGATGCTACCCCTGTCAGCGCGGCACCGTATGCTGCTTCTAGGGCTACTTTCTCGTTAACGCTCCACTCGACGTAGGGTCTTCCAAGCTTTCTGGCGGCGTAGGAGAGGGCTTCTACTATCTCGCTGGAGGGCGTCCCGGGATAGGCTGAGGCGAACCCTATCCCGTACTCGAGCGCTCCCCTAGCAATCGCGACATTCCCGAGCATTAGGATCCTTTTACCGGGTTCTGATAGGACCTCTCGGTGGGCCAATAATCATCTCCTCGTATTAACTAGTCGTCTGGGGGGATAATGAGGTTCTCTCTAACCTGCGTTTCAGTAGGGTAAATATTAGGCCTAAGGCCTTCCTCAATTGTAGAGGTGTTTAGCGTGGCGAAGGGCTCGATTCTACCACTCGCGATACTCGGCCTAGTGGCCTTTCTAGGCTTAACCGCGCTCGCCGCTACGAGCACTACAACTACGGCAACGTCTGCGGCTACTGGTGCGGCCGGGAACACTACCCTAGGGGAGATAGTCTCCGTGGCTATGGGCAATCCTAAGATGGCCGTGACGATGCTCATAGAGTTCATCCTGGGGGTCGCCCTAGGCTACGTCGGGGTGAAGGCTCTGAGGTATATTCTAGCCTTTATCGGCATACTGATCCTGGGAAGCGTATTATCAGCGTGGAGCCTCGGCGGCAACATGGAGGAGATAGCTAAGAAGCTAGGAGTACAGCTTAAGCAGTTGCTCCCCCTACTCAAGCAGTTCGCCCTGGCCATAGGTGCGACGATAGTCGGTCCTGCAAGTATAGGCGTGATAGTAGGCATAATACTTGCAATGATGAAAAAGTAAGCTTTTCCATCGACGAGTGGGGAGGAGGGCATGGCTATCAGCACGCTTCACCATGTCCTCCCAGATGTGCCTCCTCCCCACCCCCAGACACACAGTGTGGTACAGCCCTCTTCCACGACCGCTCTTGCCACGATTACTAATGGTAGCAGTTTGACTACAACCACTAGCCCATTAATCCACTATACATCTTCCACCATAAGCTCGATGGCACTTATATTTTTAATTTCTTTTATAATAATAATTTTAATAGTAGCTGTTCTAGCAGTCAAGTCCTCACCAGCACTCCTCGGAGAAATCCGCAGAGAGCCCGGAAGAATGGTAGAAGCCGGGACCCCTTACAAGTACACGGGTCTCCGGAGGCGGCTGAGACAGCTATACCTAGCAGTGAGAGCGAAAGCCGAATCCACCGTAGGTATAGCATTAAGGAGTAAGACCGCTATGGAGATAGCAAGGATAACCGGCATGTACCGGGAGTTCGCTATGGAGTACACTAAGGCGATGTATGGCCCTGGACTCCTTGACAAGGAGACAGTCTCGAGAATAGAGAGGCTAGCGAGAAATGAAGCCTAGCCCAGTAATTGTAGTATTCACTCTAGGTGTCGTTCTAATCCTATTCACCACGGGCTCATCTCTCGTATATAAGGAGAAGAGCTACTCGTGGCTATCAACGTCCCCCCTCAATCCTGGCCCTGGGGGAACATCCTCGTTTGTAGAAGACCTAGGCAAGCGGTACAACGTAGTGCTAGGAAATACTAGCACTTTAGGAGGGATAAAGGCAAAGGCAACCTATATAATTATAGGGCCCGACACTCAATTAAACGATAATGAAATAGAGATTATAGTAAAGCTTGTAAAGGCTGGCCACCTAAACCTGCTGATAGCAGATGAGACCAGCAATACTAAGAGCCTCCTCAGGGCCCTCGGCCTACCCTCAATGGATGGAACCGTCTATAACGAGACCGTTAAGGGGGGCGGCTGGGAGTTCATGGTGAAAATAGTCTGCGATGGATACGAGGCTTGGGCGTCTAGGGCTGTGAGGGTCCCCCGCGGGCCGGGCGGAGAAGAGGTGTGCTCCTACAAGAACGATGGAGCCGCCGCTGTTCTCTACAATATCAATGGGTCGAGAGTACTAGTTGTGGGGGACTCCAGTATATTTGCGAACTACCTATACAACGGTTACGGCGGGCTTAAACCCTCTAGAAACGTGGCACTCTTCCTAGCGAGGTTAACGGCGGGCGATTCCCGAGTCAACCCCGTTATAGTAGACAATAAACACTACCTCTACATGGTTAAGTCTAGGGGGGCTTACCCGCTAACAGGCCTCTGGACCTCTCTCGCCAGCAGTCTAGACAGATTGGAGGGTAGGGCCCGCGAGCTCGCCCCGCTAACTCTAGCCCTTGTATTAGTGGTTGCAAGCGTGCCCTGGCCCCTAATCCTGCTCACTCCCTGGAACAGGCCTAAGAGAAAGTCCACGCCTCTAAGGGATGCTACGATTGCGCTATTAGAAGTCGAGGCCTCACGCCTAGGAGTAGAGGAGGGACCCGGCCAGCGGGACCCCGAATCCCTAGCCTCACGCATAGTCCGGAGGGCGAGGAAGCTTGAACAGCATGATGGAGAGAGTCCTTAGTGAAGCTGGCAAGGTAGTCGTAGGGAAGCGTGATGTCATAGAGGCAGTAGTGGCGACCATAATAGCTGGGGGGCACGTGCTCCTCGAAGGCGTTCCAGGAGTAGCTAAAACTCTTATAGCGAGAGCCGTAGCCTCTAGCCTCAGCCTAGACTTCAAGAGGGTCCAGTTCGTCCCAGACCTCCTGCCAAGCGATATAACAGGGACCATGGTCTGGAGGGGCGGGGACTTTGAGTTCCACCCAGGCCCTATCTTCACAGAAATACTACTAGCCGATGAGATCAACAGGGCTCCACCAAAAACCCAGGCCGCGCTCCTAGAGGCGATGCAGGAAAGGCAGGTATCAATCTGGGGGGAGACACGCAAGCTATCCCCTCTCTTCACAGTAATAGCGACAATGAACCCTGTAGAGTACCAAGGAGTCTACCCCCTGAGCGAGGCCCAGGTCGACAGGTTCATGTCGAAAATAAGGCTCGACTATCCAAGCGTTGAAGAGATGGCCCGTATAATCGACGTGCAGGAAGCCATTGAAGAGTGGCCCGTGAAGCCGGTCGTCAGTAGAGAGGAATTGCTCGAAGCGAGGAGAAGAGTGTGGAGCATATACGTAGACGACAACATTAAACTATACGCCGCACTGCTAGCAGAGGCTACGAGGAGGGACCCTCGAGTCCTCCTAGGAGGGTCCCCCAGGGCAGTAATTTCAATGATACAACTAGCGAGGGCCCTAGCACTAGCCGAAGGCCGAGACTACGTAGGACCGGATGATGTAAAGAGAGTAGCCCACTACGCCATGGATCATAGGGTGATACTGAAACCGGAAGCCCGCCTCTCCGGGGCGACTCCCGAGCAAATCGTAGACGCTGTCTTGGAGAAGGTAGAGCCGCCGTAGAGGGACCCCCAGGGTGCCAGAGATCTATCCTACAAGGAGAGCCCTCCTTGCAGGCATCCTCGCTTTCCTCTTCTTCGCAATGCAAGCCCTAGGCATCTACTCCCCCTATACTGGCATCGGAGCCTCGCTCCTCACCGGAGTACTAGCGATATCAATGGCTGTGGCTGAGAGGGCTTCCAGAGCAGTATTCCGTGTGAACGTGGAGCGGAGGGTCCCTCCGCGGCTAGCCGAGGGAGTACCGGCTAGAGTTGATCTAGTAGTATGCAACGATTCCCCCGAAGACCTAATCGTCTCGGTGGAAGACCAGGTGCCGGAGAGGTTGAGAGCGCTTGAGAGGGAGGTTGATATGCGCCTCCAACCAGGGGAGTGCAGGAGGGGCTCCTACAGGGTGGAACCAGCGCCAGGCTACCACTCCTACCCCTCCCTCCTAGTCGAAGCGAGGGACCCTCTGGGAATGTTCGCCTCGTGGAGGAAGCTGAAAAGGCCGTCAAGCATAAGCGTTTACCCACTCGGCATCGCCGAATACTGGGTTTCACACGCCGGCCCGCAGGGGAGGGGAGAACCCCTCTATTCTACGTGGAAGGGCGGGGGCCTGGAGTTTTACCAGCTAAGAGACTATGTGCCAGGCGATGATGTGAGGTTCATTGCATGGAGTGCGACGGCTAGGCTGGGTAGGCCCATTGTACGGGAGGGCGTGTCACAAGTGTCTCCACACGCCTCCCTCCTAGTAGACCTATCCCTCGAATCCTGGCCGGGCACCCCCGGAGAGGCGCCGGCAGACTGGATAATGAGAACAGCTGTAACAATAGCTGAGATAATAGAAGCGGGTGGAGGGACCCTCAGGTACGGTATACTACTAGGGGAGACGTGGGAGGAGGGACTACTCTCCGGAGAGTACATAGCAGAGACCCTACGGCATAGGCTCTCCCTGGCTGGCCCGAGTAATGTTAAGAGGAGGGTCAAACTAGGAGCCCTAGTAGATAGGCTCTCCCACGGAGAACCTGGAAGGCCACTAATACTATTACTAGGTCCAGGCCAGAGCTATAACAGCCTGGTTAAAGCGCTATCTGGGGCTAGCACCAACTGCAAGATAGCTCTACTATACACCCCCACCGGTAGTGGATCGGTCGACACAGCGGTCAGGCTAGTAGAGGAGCGCTACTACAAGGCTAACATCGCCAGTCTACGCAGAGTAGGGGCTAGATTCTACCTCGTGACTACCCGAGGTGCGGCGATTGAGGTTGCGAGACGCCTCTGGGAGGTCCTGCGAGAGCCTGGCTGTGGGGCTGGCTATTTTTAGCCAGCTCCTGTTAGTGCTCGCTGGCCTAGTGAATAGTGGCTGGGCTGGGAGTCTCGTGGCCTTACTTGGATTGACGGGTGTACTCTTGGTTCTTCGGGGGTCCCTCGAAGCCTCATCACTGCTGGGCCTCACTGCAATCGTTGCCTCCGGCATCTTCAGGGTTAACGGGATAGTGCCCGGCCTCGCCCTGCTGGGCTTCACGTTTTCACTCCTTGTACACTGGGTTCACCGGGAGGCTTGTGGCAGAGGCCTCCGCCTCTTGGGGGTAGGGGTGGGGGTCAGCGGGTATGCTCTCTCGCTCTCGTGGGTTCTCCACCGGTGGGGTGTTCACGCCCGATATCTGCCCTCGGAGTCGCTTGAGGCGCTTTCAAGCGCGGGAGGCTTCACGATCCTCATAGCTACGTCAACATTGTTCTTCTCGTTGACCGTTTACTATTCTTTAAGGCCGAGTAGCTCTCTTCCATCGATCGCCTCCATTGCCCGGTGGCTATGCGAGAACAGGACTGCTCCTATCGAAGCCCTTGTATACTCGCTATTTCTAGCCTCGCTCCGGGCTTCACCATTTGTAGCGTTACTAGGCTTCGTCTCCGCGGGTTTGGGTGTTTGGGCTTGGAGCCTTACGAGGAGAAGGGAGGCAGTTCTCCTCACAGTAGTCTTATCCTACGTTTTCCTGGTTTGGCTTACAGGCTACTATAGGCTTGTAAACGATTACCTCTTAAGACTCCTTCAGTAGATCGGCCCCGACGATCATTGTTACCGATCCAACCGTCGCCCCGATAAGACTCGCTATAATGTAGCCCTCGACGGCTAGTCCTATGCTTGCAATATAGAATGCTATTGAAGCGGCAAGTAGCCCGATGCCCACAATGCCCTTAAGCCTAGCCATTACCCTCTCACCATGATCTTCACAACTGCTCCCGTGTCCGGGTCCGGTCCAATAGTCTGGTTAGCTGTTTCTAGGGCCCTTAGAGGGTCCC
>WAOR01000077.1 GCA_015521175.1 Thermodiscus sp.
CCCCTACTCCAGATATAATTGTTAACCTCGTTCGTAACTACTACCTTGTCGGCCTTCGTATGCCTCGCTATGAACCTCCTCAGGTATTTAACCGCTCTGTCAGCCCTGTTAGTCCTTCTACCCCAGTACACGCGGGATAAGTTAACATTATAGACTACTGCCAGGACAACCTTCTCCTTATCCTTATCGGCCACTTCTCAGTCACCCCGCGGGCTAGACCTTCAACTTGTTAGTCCTCCAGTGACGCCTCACCGGACTATACCTTACCTTCCTAAGGGTCTTCACTATGACCCAAGCTGGGAGGGGCCTGCTCTGCTTGTAGGCCCTGGCAAGCCTTAGCTTCCTCGCGAGAGGCTTATTCCTAGCCAACAGCCACGCACCCCACTATACCGTTAGCCCTCCACCTACTTCCGGGCGAACCTAATCTTAAACTCCCGCCGGCCCTGTGAGTCTAATCTTAGTAATATAGCCTTTACCTGGTCGTCCCCCACCGGTGGTACTAGCTGGCCCGCCTGCACCAGCTGGATAATAATGTTCTCCGCCGCCTCGGCAAGCTCGGGCCTCACCAGCCTTATATTGGCTAGCCTCTCACGAGCCTCCTCCGTTAGTATGCGCCTCAGGAGGGCCTCCTTCCTAGCCCTCATCTCCGCTTCGAGCTGCTTCCTCTTCTCCTCTTCCTCTAACTGTTTCTGTAGCTCTAACAGTTTCTTCCTGCGGATCTCTTCTAGCTCCCTGTCGTCCATGCTCACTTCAACCTGCACCTAGCGTGTAGAGTCTGGTGTAGAGGATTAATACTCTTAAATCCCAGGGGTCGAGGGCCGTGTTAGGATGCCGAGTGGTGGGTATTAGTTTGCTTAATATTAACGGTATATTTCGAGGTCCGGCTTCTCCTTAACTAGCTCCTCGAAGACCTCTCTAGCAGTCTTATCCAGCAGGCTCCTCCCCAGGGGGGATAGTGTCCTACCCTTCCCCGGCACCTTCACTACTAGGCCAGCCGCCTCTAACTGTTGCAGGATTTTCCTAGCCACGCTCCCCGACGACTTTGCGAAGTGCTCGGGGGCGGATCCGCGGTTCTGCCTCCCACCGTATATCGTCCTGAAAGTTTCTATCCCTATTGGCTTGCCGCTCTTGTACATCTTCCTCATCATGGAGGCTGCTCTCACGTACCACCAGTTAGGGTCCTCCGGTGGCTTCTCCTTGTGTATCCCCGTCTTCGAGTAGTAGGCCCATGCCGGGGGCTTGATCTGGTCGTAGGCCTTCAGCTTCTCCGCTAGCCTGCGTATCAGCCTGTCCGCTGGTACTTCAAGGGCGTTTACCACTGCCTTGCCCACCTCGTCCGGCTCCTACTTGGTCGCCTCCGCTGGAATAATAAATCCTGCTTCTCCCTGTAGAGGATGAACGTTCTACCCCTAACCCCCATGAGCCTGGCTCCCAGCGCCTCGGCTATGCTCCTCGCCGCCTCCCTCCTCTCCCGGCCCGGGCCAACGGCTGTGCGGAGCATCTTCACCTTGACTACTCCCTTCTTGTCCAGCCTCCTATCGATCTCTTCTAGGACCTCCCTCGTTACCCCCTTCTTTCCTATTATCACGTCTGGGCTCCCGTGGTGGGCCTCCTTCACCCGTTCTCTCAAGTTTTCCACTGCGTCCACCCTTACCCTTCTTGTAGGGTCTCCTGTGTATCCAGCCGCAGTGGCGGCACCTTATTACTAGGTATGAAAACTTGCCCTGTCTCCTAAGCCTTACAGTAGCTGTTACTCCTGGTATTAGGGGTATGTTGCACTGCTTGCACATCCACCTCTTTATCCTCCTAGGTATCCTCGTCCTCGTCGAGCTTGATAGTTCACGTATTAGGCCTCCTAGCCTGGAGGCGTACTCGTAGTCTCCCCGCTTCGCCGCTTCGACGGCCAGCTGGTAGAGTATCTGGATCCTCTGCCTCACGAGGTCTCTTAGCAGGGTTTTACGATGCCGGCTCTTCTTCAACCTTCCTCAACTGCCTCTTGTACATCTCGTAGAGCTCTTCCTCGGTGGTAGCGTCTTCCGGCGCCTTATCGGGCCTCCACCTTATGAACCTGGGGAACCTTATCGATATGCCGACTCCTGGCTTAACCCAGCCTAGACAGCAGGTGTGCATTGGGGAGAGGGTGAGCTCTGCCCCGAGTATCTCGGCGACGTACTTCGGCTCTATCCAGACGTCCGGCTTCACCTTTGAGTCCACCCTGGGGTGCTTGTGGGGTATTATTATCGGCTTGAGCATGTCTTGCATCCTCTCGAGCTCCTCATCGGTGAAGCCTGTTGCGACCTTGCACACTGTGCGGAAGACGTCCTTCTCCGGGTTATACGCGGCCATTAGCAGGCTGCTCAGCTTGCCTCCCCTCTTACCTCTCCCATAGAATGCTCCTACTACTACGAGGTCTACGGTGTCCGTCATCTCGCTCTTGTAGTCCTTCTTGAGCTTAACCCATAGCCAGCCCCTCACACCGGCCCGGTAGATGCTCTGATCGTGTATCGCCTTCACCATGACGCCCTCTGCACCGTCCTCTATGGCTTTCAGGAAGAACTGCCATAGCTCCTCTGGGTCGCTCGTCGTTATATTGGTCGCAATGGTGAAGGTATCCGTCCTCTCTACTACCTCCTCGAGGTTCCTCCTCCTCACGGGGAGGGGCTTACTGGTAAGATCCTCGCCCTCCCTGAGCATCATGTCGAATAGGAATACCGCCACGGGCACCTCCTTCATTATCCTGTGTATGTCATACTTCCTCTTCCTCTGCATTAGCTCTTGGAATGGCCTTAGCTCTAGGGTATCGGGGTCTATTGCTACTATCTCGCCCTCGATTATAGCCTCGTCGGCCTTCACGTGCTGTTTAACCATTTCGACGACGTCGGGGTACATCCTGGTGATGTTCTCGAGCCTCCTAGAGAATATCCAGACCTGGTCTCCCTTCTTATGGATCTGGCCCCTCTCACCGTCGTACTTGTACTCGACTAGAGCCCTGCCCCCAACCTTCCTGAGAATCTCCGCCGGGTCCCTACCCCTCTCGGCGAGCATCGGCCGGATCGGTGTGCCGACGGCGGGCTTTATCCCCTTGAGGGCTTCGACACCCTTCTCCACGACGATTCTAGCGATATAGCCCAGGTCGGCTCTCAGGTTGTAGGCCCTCTCGATAACCTCCCTAGCATGGACACCGCCTCCGAAGGCCGTGGCTAGTGCGTCTAGTATTGTGGCGTCTCCAATACCAACCCTAAGCCTGCCCTCGATGAAGCGTACAATGTACCTAGCCTCGAGGGGCTCGGCATCCGCTAGGAGGCCGGCGACGATGCGTAGCTTTAGGTCCCTACTACCCTCCCCCTGAGCGTAGGCTATCCTCATGAGGGCCTCGTATACACGGGTGATCGTTAGGGCGCTCTCCTCCTCGCCACCCATGAATGCTAGGAGCCCCGAGCCTCCCGTCTTCAGCTTAGACCTATACTCCCGGCACAGCCTCTCGGCAACCTTCCCGAGGTCTCCCAGCTCCTTGTAGAGCTTGTCAACCCTATCCTCGGGGACCTTGTATGCTAGGGCTATCGCTTTCACGAGGAGCTTCTCCCCGACGCCCAGCTCCGGTATATCCTTCCACTCAGGCCCCAGCTTCCCCTGGATGATGTAGACCAGCTTGTCTATAACGCTGGGGGGAGTCTGCTTGAAAAGCTTAACCAGTAGCAGTGTGAGCTGGGTCCTAGAAGTTATCCTCTCCATAGCGTCGAAAGTCTCGGCTACAACGCGGAAAGGCAGGTCCGCCAAGACTACAACCCCGATTAGAACAGGATAATACTGTCTAGGGCCTATAAGGAGGGCACTCCCCGGGCCTAGTAGCCCACTATATAACCATGGAGCCCCTCGTATAACCACGTGGCGGCGGTGAGGAGACCCGGCAAGGCTAAGGGCAACGGCGCGCCCAGTGACGTGAACCTTGGTTACCGAGCCGCTAGTCCTCGAGGGTCCCCCTGGCCTTAGCGATCTGCCAGGCCATTTCGGCGGCATACTTTAACGCGGCCTTAGCCTTAATGGTCTCGGTAATATTCTCCACGCCACGTATTATAATCTCCTTCACGGCACCGCTAGCCCTCTCCCTCACCACGATCCTAGCCATATCGTCGGGGTCAACACCCTCCCTCTCCTGCCTCTCCCGTATCTCGTTAACAATCTCATCCAAGTACTCCCGGATATCCGAGGGCAATGGCATCTCGAACTCGGGGACAAGCCTCACATACCTCGAGCCAATGTAGACCCTTGCAATCCTCCTCCTACCAACCTTAACCTCTTCAACCTTCTCGTCGGGGGAGAGCCTGCCGGGCTCCTCATAGTGAGCCAGAATGCTCCGTAGCATCCTAATCTCGGACTCCAGCTCTTCGAGCCTCTGCCTGATCCACGCGATTATCTCCTCCTTACTGGCGATCTCCTCCTTCTCACTGGCATACGTCAATTAAACCCCCAGAAGAGACTCTTGCACCTACCTGGATGATTCGAGGAAGACCCCAGTAATACCCTGGGGAGCCGAGGGTCCCTCAAGCCCCCCGGAGACCCGTGAGGCTAGAAGCGGATCCTGTACTCCCCAGTGCATACTCCGGTCCTAGTGCACTCTTCAAGGCCCCTGCCATTAACCACGACATAGTAGTAGCCGTCCTCCCTCACTATAGACTTAGCCCCTACCTCCTCGAACAGGTAGCGGGCCGATTCACTAGTTATCTCCCGGAGCTTCAGCCTGGCATAAATGATGTAGTCCTCCACCCCGTTAACGTTGCGCTTGTCGAGGATCCTCCTAACGACACCATTATCCAAGAATACGATCCTGTCAACGTCGAGGTTCCCGGGTATGAAGTGGGATGCGATAACCACTATCCTGCCCTTCTTAGTCTCCTCGACGGCCTCCACTACCCTGTCCCTTGCCTGGGCATCGATGTAGGTGAAGGGCTCGTCCAGCAGTAGGATCCTCGAGGGCCCCATTAGGGATATGGTTAGTAGCACCTTCTTAGCCATACCCGAAGAGAGTCCACTCATTCCAGTATGGTAGAAGCCCTTCACACCTAGCAGATCCACGACTCCCCCGCACTCGCCATCGCCGCATAGCAGGTTCTGGAAGAGGGAGAGGTACTGGCCCGTCTTCAACCAGAAGGGTAGGGACTCATACCCGATAAGGCCGGAGACGAGCCTCTTCCCGGATAACAACGCCCTCCTAGGATCACGGTCGCACACCCTCACCGCTCCCTTAACCGGCTTAATGAGGCCTGCGATAACCCTCAGGAGCGTGGTCTTACCACTCCCATTAGGCCCGTACAGGACGTGTACCCCCTCGTCGAACTCGAGGGTCACACCTTCCAACGCCACAGTCCTACCATACCTTACCGTTACATCCTCCAGGCTTACACTGCACTCGCTACTCAACGAAGTCACCCCTCCAGTACGCGATGACTGATAGAGCGGCTAGTACTACGCCCAGTAACATGTACCCTAATACTGCTAAATGAGTGTAAGTTTTACTTAAAAATAAATAGTCGAGTATTAGCCTATAGGGTTGGAGGCTGGGCGGTGTAAGATACTCGAAGCCTAAAGCGACCATTAGGCCGGTGAGGAGGCCGTAGGAGAACCTCCTCGTAGCTATCGAGAGGAGAATTGTGGTAGAGTAGACGGGTAGCACTACGGCCGTTAAAGCAACTGATAGCTTAA
>WAOR01000078.1 GCA_015521175.1 Thermodiscus sp.
CATTCATCTCCTCCACGGGTCGGTCAAGAAGGCCAGGCGTATCTATGACCTGGATTATCCTATCCCCGACTTTGGCATGCCCGATATGTATAGTAGTCGTTGTGAAAGGATAAGCCGCAACCCTGGGCTGGGCCCTGGAGACATTCTTAACGAGCGTAGACTTACCGCTGCTCGGCGCCCCGGCCACTATGATTGTGGGGAGACTTGGGTCTATGCCTGGTAGTTTCTGGATGAATATCACGAGATCTCGGAGATAGCCTAGTTCTCTCCGGCATTTCTTGAAGGCCGAGAGTATCCTCCCCCTGCCCTCACTCGCTACCCGGAGGAGTTCTCTCTTATCCTCGGCGGCGAGTAGTAGGAAGCGGTATTTGTCGTAGAACTTGGAGGCCAGCTTTCTAGCCTTGCTTACACAGGAGATAGCCTTGTGTACCCTGTCCTTGTCGAAGTCTATTTCTATTAATCTCCAATAGAAGGGGTGAAGATTGTCTAACAGTCTGGTGAGGCTCCTGACGAAATCAGTCTTGGAGATAGCGATATCATGGGTTTTCTGGAGCGTGGCCAGTTGCTTCTCGTATAGAGTCTTACCACCCCTCGGATAACGGGACCTAATCTTCTCGAGTATCTCATCGTACGTCGGCACGTGTATCTTCTTGGCTATGCTCGCCGGGTCTCTGAAGTCGTCCTCCATCCTGTTGCTACCCGGCGTATCTCTCCCTCGATCCAGGGCCTATAACGTCGTATTATTCTCTCGAGGCTCCGCTTCGATAGTCCCGTTCTCTCAGAGGCTATTGTTATGGCTCTCGTCTTACTGTTCCCCTCTGATCTCTCATAAATGTAGTATGCTATGGCTAGCTTAGTCCTGCTTCTAACGCTGATAACGTGGGGAAGGCTATCGGCGATTCTCTTAACATAGTCTGGCGGATCGCCTCCTAGCATCTTAGTGAGCCCGATTCTCCTAACTCCCCAGGAAGTAGTATCGCCGGGCGGCAAGTGCTTTCCCAGTACTCGCCTTTTCGGGGGATACCTCTCTGCTTCTCTACCACCTGGGTTATAGTCATCGATCAACCCCTCCTCTATTACGCACCCGCAGTCTTGGCACACGAGACTCCCGCTCTGAGTGTCTACGATGATCCTGGTCGACCCGCAACAAGGGCACTTCTGCTCCAAATCCCCCTACACCCTAGAGGGTAGTTTTTAGGACGGCACACGTAAGCGGGTGGGAGTCCGAGTACTCTGGGGTTAGAGGCGGGACGTTGGAAGACGCCTCGTATACTAGCGGAAGTAATCGGTGTATGGGCTCCATTTATGAATCCCAGTCACCCCTAATCTCGATCCCTGGTGTGGTTGAGAGTTGTCGAGCTTCTTCGGAGCGACGAGTGTGGGCGTGAAGGCTGGGGATGGCGTGGCTCTAGCCACTGATAGAAGAATGGCTTATGGAACCTTTATCATGAGTAGGAATGCCAGGAAGGTGTTCCGTATAAACGACAGGATAGGGATAGTCTTCGCTGGCCTCTACGGCGATATCAGCGGGCTCGTCAGGATATTGAGGGCTGACCTTAGGAGCTACGAGTTGACAACAGGCAACCCCATTACAACGTTCATGACGGCTAAGAGGCTCTCCCTTATAATGTACTCGTACAAGATGTTGCCCTTCATAGTAGAAACCATTGTAGCAGGACTGGACCCGGACGGAACTCCCAGGCTATATGTACTCGACTCCCTAGGCTCCATAACCGAGGAACCATACGCTGCCGTGGGCACTGGGGCTACGATAGCCTACGGCTACCTCGAGGCTAATTACAGGGAAGACTTGAGTGGAGACGAGGCCCTGCAAATAGCGGTTAACGCGGTTAAAACCGCCATAGTAAGAGACGCGGGTACAGGCGATGGAATAGACGCCCTTCTAATAAGCAAGGAGGGGGTCAGGGAGGAGTCAGTGAAGCTAAGGGTCAGGATAGAGGAGGGGTAGGCAACGCCACAACCCCGGGAATGCAAGGAGATCCTCAACAGGTTCAGCCCCGCGAAGGCGAGGAGAGCCCAGGAGACACTAGCGGGTAAAGTAGTAGTCAGGGATGATTACGGGCCGATACGCCGGGTTGCAGGACTCGACGTCGCCTACACAAAAATGGAGGGCTATGATCTAGGCATCGGAGTAGCAGCCATCCTATCCTACCCGTCACTCAACGTAGAGGCCTGCTACATCTACACGAGGGCAGTATGCATCCCCTACATACCAGGGCTTCTAGCATTCCGGGAGATGGCTGTACTAGGACCCATAATAGCGAGGCTCGGGGGCCAGGTTGACCTATACGTGGTTGACGGCCACGGCATAGCCCACCCCAGACGGTTCGGAATCGCATCACACGTAGGAGTAGTCTCAGATACCCCTTCCATCGGTGTAGCTAAGAAACGATTGTATGGAAAAGAAATCGCTGAGGGACCCCTGAGACTCTTAATAGGCGATAATGGCGAGAAAATAGCGGCAATAATAGAGTCGGGCAGAGGGAAGGAAATATACGTGAGCCCGGGACATAGGATAAGCCTAGACTCAGCAGTAAGACTAGTTAAGTCTATGCTAAAACCCGGCCACAGGCTACCAGAGCCGACGAGAGTAGCCGACGCTATCTCAAAGAGAATGAGGCGAGAGGTGAAGAGGACGGGTGCGGCCAGGCCCGGCTTCAACGAGTGCTCGAGCAGTACGAGCCTTGACAGATTTTTCGGATAATGTCGCTAGTGCTACGCAGACCCCCAGAGAAGGAAACCTTCCCCTTAAATCTTACAACGCGGGGCCTCTTACCAATCCTAGCCTCGACTATCCTTGCTAGCTCCTCCTCATCGAAAGGCTGGTCGGGTCCAAGGACGATGATATCGGGGTTTACCTTTTCAACCGACTTCAACTTGTCCGCGGGATCCCCAAGCATTGCCTCGTAGACGTATCTAATGGAGGAGATTACTCGGAGTCTTGACTCCTCGTCGAGTATGGGTTCTTTCCTTTTCTCTTCCCTAATCGTGTTATCCCTAGCGATGACAACGTAAAGCTTGCCGAAGCTAGAGGCGAACTTCAAAAGTTCTACATGGCCCGGGTGTAGGAGGTCGAAAGTGCCCGCGAGGAATACGCGCTCCTCTTCCCATTCCCGGACAGGCCACTCGGCTTCCAGTACGCCCGTATACTCTAACGAGTCAACGAGCCCCTCGGCGTAAGAGGCGGCTGACAGAGCGGTGCCGCAATCTCCTTTGTCAACATAGTATATGGCATCCATGCTATATCTCTCGGCGGCATCTAATAGCTCCGAGTACTCTGGGGGCACTTTCTCCCTGATTTCGTCTAGGAAGCGTAGCACTCCATTAGCGTATCTGCGAGCTCTCTCACAGCTATCTCCAATACTGCTCAACCTAGTAGACCCCCCGGGCATGATAGGCCCAGTCACATGAGCTTATATTACGCGTGAGGATGTGGGTGGCGGGCTAGGAGCCCTCTTCTCCTTTCTCGGGTGTGGCGGGCCCGCCGGGATTTGAACCCGGGGCCTACGGGTCTCCTCCGCTCTGGGGCCAGGACTGGGCCCCCACGCTAAAAGCCCGCCGCTCTGCCAGGCTGAGCTACGGGCCCACCAGGTCAAGTGCGCCCCTGCTATGGGATATAAGTCTAAAGCCAGCTCTCTACCCCTATTGGGGAAAAGTCTATAAGAACTCGGAGTCCCACCCCCATTCTGCGAGCAAGTGGGGGGCCTGACCAGTTGCCATCTCGGTCTAAGAGGAGGGTTAGTAAGAAGATTCTAGAGCACGAGCTCGTCCCTAAGCACGAGGTCCTATCCTTCGAGGAGGCCGTCGAGGTCCTCCGGAAACTGGGGGTCCCTCCGAGCAGGCTCCCAGCTATTAGCGTTAATGACCCCGTCGTACAGCTTATCGGGGCAAAGCCCGGAGACATTATTAAGATCACGCGTAAATCGCCCACGGCGGGCGAAACCGTGTATTATAGAATCGTTGTAGCCTTCTAGGAGGGGTGCTTGCTAGTATGCCCAAGAGGGAGGATTCTGGCTCGAGCAAGACAGCTTCAATCACCGTTGAAGATCTATGGCCAGTGTACAACTCCTTCATCAAGTCAACAGGCCTCGCCAGGCAGCACTTAGACTCGTATAACCAGCTGGTGTCAAGGAAGATTCAGGAGATGATCGATTCTATCGGGGAGATAACGCCTGCTTGGAGGATGATGCGTCGCAGGAAGGGGCCCCTGCCCCCTAATCTGCCAGACATTAGGATTAAGATTAGTGAGGTGCGCTTCGGCCATCCAGAGGTCAAGAGTGCTGGCTACTCGACCCGAATATACCCCCTTGACTGTAGGATGAGGAATCTCTCCTATGTTGCACCACTCTTCGTCAAAGCAACGCTTATAGTAAATGGGCACGTGAAGGAGAAGGATAAGGAGGTTAAAATCGCTGATTTCCCCGTTATGGTGAAATCAGTCATAGACCCGCTCTCCAGGATGAGCGAGGAAGAATTAACTAGCATAGGCGAGGACCCCTACGACCCGGGAGGCTACTTCATAATTAATGGTAGCGAGAAGGTCGTCGTCATCCAGGAGGACCTAGCGGTAAACAGAATAATTGTCGGTCCCGCAGCCGCTGGTACAGCGAAGATAACGCATAGCGCCAAGGTAGTCTCCACAATGCTGGGCGTGAGACGCCAAGTCATAGTTGATAGGATGAGTGATGGTAGCCTCGAGGTATCCATGTCCCGGCTAAACGCAAGGATACCCTTCGTAATACTCATGAGGGCTCTCGGCTTCGTGGAGGAGCGAGAGATAGCGTATGCTGTCTCCCCGGATCCCGACGTGCAACAGGAGCTTGTGCCCAGCTTCGAGAAGGTAGCCCATATAGCTAGGACACAAGAGGAGGCACTAGAGTACATCGGTAACAGGCTAGCGAGCGGCCAGCCCAGGGAGAAGAGGATTGAAAGAGCCCTCGAATTCCTAGACAACCAGTTCCTCCCACACCTTGGCAACAAGCCCGAGGACAGGGAGAAGAAAGCCTTCTTCCTCGCCGAGATGGCTAATAGAGTGCTCCA
>WAOR01000079.1 GCA_015521175.1 Thermodiscus sp.
CACTATACGAGGCTAAGCCAGGAGAGCTACGGTGTAGACAGCGGGCCTGTACCGCTGGGCAGTTGCACAATGAAGTATAATCCCAGGATAGCGCTCCACTATGCTTTCAATGAGAAGCTCCGGCTCCTACACCCCCTCCAACCACCTGATAGCGTGCAGGGGCTCCTCGAGATAGCCTACAACTTGCAGGAATGGCTCGCAACCATTACAGGCATGGACGCCTGCAGCCTTCACCCCGCCGCGGGCGCCCAGGGAGAGCTAGCGGGAGTGCACATGATCCGGAAATACCACATCCTAGCAGGGAACAATGAGAAAAATGAGATCATTATCCCGGATAGCGCTCATGGAACCAACCCAGCGAGTGCTTCTATGGGCGGCTTCCGCGTAGTGGAGATACCGACAGCCCCAGACGGTAATGTCGACCTCGAAGCGCTCCGCTCCGCCGCAGGTCCGAGTACTGCGGGCCTAATGATAACTAATCCAAGCACACTAGGCTTATTCGAGGAACACATCCTGGAAATAGCAGACACGATCCACGGGGTCGGAGGCCTCCTATACTATGATGGGGCAAACCTCAACGGTATAATGGGTCATGCCAGGCCGGGCGACATGGGATTTGACATAGCCCACCTGAACCTGCACAAGACCTTCTCCAGCCCACACGGGGGAGGAGGCCCGGGAGCAGGCCCCGTATGCGCTAGGAAAGTGAGGGTCCCCGGAACCGACTACTACCTCACAGACCTCCTCCCCGGCCCAATAGTCGTGAAACATGGCGGAGAGTATCGCCTGGAGATGCCAAGGGCCAGTATTGGAAGGATGCGCATGTGGTGGTTCAACACCATACCAGTAGTATGGGCCTACACCTACATACTGGCCCTAGGAGCAAAGGGCCTCAGGCTAGCGGGAGAAGCCAGCGTCGTCAACACTAACTACCTCCTCAGCCTCCTCCGTGGCGTGAAGGGCTACGAGGTTCCATACGCCCCGGGAAGGCCAAGGAAACACGAGGCAGTCGTGAGCGCTAAACCCCTCGCCAGGGAGACAGGCGTAAGGGCTGAGGACGTAGCAAAGGCACTCCTAGACAAGGGCTTCTACGCCCCGACAATATACTTCCCACTGATAGTAGAAGAGGCACTCATGATAGAGATGACTGAAACAGAGCCCCCAGAGACCATCGCGGCCTACGCGGAAGCCCTTAGAAGAATAGCCGAAGACGCCTACAAGAACCCAGAAAGCCTCCACAAGGCCCCACTGAACACCACGGTTAGGAGGGTCGACCAGTTCTACGCAAACCACCCTAAGACCGTCACGCCAACATGGAGAGTCTACGTGAAGAGGAGGAAGGGGGAGATACAAGTGCTAAGATAGGAGATGGAAGCTCAATGGAGACCCGGGTATACTCGCCGACAGCAATACTAGGATACGGGTTCCCCCTGGAGAGCCATAGGAGGGCTCTCCGGGAAGGCTTCGACGCTATAGCAGTTGACGCGGGCTCAACCGATCCAGGCCCATACTATCTCGGCGAGGGAGTAGGATTCGTCCCGGAGAAGGCAGTCGAAAGAGACCTCCGCCTACTAACAAGAGCGGCGGTCGAGCAGGGGGCGCCCCTACTTATAGGCACTTCTGGAGGAGCTGGCGCGAAACCACACGTGGAGGCGACTCTCCGTATCCTCCGGAGAATCCTGGCGGGGGAGGGCCTGAAGGCTAGGACAGCGGTAGTCTATACTGATGTCTCAAAGGAAACCCTCTACTCCTACATAGAGGAGGGTCGCAGGATAGAGCCTTTACCCGGCGCTCCACCCCTGACTCGAGAAGTGGTCGAAGAGTCCGCTAGAATAGTTGCACAGGTAGGTGTTGAGCCCTTCCTAGAGGCTCTGCGACTGGGTGCGGACATAGTGCTAGCAGGGCGGAGCGTCGACGTGGCCCCATTCTCCGCCGTCCCCATAAAGAGGGGGCACGACTGGGGCCTAGCAATACACATGGCCAAGGTCCTCGAGTGCGGTGCAATCGCCGCTGACCCAGGGAGCGGTAGCGACGGCATGATGGGCGTGATCCGCAGAGACCACTTCCAGGTATACCCCCTGAATCCGCGGAGAAGGGCTACTATTACCAGCGTGGCCGAGCACGCTCTCTACGAGAGGAGGGACCCATACCGCGAGTGCATACCAGGTGGGTGCGCCGACCTCTCCCAGGCAGAGTACAGCGAGAATGAGGGGGTAGTGACTGTTAGGGGCACTAGGTGGGTTCCAGCTAAGACTAGGATGGTTAAGCTTGAGGCGGCCAGGCTAGCCGGGTACAGGACCGTGTGGATCGCCGGCGCCCGTGATCCCGGCTTCATAGAGAAGCACATGGAACTGATTAGGCAAGCCGAGGAGCACGTGAGAAGCCTACTACCAGGAGACTATAGGGTATACTGGAGGGTCTACGGTGTAAACGGTGTCATGGCTGAGAGGGAACCATCCCCACGGCCGGGCCACGAGATAGCGATAATGGCCGAGGTAATAGCTAAGGACCCGGAGACGAGTAAGACTGTTGCAGGCCTTCTCAGGAGCACGCTACTACACCTGGGATGGCCAGGGCGGAAGACTACGGCAGGTAATCTAGCCTTCCCGTTAAGCCCCAGCGATCTACCAGCTGGTACGGCCTACGAGTGGAGCATCTGGCACCTGGTGGAGGAGAGGGACCCTCTGGAGCACGCCAGGTTAAGGGTGGAGGAGTATGGCTAGGCTCGGAGACGTGGCTAGGATCGTGAGGAGCAAGAACGCTGGCCCCTTCACCCTTACGATAGACGTGATATTCGCTGAGCCCTTCGACTACGAG
>WAOR01000080.1 GCA_015521175.1 Thermodiscus sp.
CGTGAAGGCCTGGGCCCACCTATACGAGTCGGGGGTAAGCGAGGGGGACGCATGGCTAGGCCTCATAGTACCCCCACACCACCCAGACTATAGAGTCTCAATTTACAGGGAGATCCTTGAAGCCTCGGTTATAGCCGGTATCCACAGGCCCGTAGCCGAGAGCATCGCTAGTCAAGCGGGGCTAGTGCTCTTCGATGGAAGCCTGCGTAACGCCATACGCTGGTGGAGCCCCGGGGCAACGAGCTATGGCTCCGAGGAGCTCGCGAGGATGGACAGGGACCTGCCGGGTGCTGAGAAAGTACTCTGGGAACTCTACAATAGCGGTGTTAGCCTCGACACCATAAGCTTCCTGGCCTGCTCTAGCATGCAAGAGTGCGCCGAGGAGCTGGTGGCGAGGGCCCCGGTGAGGCCTATCACTGCTAGGCTCGTCCTAGAAATGGGTGCTAGGGGCGTATTGGAGGGCTACCTAGGGGATGGAGGGAAGTGGATAACCGCTCTGGAGGTCCTCGAGAAGCTCTACGCCTACAAGAAGGCCCTAGAGGAGGCCTGGAGAAACGATGGCATAGCAGTATTCCTATCCAAGCATAGTGTAAGCACAGCCCTATGCCATGGCAAGCACAGCGACATCTACTATATCAAGAGGATGCACCCCCTCAAGCCCGGATACATAGTATGGGACGGCTCACAGAGCCAGGGAGAAGCAGGGAATAGAGCGTCTAGTAGCCTCCTAGTAGGAGCCTACGAGATAACCCGTCTAAGGCCCAAGGGTAAGAAGGGAGGCCTAGTATTCTACCCTAGGAGGCTGGGCTTATACGACTTCTACACCGAGAGGCTCGCGAGCATCGAGTTCTACGTGAGGCTAACGCGGGGAGGCCCCTTCATGCTAGCCAACATAGCCTTCGACTCATCCAAAATCACAGCGACCTGGGACAACGCACGGGCACTCCTCGAGAAGGCGCTACGGAGGCTCGTAGGCGTCCCGACGGCTCAGGGGTACCCGCTGGCCTTAACGATTGCCCACTACCATGCCCGGATCCTCCCAGAGGAGGCACTGGCACTGGCCCGGGGGGTCGGCCTCGAAGTGGAGATCCCTGCTAGGGATATGCTCAGGAGGTGAACCCAGGGATGGCTTGTGGGAGCGGTAACCCGATCGGCTGGATAGTTGGCGAGTCGACTCCTGCGAGGAGCCTATTGATCTTTGAAAGGAACGGTTACACCCCCAGGGCTGGAGACTATATCGTCGCCGAGAGCAGTGAGGGCTGTGTCCTCGGGATAGTAGAGACGGTGTGGGCCGGGCACAGGATGCTCCCTCCTGGCGTCACTGACCCCCGGGCTGTGGACCATATTGCCCAGTGGACCGTTCAGGCCGGCGGAGAGGACCTCTATAATAGGGGTAGCGTGAGGTGGCTAGCCCTCCTAGAGCCCCTCCTAGCAAAGCGGAAGGTAGTAGCCCCCAAGACCCCTGTAGTGCCGGGCTCTAAGATCTACAGGGCCGACCCCTCGAGCCTCTCCAAGATATTCTCTGGGGAGGGCTTGGAGAAGGGCTGGATAAGGCTGGGCAGTCTTGCCAGCGACCAGAACGTGGCATTCCACGTGAATGCCAATGGCCTCATGAGGCACCTGGCAATACTCGCCGTGACGGGAGGGGGTAAGAGTAACACCGTGTGCATAATGGCCAAGAGGATCGTTGGAGAACTCTGCGGTACAATGGTAATCTTCGACATGCACGGGGAATACTCGAAGCTGAACCTAGCAAACGTCACCTTGAAAGTGCACAGACCCCCCAAACTGAACCCCCTGAGGATAACCATCCGGGAACTCTACAAGCTAGTAAACCTGCCAGAGAACGCTACCAGGCAGATGAGGTACCTGCGCTGGGCGTGGCGTGGCGCGATAGCCTCGTACATGAAGATGACTGGTAAGACCACTACACCCTACCAGGACGTGGTGGGCCTGGCAAAGAGCCTCCTAGAATTCCTCGAGCAATTCCAGGGGCGCAACACCAACACCTCCCTAGTAAACGCCTTCCGCAGGGAGGACCAGCCAAGGGAGCAGAGGATTAAGAGGATAGCCGGGGCTTTATCCCAGTACCTCCCCTCGGGAGTCGATCCTAGTATAGTGGCGGAGGCGCTGGTCGACTACTCCCTGACCCCTCCCAGGCAGGTGACCGGTGACAGCCTCGAGGGGGCGATAGCGAAGCTCGAGGACCTCCAAGACTACTACTCGGACGTGATAGACGTTACAGCCCACTACAACCTGGTAGACGCTATACCGCCCTGCACCCTCACGGTATTCGACCTATCAGAGCTTGAGGAGTCGGCGGCAGACGCCGTGGTTAGCCACTACCTGAGGAGGCTCCTACAGGAGAGGAAGCAGGCTAAGGTAGGGGCCGGCGGCTACCCCTACCCCGTAGTAGCCGTGGTGGAGGAGGCCCACGTACTAGTGCCGCGGGACGCCTCAACCCTCACAAGGCACTGGGC
>WAOR01000081.1 GCA_015521175.1 Thermodiscus sp.
AGGAGGCTCCTACAGGAGAGGAAGCAGGCTAAGGTAGGGGCCGGCGGCTACCCCTACCCCGTAGTAGCCGTGGTGGAGGAGGCCCACGTACTAGTGCCGCGGGACGCCTCAACCCTCACAAGGCACTGGGCGGCTAGGATTGCTCGGGAGGGGAGGAAGTTCGGCGTAGGCCTAGTGCTAGTATCGCAGAGGCCCAAGAATGTGGATGCAAACGTGCTCAGCCAGATGAACAACAAGATAGTCCTTCGCACCGTGGAGCCAGAGGATATACGATATATCCAGAGGGCTAGCGAGGAGATGAGCGACGACATAGCAGGCCTACTGCCAACCCTAAACCCAGGAGAAGCAATAATCCTCGGTAAAATGGCCACACTACCAGCACTCGTCAAGATAGACGAGTGTAGCCGCGAGGAGAAGCCCCTTGGAGGAGACATAAACGTGGTAGGCCAGTGGCTCCAGGCACGGAAAGCCAAGCGTGAAGTAGACGAGGAGCTCGAGGACCTATGGTAGCGCTACCAGTAATAATAGGCCTGGACGCCCTCCAATCCAGGTACCAGGTTGTAAGCCTAGTCCAGGAGACATGCGGGCTCGCCGCCGGCTACAAGGTCGGCCTCCCAAGCCTCCTGAGAATCCCGGGGATAGGCCGGGAGGTTCGAAAAGCCTGCGACGAGGCCCTCGTCATAGCCGATCTCAAGCTGGCCGACATAGCTGACACAATGGTTAGAGTAGCAGAGATAACCAGTGGGTGGGCTGACGCCGTAATAGCCCACGCCTTCCCCGGCTACGAGGGCGCTCTAGACGGGCTCTCAAGGTTCCTCGAGGAAAACAGGCAGAAACTGGTAGTAGTCGTGGCGATGAGCAATCCCGGAGCCTCAGAAACAATGGACCCGATCCTCGAAAAACTAGTAGGCATCGCTAAGAGGGCTAGGGCCTGGGGCCTAGTAGCCCCCGCCACGAGACCCCACGTCATAGCCAGGGCTAGGAACCTATTCACGGAAGCTGTGATACTATCACCCGGCGTAGGGGCTCAGGGTGCGAGGCCCGGGGAGGCGGTGAGGGCCGGGGCGGACTACGAGATCATAGGGCGCCTAATAACCACCAGCAGGGACCCCGCCGCTACACTGCAAAGCCTGGCCCCCAGCTACAAGGGGAGACACGTGTAATAACCCCCGTGACCACCAGCCTCTACTACCGGGCTCGCGATTGGAGGGTAACTGGCGGGGCCGAGACGTTATCAGCATCCTGGACTTCACGCGGGAAGAGCTAGAGGAGCTATTCAAGCACGCCGAGTCAATGAAGAAGTCGCTGGAAGAGGGCAGGGTAGAGAAAAAGCTGAAGGGTAGGATAATTGCCCTCGCATTCTTCGAGCCAAGCACTAGGACAAGGCTGAGCTTTGAGACGGCGGCTAAGAGGCTAGGAGCAGATACTATAGGCTTCTCATCGGGCTTCAGCACTAGCGTTGAGAAAGGGGAGACTATAGCTGACACCATTAGAATGCTCGACTCCTACGCCGACGCAATAGTTATCCGGAGCAAGTACGAGGGAAGCGCCCTACTCGCCGCCGAGATAGCCGGGAAACCCGTCATTAACGGGGGAGACGGGAAGCAGCATCACCCCACGCAAGCGATGATAGACCTCTACACTGTAAGGGAGCTCAAGGGGCGGATCGATGGCCTGGTCTACGCGATCGTAGGTGACCTCCGCTATGGAAGAGCGGCGACGAGCTTCATACTCGCATTAACACGCTATCAGCCAGAGAGCGTAATCTTCGTTTCCCCGCCACAGTTGAAGCCCAGGCCGGAGGTGCTAATGCTACTGGAAGAGGCCGGGATCCGGTACAGCTACGCCAGGCTAGAAGACGCTGTTGAGGCCGCAGACGTGCTCTACGTTACCCGTATCCAGAAGGAGAGGTTCCCGGACCCGGCGGAGTACGAGAAGGTTAAGGGTAGCTATAGGGTTACGAGGAGCCTGCTCGAGGAGAAGGCTAAGAGGGAATTGAAGGTCCTCCACCCGTTGCCTAGGGTTGACGAGATAACGCACGATGTAGACGATACTGAGTGGCAGGCCTACTTCACCCAGGCGGCAAATGGAGTCCCTGTTAGGATGGCCCTGCTAAGCCTCATACTGGGGTGACCGGGTGTGGAGGAGGGTATGCTTGTCCGGAAGATAAGGAATGGGACCGTGATAGACCATGTCCCTGCTGGCCGGGCCCTACTAGTGCTGCGCCTCCTAGGTATAACTGGTAAGGAGGGCTATACGGTCGCCGTGGTTATGAACGTTGAGTCCCGCAAGCTGGGTAGGAAGGATATTGTCAAGATAGAGAACCGATACCTCGACCCCGGAGAGGCCGACAAGATAGCCCTCATAGCCCCTACGGCGACGATCAACATTATCAGGGACTACAAGGTAGTCGAGAAGAGGCAGGTCGAAGCCCCCGAAACCCTAACCGGGATACTCGAATGCATAAACCCCACTTGTATAACGAGGAAGCCCCGCGAACCAGTAATACCAAGGTTCCGGAGGGTCCCCGGGGAGAGGCTGCGCTACCAGTGCGTCTACTGCGGCACGATAATCGAGGAGGAGGAGATACTCCGCCAGCTAACGGGTACCCAGTAATGCCCCGACACGCATGGCCAAGGCCGAAGCCACCGCTCCTAAACCTAGCCTTGGAAGAGACGATATATCGTGAATGCGATGCCTGCACGGGAGTAGCCCTAGTATGGGTTAACAGGGAGAGCGTTATCGCCGGGAGAAATACGCGGGAGGGAATAGACTACTCCTGCCAATACTCCAGGCTCTACGAGGTACCGGTTTACAGGAGGTTCACGGGGGGCGGAGCCGTCTACCACAGCCCCGACACTCTCTCAGTCACCATTATCGGGAGAGGGCGCCTATCCCCTCGGAACATCTACAAGAAGTACACGGGGCTCCTAGCTAGAGCCCTCGCCCTTCTGGGACTAGAGGTGTGGATTGCGAATGAGGGCGACATCGTGGTTAGCGGGTGCAAGGTGGGAGGGTCCGCCGCCCACATAGGCGGTGAGAGGCACCTATACCACGCGGTGATCTCCTACCGGCTCCCCGACTACGTCCCCCTGATAACTCCTCCCCGCAGGGACAGACTAGAACGAGGGGTCGACCCGGTTAAGTATAGGCCCTGCGGCCTGGAGCAGAGCCGTGTTGGGAAGGAGGAGGTTCTCGAGGCAATTACCCGTGTGCTCGAGTGGGAGGGCTACGAGGTTTACGATCTATGGCGTTACGGCTCGCTCCTAGGCCTCACGGGCAGGGCAGTGGACCTAGCGGTTTCTAGGGCGCGGGATCCCTTCTGGTGGCCTTGCAGGCCCCTCACTGTCTTATAGTGTCGCAGGCGTGTCTCGCCAGCCATAGGGCTTTTCCTACTAGGTCCTCGGCCTCCTCGGATATCTTCTCGAGCTCGTCTTTCCTCTCTTCTAGGCTTTTCTCTAGGCTCCTCCTTAGGAGGTTCTCTGCTAGTAGGGCTATGAGTAGTCGTCTCCTCGCCTTCACCTTCTCCTTGTCTAGGCCCTTTGACCTGAGGTATTTCCAGTGTTCGTCTATTATGTCGGCTATCTCCTTTATGCCTGCCCCCATTATCGCGCTAGCCTTAACCACTCTCGGGATCCACCCGGTCCCAGGGCCTATGTCGCCCTTCTCGACGGCGAATGTTATGTACTCGTAGGTCTTTGAGGCCTCGGGCTTATCGCTCTTGTTTATCACGTATATGTCTCCTATCTCCATCACACCGGCCTTGAGCGCCTGGATGTCGTCTCCGGCCCCCGGCATAGTTAGGACTATGATAGTGTGGGCTGCATTCATAATGTCGACCTCCGCCTGGCCTACCCCAACGGTCTCAATAATTATCTTGTCGAAGCCAAGGGCGTCGAATGCTTCAACAAGTGCGAGGCCGGCTAGGCTTAGGCCACCCTTCAAGCCCCTAGTGGATATGCTCCTTATGAACACTCCAGGGTCCGTAGCATATTCCTGCATCCTGAGCCGGTCGCCCATGAGGGCCCCGCTGGTTAGGGGGCTACTCGGGTCTATAGCGACGACCGCGACCTTGTAGCCCCTGGACCGGAGCTCCCTTATCAGGCGACCTATGAGAGTGCTCTTACCCGCTCCAGGTATGCCTGTAACTCCTATGACCTGGGCCCTGCCAGCCCTCCTGGCGAGGTGTTCCAGGAGTATGGCGCTCTCCCTGTCAATATTCTCGAGGTATGTGAGTAGTCTACCCAGCGCTCTCAGGTCTCCATCCTCTACCCGCTTGAGAAGGCGCTGGTACTTTTCGGGGAGGCTTTCGGCCACTACCGGATCCCTCCGCGTCCTTTCTTATTATGCCCTACTAGGATATTATAGTGGGAGGACTTGACGGTATGAACTACGATTGCATAGTGGATGATGTCCCCGCAATAATGGCGAGGCTCCCTCAAGCGGTGAGGGCCAGGCACTACACTACAAGCCTGGTAGCCGGAG
>WAOR01000082.1 GCA_015521175.1 Thermodiscus sp.
GATGGATGACAAACTACATAATAACAAGGACAACCAGGTTCAAAGCAGCAGTCACCATGAGGAGCTGCTCTGACTGGTCAAGCTTCTACGGGGCCAGCGACATAGGATGGTACTTCGCCAGGGAAATACTCGGAGCCGAGCCGTGGGCCAGCCCGGAAGCCTACGTTGAGAAGAGTCCCTTGTTCCACTTAGACAAGGCTAGAACACCCACCCTAATAATACACAGCACCGCCGACTACAGGTGCCCCCTAGACCAGGCTATAACCCTCTACAGGGGGCTAAGAGTCAACGGTGTCGAGGCCAGGCTCGCCCTATTCCCAGGAGAAAACCATGACCTTATGAGGAGTGGGACTCCTAGGAGGAGGATTGCAAGACTGAAACTAATCGTAGAGTGGCTGAACTCGAAGCTAGGAGGTGGCGGGTCGGCCTAGGACACCCACCTCATAGCCCCTTCGTCCCGGGGCTAGGCAGGGGTCCCTCCTCACCCCCAGTAAATAATTATTAGCCTTCCAGCCTATAAGCCGTGTCGAAGCCTAGAGTGAGGGGTGTATGTGGATTGGTCGAGCCTCAGCCGACTAATGTGATCCTCGTCGGCCGGAAGGATGTAATGAACTACGTGTTAGCGGCGATACGCCTCTTCAACGATGGAGCAAGCGAAGTAGTATTCAAAGCCAGGGGCACTAATATCTGCAAAGCCGTTGACGCGGCAGAGAATCTCAGGAACCTGTTCATGAAGGACGTCATAGTAAAGAAAGTCAACATCTACAGCGAAGAACTCGAGAGAAACGGCAAGAAGAGGAGGGTATCGGCAATAGAAATCACTCTCGCAAAACCAAGCCAGGAGAAACAATAACCCCCATTCATTCTCAATCACCCCCAGTTAAACCAGTAAACTCTCCCAGAATTGAGTATCGCGGGGAGGCCACCCTATTGGCTTGGGGAATCGTAACCGCGTCCAGTAGGGGAATAGGATTCACCGTTGCGAAGGCCCTAGCAAGGGCTGGATACAACCTTGTAATCGGCTCGAGAAGTGAAGAGAAAATCAGGGCCGCCGCCCGGAGACTAGAAGAAGAGTACCCGGTCCGGGTCTTAGGCTTACGCTTAGACCTGCGGAGCAGGGAGTCCCTTGAAGCGTTCTTATCCCAGGCGGACAATGTTGTCGGCGATGGGTTAGAGGTATTCGTGGTAAACTATGGCAATCCCTCCTGTGAACCCTGCACGATATTCGAAGCCTCATGGGAAGACTGGCTTGAAGCCGCGTCAATGTACCTTGCCTCCACCGCACGAATACTCTCATGGCTGCGGGACCACAAGCCTGTGCGGACAATCATCATATCTAGCTTCACGGTACGCGAGCCACACCCTCCCCTAGGAGTGGCCGACACCGTCAGGCAGGGGCTAAGCGCGCTAGTACGCCTAGCCGCTAGAGAGGAGCCGGAGCTCGGCCCGGTACTACTCATGCTGGGAAGCTTCAGGACTCCTGGGGCCCTGGAGACAATAGGGAGGCTGGCCGGCGAGGCCGGAGTTAGCGTTGAAGAGTACTGGAGGAGATATGTAGACTCTCTCTCACCGTTGGGCAGGTCCGGCAGGCTTGAAGAGCTAGAGGAGATGATCCTCCTACTCGCTAGGGCACCAGCATACCTGACAGGGGCAACTATTCTCTTCGACGGTGCCTCGTCCCGGTGCATCTAGATTACGAGGTACTCCTTCTCCACAAGCCTCTCCTCGAAGCCGAGCCAGGCAGTCTTAAACGTGTCTCCATTGTATAACTGTATCTCATCCATTCTAAGGGCGACGGCCGCCGTTACTCTTCCGATAGCGTCCGCTTTAAGTATCCCGGACCCGCTGGTCCCCGCGGATACTACTAGGCCAGAGTTGAAGGCCTCGAATACTACTGGTTGCTTGTCTGGGCTGAGGTCGTAGTGGCCCGCCCAGCTGGCCCTCGGTACGGCGCCTTCAAACTGGGGGAAGTAAACACTAACCAGAGGGTGGATGGTATACGTGTAGAACCTCTCCTCTGGGACCGGGTTCTCCTCTAGCCTGTAGGGCCTGCCCAGCTCATCGCTATAACCCATCCAGTAGGACTCCTCCTCTGGCGTGGGCCTCATGTAGGCCATGTTCGGTAGAATAATCATCGGGCTCACATCATACCTGTTCAACCCCTTAGCGTAGAGTACTCTCTTCTGCTCTGGCGTCTCAGCCTTCACCGCGAAGATCTGCCTCTTCTTAGGCCTTGAGAAGCTATCCACTCCAATGGGCTCCAGGAGGAAAGGAGTCCACGCTCCCGCCGCTACTATAACCTTCTCTCTCACTCTATACTCCCTGCCGTTAGCTGTTAGTACTCCTGCTACACGGGTATCCTGCCATGGGAATGGTTCGCCCTCGATGCCAAGCGGTTTTCTAGGTTCTAGTATGAACTCCCGGACTTCCTCGTTGAAGTGGTATGACACCCCGGCCTGTCTCGAGGACTCGTAGTAGTACGAGGCTAGCTTGTCTGGCATGAGGGTCCCCGCTTTAGGTATTAGGACCCCTGCCACAATGTCACGGGCTCCCAGTATCTCGGCCTCCTCGGTACCCTCGACACTGGTTCTCACGCCAAGTTTCTCCTCAAGCTCCCCCGGCTCGAGTATGCGGTACTCGAGGCCAAGCCGGTCCGCGTGCCTAAGTCCTTTCTTCAACTCCTCCATCTTGGGCTTGTCAGCCATGAACAGGTAGCCTACGAATCTCATACTAAGGTCTACGCCCTCTTCCTCCTGGAGGTGCTCGTAGAAGGCCACGCTACTCCCGGCGAGCTCAATGTTAATCTTACTCGTGAAGAATACGCGGAAGGCGGCGGCACTCTTACTAGTATCACCCGTCGCCGGGCCGGAGCCCTTGTCCACCACGGCAATTCTTGAGCCAGGCTTCATTCTGGATAGGTGGTAGGCTGTTGCGAGGCCGATGATCCCGGCCCCAACTATCACGTAATCATACTCGGGCATGCTAAGGGTCCCTCCCCACTATAATATGGGGGTCGGAGCCGCTCCCTACCCCCCACTAGTCCGAGCCGACTAATACTAATGCCAGAATAATTATTGAGAAGCCATCCCCGACTATACTTGGAGCAAAGAGGTGCGTGTAAGAAATGGTGGATAGCCTCAGGGACTTCGTGAAAGAGCATGGGAGAATCCTAGTATTCGGAGCGGGGGGCGGGGGAGACGCCCTCGGAGCACTACTAGTATACCTCCGGATAAAGGAGCTAGGTGGAGAACCCGTACTAGGCTCAGTAGTATGGGAAAGGCACCCCGTAGACCCCTATCCCGGCCCAATCCCCCTCGAAGTAGTGATCAACGCAGAACCCCTAGGCTGGAGTTCAGCGCTAGTAGACGGATCCTCGATAGCACTAAGATACGGGAGAGAAGTCAGGTTCCAGCTAGCCCGAGTCCTCGAAGCACTGGGCGAGAAGGGAGTATTCATAGACCTAACCAAGGGCGTCCACGGAGTCTCGACCGCACTGAAAGACGTTTCAGAAGCACTAGGAGTCAAGGGAGTCATAGCGGTAGATACCGGGGGAGACATTCTAGCCGTGGGATGCGAGGATAACCTGTGGAGCCCCCTAGCCGACGCAGTCAGCCTAGCCGGCATGGTAGAATCGGGCTTACCCTCACTAGTAACCGTGCTGGGCCCCGGAGCCGACGGAGAGCTACCACAAGAGCTAGTCCTACGCTATATTGCCGAGCTAGCCCGCCGAAGAGGCCTAGTCGAGATCTCCGGTCCTGCGAGAAAAGACGTAGAATACATATCAGGGTTAATGGACAAAGTCTACAGTGAGGCAAGCAAAATCCCAATCATAGCCTACCGGGGAGAATACGGGGAACGCAAGATACGGGGAGGAACCCGCACCGTAAAAGTAAACCCCGTATCAGCAACCATGTACCTCCTAGAAACACCCAAGGTATACCAGTGGAGCAGTCAGGCACAAGCAGTAGCCGGCACTAGGGGAATTAGCCAGGCAAAGGAGAAGCTAAACCAGCACTGCGTAGTCACTGAATTAGACTTAGAACTAGAACTCTCACGGCTACGTGAAACGGGCTCGCAGAGGAGCCTCTCAGTCGACGAGATACGCCGAGAGTTACGACGCAGGCTAATGCTAAGGGGGTGCACTGCGTTTGAATGCCCGATTAGCCTATCTCCTCCCTAGTCTCTTTCTTCCTCATTAGGGGGATGACCATTTCCTCAAGGGTATCTATACGCTCGTAGAGGTATTTATAAAACTCCATAGCCTCAAGATATTTTCCTTTCAGGCTCATAATTTCCTTCCTTAGCTCGTGGAGCTCCTTCTTAAGCGCTCTAATCTCTCCGGGAGAGGCCTTTAGGGTCTTCGAGTCCTCCGAGTATCCCGTGTCAAATGGCATCAGACCGTTTTGAAGCCCCTGCCGGATATAGAGCTTTATGAGGTCAGTTACCTGAATACCGAGCTCTGCTGCTTTTTTCTTTAGGTCCTCATACACCTTAGAGGGTAGTGAAATGTGAACGGTCGGCAAAGTGTCCTCTCCCTGTAGGAGAAAGATGTCAGTCGTAATATTTAACCTTATCCACCGATTGTAGTAGGAAGATTGAAATCGTCTTTTACCTGTCAAAATCGGATTAGGCTTCTTTGTCTACCTGGTATTATCTTGGTATTACGGTGATACCGGTGAGAGTGGTTTCGTTCAAAGTGGAGGAGGAGTTACTGGATATTCTAGAGGAGTATGCTCGTAAGAAGAAGATTAGTAAGAGTGAGTTAATCAGGAGGGCATTGAGGAACTATATTAGGGAGCACGAGGAAAAACCTTATATAACGCGAAGGGTAAAAGTTTATTAAAATAAAAATAATTGTTTAATTTTAAGCTATTAGTTCGTCAACAGGTATATTGACTGGCTCCTCGTTCTTCTTCCACGGGTCAGCTCCAGGAACCGGCTGTGCCTCCGGTGGCAGGGGCTTCGGGTTAGGCTTCACCTCGACAACCTTCTTCTGCGCTATTCTCTCCTTCTTGTACATTCCCAGCCTGTACTTGAGGAGGGCGCTCCTCAGCCTCTGGATAGCCGCCGCGGGGTCTACCATCTTGGGGCAGACGGCGCTACAGCTGGCGGCGTAGTGGCAGCTGAAGGGTCCCTCATCGGTGTCTATTAGTTCTAGCCTCTCTTTCCATGCCTCGTCTCTCGGGTCGGCCACGTATCTCCACATGTAGGCTAGTGCTTGTGGGCCCAGGAACCTGTCGGTGCTTGCCACGACTGGGCATGCGCTGTAGCATAGCCCGCAGGAGATACATAGGGTGTACTCGTAGATGTTGTAGTGCTCCTCGGGGGTCATTTCGTACTCGAAGTCGCCCTTCTCCCTCTCCTCAATATCCTTCCTTATGGTGTAGGGTTTGACTTTCTTGTGCTTCTCGAAGAACGTGGTGAAGTCTGTTAGGAGGTCCCTGATTACGGGGTGGTTCTTGAGCGGCTCCACTGTTACTATCGGGTTAGCCTCTGTAGCCACCTCTGCGATCTGGGTCTGGCATGCGAGTCTTGGCATACCGTTAATGATCATTCCACAGCTACCGCAAACGCCCATACGGCAACTGTACCTTAGCACTATCGTGTGGTCTATCTCCTCCTTTATCTTGAGGAGGGCGTCTAGCACGGTCATTCCTCTATATGTCTCCACCTTGTAGTCCTGCCACCACTCCTTACCGGTAGTCGGGTCGTACCTCTTGATCCTGAAGGTTACCACTTTGGGGGGAGTCCTGGTCGCCGCCTTTGGATCGAAGCTCATCACGCACCACCTCCTACTCTAATCAGCCGCTTGCAGGCGGGGGAGTGATTCCTACGACAGTGTAGGTTGCTAGTCCCGCGAAGATGAAGAATAATACAATTATGGTCCCAGTTATCAGGGCATTGTACTTACCGTCCGTCCACTCTAGGAGAATGTTCCTTAGCCCGTTGAAGGCGTGTAGTAGTACTGTGTATGCGAATAATAGTAGTAGGGCTCCATAGGCGGTTATCTCATGGTAGACCTTATCGCTGGCCAGCGTCTCTGCGAAGGTGCTCACACCCCTCAGCGCTGGCACCCTTATGACTAGGTGCCAGGTGAGGAGGAAGATCAAGAGTATAGCTGTAATGTACTGGAGTAACAGCTTCTTACTCCCGCTACCCATCACTCACACCCCCTCTACGAAGCGAATAGTATGTAGCCTGTCGCCGCCCAGAGTATCGCCCAGAGTATGAAGACCAGGTAGAGCAACTTCCTTTGGCAGGCCTTTAGGCTGGGCGCCAGATACGGTGGCTTCGGCTTCTCCGGCTTACCGATGCACACTCCGAAGAACTCTACAAGCAGTAGCCTGATCCCGTTGAGCCCGTGGTACCATGCTATGCCGGCGAAGAAGAAGAAGTAGAGTGTCACCGCTGTTATTCCGTGGGCCTTGGCTATCTCCTCGGCCCATGCATCCCAGCCAACCCTAGCCGGGGTTCCCGTGACGTAGATGTGGGCCATTATGATTAGCGCCATTAGTAGTCCGGTGATCCTGTGGAGTACGAAGGCTACTCTCTCCGGATTGTTCTTGATCTTAAGGACCCAGGGATTTATACTAGCTATCCACCCAGGCCTGTTCTCCTTCTCCTTCAACTTCTCTGCCATGACCCTTCCACCCCCGCTAGTACTTCCTCTCTACGGGCTTGTAAGTCGAGACGTCTACCGGGGTGTAGGTCAGCCTTACGTCTCCATCACCATATCTTAGGACTAGTGTGTGCTTGAGCCAGTTCACATCGTCCCTCTTGGGGTAGTCGAGCCTGTAGTGAGCGCCTCTTGACTCCGTCCTCTCATAGCCAGCCTTAACGGCGGCGTAGGCGGCGTCCAACATGTTGATGGTCTCGAGGGCTGCCTGTAGGTCGGTGTTGTAGATACCGCTCTTGTCCTCAACGTATACTTCCGAGAAGAACTTCTTTCTAAGCTCTGCTAGTTTTGATAGAGCGGTCCTCATACCATCCCCATCCCTGAACACGTAGAAGTACTCACCCATGGTATTCTTGATCCCTCTTCGGATCTCGTAGGAGGGCGTGCCGCTCTCTCTCTTCAGTAGGCTCCAAACGAAGTCCTCTTCCTGCTTATGCCTTTCGGGGCTCGGCGTCTTAGCCTCAGCTCCCCTTAGTACATACTCGGCCGCGAGCATTCCGGTAAGCCTGCCGCTCGTCAGGCATTCCGCTGTGCTATTGCTTCCCAGCCTGTTGGCTCCATGAATGCTAGCGGCGGCTACTTCTCCGGCGGCGAATAGGCCTCTTATCCACCTGTTGTTCTCGTCAAGCACTCTGTAGTACATATCGGTGTGGATTCCTCCCATAGTGTAGTGGGCTGCCGGCCTAACGGGTATGGGCTCTTCCACCGGGTCTACTCCAGCGTATCTTATAGCGATCTCCCTGACCGCTGGGAGCCTCTCGTTGATCTTCTCTTCTCCTAGGTGTCGCAGGTCTAGTAGCACGTAGCCTAGGCCGGAGACCTCGTCCTTGAATCCCCTACCCTCTAAGATCTCCTTCATCTCGCACCTTGAAACGATGTCTCTGGGGGCCAGCTCTCCCTTCGTAGGAGCGCAGTCCTTTCTCAGCATGAATCTTTCTCCCTTATTGTTGAGGAGGTATCCGCCTTCTCCCCTTGCTCCCTCAGTAATGAGTATTCCGCTTGGCACGAGGCCTGTTGGGTGGAACTGGATGAATTCGGGGTCCTTGAGTGGTATACCGGCTCTTAGGGCCATGGCGTAGCCGTCTCCCGTTACAGTGTGGGCGTATGTGGTGAAGTTGTAGAGCCTTCCACCGCCTCCCGCTGCTATTATCCCGGCTTTTGCCTTGAAGTAGTAGAGTTGGCCGTCTCTCCAGTTTATTGCGTATAGTCCCTTGAACATTCCGTCCTCGACTACTATGTTGGTGGCGAACCACTCATCGTAGCGCTCCCAGCCATCGTATTCTAGGAGCTTGTTGTAGAGGGTTTGCATTTCGAAGAAGCCGGTCTTGTCGGCGGCGAAGGTAGCCCTCGGGTGGCTGTGGCCTCCAAAGGGCCTCTGGGCTATCCTGCCGTCGGGTCTCCTGCTCCATGGTAGGCCCCAGTGTTCTAGGAGCCTTATCTCCTCGGGCATGAGCTTTACGAATAGCCATACGGCTTCTTGGTCAGCTAGGAAGTCTGAGCCCTTGATGGTGTCCCATGCGTGTAGGGCGAAGCTGTCTCCCTCCTCTGGGTAGAGGACTGCAGCCGTTCCTCCCTCTGCGCTCACGCTGTGGCTTCTCATTATGTGAAGCTTGCTTATCACGCCAACGTTGATCTTGTCTCCGTACTTCCTTTTGATTTCCACGGCGGCGCGTAGGCCTGCAATACCCGATCCTAGGATTATAACGTCGTGCTCTATCGTCTCTACTGCCGGCATTAGATGACACCCTTCACTCTCAAAGGTCCCGCTCCTCGGCGGGGGTCCTCTCGGCTCGTGTAGTGGAATATTGACTTATCTAGATATATAACTTACCAGGAGAATCTGTCTCTGCTTACTACTGGTATTGCAAAGATAAATTTTAATACAAGGTGTAATCATATATAGAAGGATTGTATGCCTCTAGTGGCCTTCTTCTCTCTTCTTAACGCTTTCAACGTATGCTTCATCGTCTAGGAGCTCCTTGGCCTCGTCAGGGTTACTGGGCTCTATTACGAAGAGCCATCCTTCTCCGTACGGGTCTTTGTTGACTAGCTCGGGTTCCTCGTATAGTCTCTCGTTGACCTCGAGGATCCTTCCAGAGAGGGGGGCGTATACGTCTGCGGTGGCCTTCATCGACTCGAGAGTTGCGACGGGGTCTCCCTTGGAGAACTCGTCCCCGGGCTCTGGTAGCTCGACGCCTACTATGTCGGTGAGCTTCTTCTGGGCGTAATCTGTTATGCCGACCCTGGCTTTTCCGTTTTCAAGGCGGACCCACTCGTCCGTCTCCGTGTAGAGGAGTCCCTTGACCACGGTGAATTCTATGGAGCCCGCTTTTACCTTATAGGATTCCGCCATGCATGGTGCACCGTGTCCACGTAGTTGCCCTCTCCCGGGATTAAATCATGATATGCCGATTTATATCGGTCTCCTAGGTAATCTATCGTTGGTGGATATCCGTGGTCTTCGAGAACCCCGTGGTTAAGGAGATTGTCGAGAAGTACAGGGTCGTATGGGCCCTCAACCATGCTATGGGCCTGATGGGCTGGGACTCCGAGACCTATATGCCTAGAGCTGGAGTGCAGGAGAGGGCCCTGGCCCGAGCCGAGCTCTCGGTTCTTTCCCAGAAGCTCCTTCTAAGGGACGAGCTCGTTAGCCTTGTGGAGAAGGCTAAGGGTCTCGAGGGGCTCAACGATTACGAGGCCGGCCTTATCCGCGTCCTGGACAGGGAGATTAGTATTATGAAGAAGCTGCCGCCGGAGCACGTCTACGAGTTCTCAAGGGTTACGCAGGAGGCTTTCGAGGCTTGGCGCAAGGCTAGGGAGAAGGACGACTTCGAAATATTCAAGCCATACCTCGAGAAGATAGTGGAGCTAGCGAGGAAGACCGCCGAGTACCTTGGATACGAGGAGCACCCCTACAACGCGCTTCTAGACCTGTACGAGGAGGGCCTCCGCATTAGGGATATGGATGCTGTCTACAACGCGATAATACCGTGGTCGAGGAAGGTACTAGACAAGGTTCTGGAGGAGGGCTACTTCCCGCAGAATCACGAGCTAGAGAAGGTCAAGTATGAGAGAGGGCCCATGGAGAGGGTCAATAAGGAGGTACTAGACCTACTAGGCTACCCCTGGGATAGGGCGAGGCTAGACGTCAGCCCACACCCATTCACCATATCCCTCGGGATCAGGGATGTTAGGATAACCACAAGGTATGAGGGCGTGGACTTCAGGAACACTATTTATAGCGTGGTACACGAGTTCGGCCACGCACTATACGAGCTACAAATCGATGAGGCCCTAATGGCCACCCCACTGGCGACAGGTGTGAGCATGGGTGTCCACGAGAGCCAGTCGAGGTTCTGGGAGAACATTATCGGTAGGAGCAGGGCCTTCATACGCCACCTCAAGCCAATACTAGACAAGCACCTAGACTTCACGAGGAAATATGATGAAGAAGAACTATACAAGTACGTGAATATTGTGAGGCCAAGCCTGATAAGAGTGGAAGCCGACGAGGTAACCTACAACTTCCATACCTACCTCCGCTACGAGCTAGAAAAACAGCTAATAGCCGGAGAGATAAAGGTAGACGACCTACCAGAACTATGGAGCGACTACATGGAGAAGCTACTAGGCGTAAGGCCGAAGAGCCACAAGGAGGGAGTACTACAAGACGTGCATTGGAGCCACGGGAGCATAGGATACTTCCCCACATACACACTAGGAAACGTGCTAGCCGCCCAGGTAAGAGCCGTAGCAGACAGGGAACTCGGAGGCCTATACAAGAGAGTAGCGGAGGGAGACTTCGCCTCGATAAGAGAGTTCCTCCGGGAGAAAATCCACAAGTACGGCTCCACATACCCGCCAAAGAAGCTAGTAGAGAAAGCCACCGGCGAACCGGTGAACCCCGAATACTTTAACAAGTACCTCCAAGAGAAATTCCTCTCCAAATCAATATAGCCCCTCAAACACAACCTTCTAAACCAACGGGCCGCCCAGACAGGAAGCTAATACACTAGTCAACCCGCTCCCTGAGGGACCCCTCAATGCCCACGGCAGTACCGGTAAGAATCTCGAAGAAAGACCTGGCACCTAGGAGAGTACTCGTAGGCCTACTTGGAGTCATAGGCTATATACTGAGCCCGGCCTCCTGGTGGAACGATGCATTAGTCAACATACCATTAAGCCTCCTAACAGCCAAACTCTTAGCCTTAGTAGGGGTCCCTCTACGCCTAGGATTCATCATCGCCTACTGGGCCACGAACGCCCTGGGTATTTTCCTCATGGCCTGGGCTGGGTCGCAAGGGCTAGGAGTCAGGGGATACAAGGAACTGATCCTAAGCCTACTCACGGCAACCGCCTACACCGTAGCGGTAGTATTCATCCTGGGAGCGCTCGGCTCCTAGAGCCCCTCTCCCTGATAGGAGCCCTTGTAGAGGGAGGACGGCGCCTTCTCGAGCCTAACGAAGACGATCTGCGCAATCCGGGCTCCCACTTCAAGCTTCAGGCCCTGCTCGTTGAACACGGCCAAGAGAGCCTGCCCCCGCCCCTTGTAGCCGGGATCCCACACTGCACAGCCTAGGAAGGCCCCCATCCTGAGTAGGCTACTGCGCGGGTAGCAGAGGCCAACACTATCTGCGGGGACCTCAACAACGTCTAGAAACCTAACCCTGTAAGCGCCAGGTTGAAGGATCCAATACCCGCCTTTAGCCTCAACGCTGGCCCCTGGAGGTATCCGTTTATCTCCAACACCTAGGACGCCTTCCCCCGACAACACCTCTACCTCGGCGACTCTCAAGTCGATGCCGGCCGGTTGAACTTGCTCCCCACTAGCTGTGGGGACAGCCTTCCATGCCTCCCCGCCGGGTAAAGCCACGGCTCCTCTGACCTCCAACGTGCAGGTCTCCTGGGGGACCCTCTATTTGAAGGGGTAAAGGCCATAATAGCGGGTCTACAAGAAAGGGGTTAGGCCTGGTAATAAGAGGCCCTCGGGAATGGAGACGGTAAGGGTGAACGAGGACAGGCTTAAGGCAATAGCCCGCGCACTTGCCGAAGCCAGCGTAGACCGGGTACTACGCCTAGAAGAGTCGGATCCACAGCTCCACGCTGTAAGGTGGGTGGCAGAGAAGAGGTCCCCAGGCTTCGCCGCAGTCACAGCAGTTCTCACGGCCCTCGTAAGCTACCGGCTAACCATGAGGGGGGAGGAGTGGTGGACATGCTACGCAGAGACACTATTAAAAGGCCCGGATAGAGGGTCCCTCACAGACGCCTACAGAGAAGTGAAGGCATTCATCGAGTCATGCCCCGGCGCTAGGGTTCAGAGGAAAGCCAAGCGGGCGAGGATAGACAAGGCGTTCCACAAGGCCCGGCCGGCTTTAGAGCGGCTCTACCATGATCCTGCCAGCGTTCTCTCTGGAGCCTCCTGGCTGACGGTCCAGCTAGCCAGGGCACTCGGTCAGAAGCCTTGGAGGAAAACAATAGTTTTCTCTGCCAAGATGGCCTACTATGCGGCGAGGACTACTACTGGTCTAACTCCGGCCCCGTGGGATGTACCCATACCAGTGGACCTGCGGATAGCCTGCGTCTCAGCTAGTAGCGGGCTAGTAGATACTCCAAGCTACAAAATGCTGTTGCAGAAACCCCTCCCTGTCATCGAGGCATGGAATCGCGTTGCCGAGCACTCGGGGGTCCCTCCCTTAAACCTTGACAGTATACTATGGCTCGTGGGCTGGGCGCCCAGGGACCTGCCCCTCGAGGAGGCCAGGAGGGTTATACGGGAGCGCCTCAACCCCTACCTTGGAGACGCCTCGAAGAGTATTGCCCGCGAGCTTGCCTACCGCTCCTGTCCTCGCTAGCACGGCTTAAGGGTTTTGAGGGTCCCCCAGCACACTCTAGTATAGATTATTGGGGGATGGGGAGGAGCCATCCAAAAGGGTCGAGCCCAAGGCTGGGCGGTGAGGCGCACGCCCTTCTCCGACCCTCTACCCCGTTAAGTTCTAGAACGCCTCAACCCCCGCTCCCAGCCTGGAGAGCTCATCCACTATCGCCTCCTCAAGGCTCCTCAGCTTATTGTACTCCTCGACGAGCTCGTCCACTGATATCTCGCCCCTAGCAAGTCTCTCAGCAAGCTTAGCCTTCCTCTCCCTAACATCGCTAAGAAGTCTCTTGAAGTACTCGACGATAACCCTCTCAACAGCCACCTCTCCAGAGGGACCCTCAGCGGCTATCCTCTGCGGAGAGTATGACCCGCGTATACGCCCGTCTTCGAGGAGTACGACTCGATCGGTCATTCTTGCAACCCTTGGATCATGAGTCGTTATGATAACCGTACGACCCTCATCCCTTGCCTCGGAGATTAGTAGCTTTATGATCTTCTCCCCCGTGGCCATGTCTAGTTCTCCGGTAGGCTCGTCGGCAATGACTAGCCTGGGCTCGTTGGCAAGGGCCACTGCCGCCGCTAGCCTCTGCTGTTCTCCACCGCTTAGCTCTTCGGGAAACCTGTTCTCCTTGCCAGACAGGCCAACCTTCTCGAGTAGCCTTCTGGCCCTAGCCTCGTCGGGCTTGCCGGCTAGCGTCATTGGTAGGAGCACGTTCTCCACAGCGGTTAGCGTGGGTATTAGGTTGTGTTGCTGGAAGACGTAGCCGACGACGTGGAGCCTGTACTTTCTAAGCTCCTCCTCCCTCATAGAGTGGACTTGGCGTCCGAAGACTATCACCTTGCCAGCAGTAGGCTTGTCAATACCGGCTATCAGGTTCATGAGCGTAGTCTTACCGCTACCACTCGGCCCCATAATCGTTACAATCTCCCCCTCATCAACTGTAAGGCTAACCTCTCGGAGAGCGGTCACCCTCTCGCCTCGGCTCTCGTAAACCTTGATTACCCTATCCACAATCACAGCCTTCCCATCGCTCATCACGTTACACCTCCCTCCCGGACCACGCGGGAGAGATCCCTAGTCCTAGACACCCTCAACCCCACAAGTAGGGGTACGAGGAAAGCGGTGGCCAGGGCGAGTCCAAAGCCCACGATAGGCCACCAGTGGCGCAAGCTCTCTCCGGCGAGCCATGCCATTCCATGAGGAGACCCGGTAAGGCCGGGAACGGAGACAAGGTTGAACACTCCTAGTAGTACCAGCCAGGTTAACACCGCTCCCCCAATGGATGCAGCAAAGGAATGCGCTCCCGCTTGTGAGAGAACGCCTAACGCGAAGCCTAGAGCCTGCCTTGGAGAAGCCCCCCTAATCCTTGCAACCAGCACCTCGTTCTCGAGGAGGGCGAAAACTGATGCTAAGAGCGCGTAGAGGCTGAGCGCTAGGAAGAGCCAGGAAACGATTGCCGTGAACTCAAGCTGTGCTCTCGCAACGTTCATACTCGCAATGGAGGCCGCATAATCGAAGCTCCCAGTCCCAGCGTAGAGGTCGATCATTCGGCCCGCCACGCCTCCTAGAGCGGGGATTGCCATGCTGACTCCCATGAGAAGGCTACCAGCCATGACAGGCACCAGGAGACCGGCGAGAAACCTGCCCTCGAGCCTGCGAGCGCTCGCATAAGCGTACCTAGCGAGTATTCCCGCCAGCCGGGTCACACGCCTAGCCACGATGCGGTAAAGTCTGGAGTACCCTGCAATAGCTGTTGCTGACAGGTACGAGGTTAGTAGCGGGGCCAGGGGGATTCCAAGCATTCCCAGGACTACTATGAGGGAGAATAGTACTTCCACAAGTGGCCCGGTCCCACGTATGGCGTTGAAGAGCTTCTCCGGGCCACCAGCCACTCCTATGAGTAGGCTCGAGAAGACGATTAGGGCGGCGAAGAGGCTAACCCCTCTCCGTTGCCTCCTAGCCGAGGCGATGGAGTATACCGGTCTTATAGCCTCTACTGGCCTGATACTCGAGGTTAACCTGCCGCTCGCCCTGTAGAGGAGCAAGTATACGATGAATAGAATGGCGATAGTCGTTAAGGCAATGTATCTATTAGCTCCAATGCTTACCGGCAATGACTCCGAGGCAGGTATGGCTAAGGCCATTATATAGCCTAGCAGTCCCCCGAGTGCTACTAGTATTGCGAGGAGTTTGCCTATTCCCCTGTGTAGGTTAGAGGAGCTCGAACCCCTCGCCACCAGCACAGCTAGCCTGGGCCTCCAGTCCTCAATAATTATTTTGAGTAGATCCGAGCCCGTCAGCCAGCCTAATACGAATATCGTTATGACGGCTACCGCCAGGCTGAAGACTGAGAGAGCGTTATTGTACTGGTTCTCTACAGCATACAATATCAGGCCGGACTCCTCGCTCGCTGTCAATAGGAGTACTGCTCCCCCCGCCTTTATTCTGTAAATGTAGGACTCATAGTAGGTTCCCTCACCGCCGACGATTAGGCTGCCCCTCCAACCGTTGAGAACGACGCCTAGGCTTCTCGCGACCCTGTCGTAGACCTGGGAGTTTACCTTCTGGCGCCACTCTGAGAGGCTTTGAGGCGATAGGTGGTATACGACTTGGTTGACCGCCTCTCTATTCAGGTCGGCATAGAAGTCTCCCTGGAGGGTCCCAGCCAAGACGGGGGCAAGGTCTCCCTGGAGGGGCTTCGGCACCTTGCCCGGGTTAAGCGGGATCCACGGGAGAATCATACTAGTGCCGTTGCTTATGGTAATCCCCTTTAAGAGTCGTCCGCTAGGAGTTCCCAGGATTAATGCTAGTGAAAGGTTTAACCTGCGATTGTCTAAGCGGTTGATGTATCCGGCCTCCATGGATACAAGTCTTAGGAGATCCTTCCCCGCTACTAGGAAGACTGGATAGGAGTTTTCGAGGCCGTTAAGGCCGCCCTTATACTTGTAGATGCCGACTATCCTTGCGTGGATCCCGAGGAAGTCTACTGTGTCTCCAAGCGTCCACCCCATGTAGTCAGCGAATCTCTCGTCGACAGCGACTTCGAGGGGCGACTGCCTCGGAGTAGGCTTGCTTCCAGAGATCCATTCGAGGTACCTAGTATCGTTTGATAGAGGGCTTATGGCGACGAGGTTCTTATCGTAGACCGTGAATACGCGCGTCAAGCCCCTTCCTCTAGGGATCTCCAGTTCTCTTTCCTGGAGGAGAGAGTATACGTAGTGGCCTTCCCTGCTTCGGAGGTGGACATGGCTTTGGGTGAAAAAGCCTGTCCTCTCTATGAAGAGAGCGTGTAGCGCTATTTTTAGAGCGACGACGCCGCCCCTGCCATGGATAAGGTCGCCTGGAAGGCTCACTTTAGTGTAGTTTTGATACACTTTTTCGAGTATGTTGAGTCTGTCTGCTAGAGTCGCATTGGGCGGGCTAAATACTTCGACGGTGTATTCAACGGTTGGTGAGGCGAGCTGGAGTCCTTCATCGACGAACTTTACTGGGGCCGTATTGCCCGAGATGAAGGATGCTGGAAGGGCGAATCCGACTATCAGTAGTGCTAGTAATAGCGTGAATATACGCTTCCTGTCGCGGACTAGTGCCCTAACTATCAACACTGATCGATTAAAGGATCGTATATTCATGCAAGAATAAAAACGCGACCATGAGATCACCTGGGGACAGTGTAGAGCCAACGCAATAACATTTTTCCGTGGTTACACGCTGTTTTCTGCCGAGAAGGTGTAGCTGTAATTGAAGGTCACCTTGTACGAGGTGTGGATGCCTCTCCGCTCGGAGTTCCGAACCAGCTTCGGCGCTACAAGACTGCGGCCGGCCATCCTCGTGAGAGTAGAAGATGAGGGAGTCGAGGGCTGGGGGGAGGTAGTAGCAGGGGAGGGTCCCTGGTATAGCTATGAGACAGTCTACACGGCTTGGCACGTCCTTGAAGACTACATTATCCCGAGGCTCCGGGGGACCCCTGACCCGGCGGAGTATAGCAGGATTACTGGGAGGATTAGGGGGCACAATATGGCGAAGGCTGGCCTGGAAATGGCTCTATGGGACCTTAAGGCTAGGCGCCAGGGGGTCCCTCTCTGGCGGCTTATAGGCGGTGTTAGGCGGGAGGTCCGGGTCGGCGTTAGCATCGGTATTAAGGGGAGCGTTGAGGAGCTCCTCCGCGATATTGCCCGGTACCTGGATGAGGGTTATGGTAGGATTAAGATTAAGATAGCACCCGGCTGGGACCTAGACGTCGTCGAGAGGGTTAGGAGAGAGTACCCCGATATTCCACTACAGGTCGACGCCAACGCAGCCTACACGTTCCTCGACGCTCCAAGGCTCGCACGCCTAGACGATTACCATCTACTTATGATCGAGCAACCCTTCTACTACGACGATCTCTTGTGGCACGCCGATTTCCAGGCGATGATCAAGACGCCAGTATGCCTCGACGAGAGCATAAAGACGCCCCACCACGCAATGGAAGCCCTCCGTCTAGGCTCAGCCAGGATCATAAACGTAAAACCGGGAAGGGTGGGAGGAATAGGGCCAGGCCTCGAGATCCACAAGTTCTGGAGCCTGTCTGCCGGCAGGCCTATATGGATAGGAGGCATGCTCGAGACCGGTGTAGGCAGGGGACACCTCGTAGCCCTAGGGACCCTACCAGGCGTAAGGTATCCCAGCGACATCAGCGCGAGCAACCGCTACTACGAGGAGGATATCGTCGACGAGCCATGGGAGCTATCGAAAGGTAGCGTTATAGTAGCCCGGGACCGCCCCGGGATAGGCGTGGACGTAGACATGGATAAGCTCTCAAAATACGCTCGGCGAAAGAAAACCTTCATGATTGGGGAGTCTTAGGGGCCCTTTCCTCCCACGATCTCCGTCCACTTTTCTCGGAGAAGCCTCTTGTTAATCTTCCCAGTACTAGTCAGAGGGAGCTCCTCTACCCGCACTATATAGTCGGGTATCCACCACTTAGCAATCCTACCCTGCTCGACAGCACCCTCTAGGTGGCGGCGTATATCATCGGGGCTTGCGGTCCCGGTATAGAGGGCGGCTGGACGCTCCCCCCACTTCTCATCGGGGACTGGTATGACCGCGACCATCTCGACACCGCTGACCTCGCTAATGATAGATTCAAGAACACTAGTGGGTATCCACTCCCCGCCGCTCTTCACAGCGTCCTTAAGCCTGTCGAGAACCATTATGCCACCGTCCTCCCGCATGACTCCCACGTCTCCGGTGTGGAACCAGCCGTCGCGGAACGCCTCCCTGGTCTTCTCTGGGTTCTTATAGTAGCCCTCGGGCATCCAGGGGCTCCTGTAGAGGATCTCCCCCATTTCACCGGGCTTCGCAGGCGATCCATCGGGCCTGACTACCCTGACCTCTGCTCCTGGCACAGGGTGTACTACAAGGCGGAGGTCGTCTCCTCTTGTATGGTCTGTCTCGATGCTTATGGCCGTGGCTAGCATGTCTGTCGCTCCATAGATCATGCTTATCCTTATGCCCCGCTTCTTGGCAAGGTTCCATAGCTTCTTAGGCAGAGGGCTCCCGCCGATAAGGGCTTTCACCCCTGGTAGCTCATCGTCTAGGGCTTGGAGGATCATTGCCAGCATTGTTGGGACAGCGTTGAACCATGTGGCCTCCTTCCGGAGTATCCCGGAGACCTCTACTGGGTCGAATTTTGCGGTGAAGACTAGCCTTGCGCCTATGTAGGGGGCTATGAAGACGCTACCCCAGGATAGGATGTGGAACATGGGTATGAGGCTGAGTATGGTGTCGCGGCTGGAAAGCTTGGCATTGGTCTCGTGCATGCCTAGCTGGTGGGCTATGCTTAGACCTCCCTGGAGCATCTTTGCCTGGGTGTAGAGTACTCCTTTCGGCCTCCCAGTGGTACCACTAGTGTAGAGGAGGACGAAGACGGCGTCCGGGTCCCCGTAGAATTCTTCTCTGCTCCAAGCCCTCCCTGTTATGGTCGGCGGAAGCTCTACACTCCTCGGCCATAGCCTGGCGAGCTCCGAGAAGGGGCTCGAGTATGCTAGGATCTTCGGGTCTGCCTCTCGCAGTATCTCCTCTAGGACGAGGGGTGGCAGGCGGAAGTTTACAGGGAGGATGATTGCTCCGATTCTCGCCGTAGCGTAGACTAGCTCCATGAACCTAACACTGTTAACGTCAGCGACGGCGAAAACGTCTCCCTTACCGACTCCGAGGGATTCGAGCCAGTACACCCAGCCCTCTATCCTACCCGGCATATCTCGATAAGCTACACTGGCATCTGGGCCTTTGACTCCTCTCTCGGGGAATAGGGATGCTGCCCTCCGTATAGGATAGAGGGCGTCTAAGCTAGTTGATCCCACTGGTAGGACACCAATCCTCTTTATTCCCCCGTGTTCAGCATATTAATCTGACCCGTGTATTCCCTGTAACCTGGGCCTCTGCTCGCTCTTACATCAATAGCAAGGGTGTATTGTGTGGCGGAGGTGTTCTAGTGCTGGTGAGGGTCGCCTTCCTCTCAACTTACCCCCCGATTCACTGTGGAGTAGGCGAATACACTAGGTTCCTCGCTAGAAGCATCGTGGACTCCGAGCCAGGCGTAGAGGTCGTCGTGCTAGCCGAGAAGGGGGTCGGGGCTAAATATGAGGATGACTCCATCCCGGTTATCCCTAGCTTCTCTAAGAGGAATACCCAATCAGTCGACAAGGCTATGGAGATACTCAAGTCAATGGGAGGCGCTGATATCCTCCACGTACAGCACGAGTACGGGATTTTCGGGTGCGACGAGGAACTCCCCGACAACCTGGAATCATGGAGGAGGAAAGGAGTCTTCAAGCGCCTAGTCTTCACACTTCACACGGTATACCATCCACGCACAGGCGAGCGAGAAACCCGCTTCCAGGAGAAGATAATCGATTTATCCGACGCCATCGTGGTACACAGCCCTATACAAGAATTCGAGCTCGTAGCCCAATACGGAGCCTATCCAAGCAACCTGTATAGAATACCCCACGGGACAATGCTTAACCCCTACTATAGCGAACCACGCCTCTCCCTGGCATCACGCCTAGGCCTAGAGCCGTCCAGGATTCATGGCAAGACTGTTCTCGCCGTTCCAGGCTTCCTCCGCATGGATAAAGGCCTAGACGTATTGCTCGAAGCACTAGAAAATCTAGACGTGGAATCGCTAATCGTAGTGGTTGCCGGAGAAGTAGTCCACAAGGAGCTCCTCAAGATAGTCGAGAGAGCTGAGGAGGCCGGGAAGCTAATCCTAATACCCAGATACCTCTCCTCCAGCGAAATCCTAATGCTCGCGGCGCTCAGCGACGTTATCGTCCTCCCTTACAAGGACCCGCCAGGGAAATACGCGGTCAGCGGCATTCTCCACCTCAGCATGGGTAGCATGAAGCCGATAATAGGGACTAACGTCCCGGGACTCTCAGAGCTATACACACTAACCCCCCGTTTAGTGGTGAGGAGCGGGGACTACCAAGCGCTTGCTCAGGCTATAGAGAGATTCTCCTCGAAAGAATTCCTCGAATTAATCATACCATACGCCGGCAGCCTGTATTCCTACGCCGTTAGAACAAGCTGGCCTAGGACCGCGAGGAGACACGTATCTCTCTACAAGAGGCTCCTACTGAAACAGTGATAATAATCGCAGAGGCTGCAGTAGGTGAATATTCATGGGTATCCTGGGGGAGCGATGGGATGGAAAAATCCAGGTTAAAGCTCGAACCCGTTCCTGGAGCTATCGAGGCGTCGAAGACTAGGCGATTCGAGGTAAGGGATATCGCAAAAAGGCTGGGCGTGATAAGCCCGGAGAGACTCTTCATTAATGGTTTCCCCGTGAGCAGGCCTATAGCCGCGTTCAACGCGAGCTTCCGGCTAGAAGGAGACAAGGTGATCCTCTACCCTAGGATAATCGTCGGCTACTACAAGTATGTCTCCGCGATAGTTGAGACCGTCATACCTGTATCCGATATTTTATCGGACCAGGTTAACCTTGACTATTACTCGTCTAGCCTTGCAATAACCCCCTCTACGGAGTACGATCTATGGGGCGCAGAGGATCCCCGCGCATACACGCTGATAGGGCTACCAGCGATAACCTATACCGGAAGGACGATAAGCTACTTTGAGAAGGGGGGAACAGATAGAACACTACCCATCACAGCTCTCCAAAGAAACGGCGAGTGGATTAAATGGATAATACACAGGCCGAGCAGCAAGCTGGAAGGCCGGATAACTAACGATAAAAACGCCTTCATACTAGAAGACTCCGGGCAGTTCTACTTTATGCACAGGCCGCAGGATAGAAACGAGGAATACTACTTAGTGATAGGCAAATTCAATGAGCCACCATCACTCGACCAGGAACTAGTAGAGGTCCGGACACTTGAGGACAAGCTGGCATTGCCTCACGCTGAGTTCGAGGAGAAGGTGGGCTGGGGCTCGCCACCAATCGAGGTGCGACCACACGAATACCTCATACTCCTGCACGGCGTTGGTAGGAAACTGCAAGCCTACAGGGTTTTCGCCCTCCTACTAAGCACTAAGGCTGGGGAACCCGAGGTGCTGAGCGTTACCCCGTACTATGTCATGGAGCCTAGGGAGCCTTACGAGGTATACGGTGATAGACCATACACGGTATTCCCCTGCGGAGCCGCCAGGATCGACGATGAGATACTAGTGTCCTACGGTGCCGCGGACTATATGATAGGATTCGCCACCATTAGCTACTCCGAGCTACTAATGATACTTGATAAGAATAGGGTAGGCTAACAGACTCCTTACCCTATTCGTCTAAGGTTCTCTAAGAAATCTTTCGAGACACCAAGCGTTCGTGCAACGGCTTCAATATTCAACTCACCATGGGTTTTCAAGTAGTCTTCGACAACTTTTGCAGCGTAAGACTCGAAAGGCTCAGCCTGCCTCCAGAGCTGTTCGAAATGCTTTGAGAGTATCTGGTTTAGGGATAGGCTCCTTATCACGAAGCCAGTCCTAGTAGGGTGGCTGCTCTCTTTACCAGCTAGTCCTATGACTATTAGAGAATCATCGACAAGCATGTACCTGGAGTCCGCGAGGCCCGCGTAAGGGTGCATCCTAACCTCTGCCCCCGCCTCAGCGTATCTGTAGGCTACGCCTATCCTGTCGGGTGAGGGATAGAGGATATACCTCGCCTTAACGCCCCGCCTGGAAGCATCCCTTATAGTGTCGAGTATCCTATCGAGCATCTCCCTACCCGTCGGAGTAGTGGGCTTCCTCCCCGTAGCAATCCCGTCTATACGTTTCCCAGCATCCATAATGGACTCGACTACCGCTAGAAAATACTCGTATCTCGTCAGCTCACGCGTAGCCCGTAAGAGGGCCTCGAGGAGCTTACTCCTGCCCGAGTGCTCCTTTCTGCTCATCAACAAAAGGATAATGCTAATGACGAGCAGGGTCAGCTCGACCCCCAATAGGAGGGTTATTATTAGAAACGGTGCCTCCAATAGCTTTCCCCACGATGAGCGCTAACGGTAGACAGCGTGGTTGAAAACGTTAAACATTCAACTGGTTCTTCATATAAGTATGCAGAGTAGTATGATACTGCTAAAACGGCTCCCTATCCCGGGGGGTGTACTCGTGGAGATACGGTTCATCCTAGCAGTAGTGTTAATCATAGTGATAATAGCCTCAGTATGTATATTACTATACGGTCACAGGGGTGCCGGAGGAATGCTTGCAGATAAAAGATTCGACGAGCTAGTATCCGGAATTCCCAAGGGGCTTCAGGTAGAGACTAGTGCAATAAGCCCTGACGGCTGGTTCAAGAAGGAATACACCTGCGATGGCCCCGATAAGACTCCCAAAGTAGTAGTTAAGGGCGTGCCAGACGGGGCAAAAGCCATAGCTGTCATAATGTATGATCCGGACGCTCCAATAGGCACCTTCATCCACTGGCTAGCCGTAGCTCCCGCAAAGGGAGGCGAAATCACATTTCCAACTAGTAGCATGGTCGAAGGTAAGAATGACTTTAGAAGAATCGGTTACGGCGGCCCATGCCCGCCTAGAGGCCACGGCCCACACCGCTACTACATACTAGCCCTCGCCCTAGACAAGGATCCCAAGCTTTCGAGGGGCTTTACACTCGATGCTCTGCTTCAACAAGCTAAGGGGCACATGATTTCATGGGGCTATACAATGGGCAGGTATCAGAGAGGCTAGAAGCATAGTAATTTCTAAAATATTTATTTATATAAAAATATTAGATGTTAGTCCAGGGTCTCCTAACCAGCTACCAGTAGGGATACGCGCCCTTTGGTAGCTGGTTGCCAACCTCTCCGGCTATCTTTATACTAGGCTTTACCGTTGGCTTCCCGGGCTCCCACTGGGCAGGAGTTACCTCGTCTGGGTGCTCCCTGATGTACTGGAGCGCCTTTATCTGCCTGATCAGCTCGTTCACGTTCCTACCCATGTTTAGGTTTACTATCTCGATTGCCTGGATCACGCCGTCTGGATCGATTATGAACCTGCCCCTGTAGGCTACGCCCTCATCCTCCTTCAGGACGCCGTAGGCCCTGGCTACCTGGCCTGTTGGATCGCTGCCCATGAGGAACTTTACCCTACCCTTCAGTAAGGGCTCCTGCTTTACCCAGCCCCTGTGGTCGAAGACTGTGTCAGTGCTCATGCTTAGTACTTCCACGCCCATCTCCTTGAGGGTGTCGTAGGCGTGGCTCATCGCGGCGAGCTCCGTGGCGCATACGAATGTGAAGTCTGCGGGGTAGAAGCATAGGACTAGCCACTTGCCCTTGTAGTCGCTTAGCCTTACGGTCTTGACGTCATCGTTTACAGGGTCGTATGCCTGGACTTCGAACTCTGGCGCCTTCATTCCCGGCTGTAGGGCCATCGCTATCACCGTCTACTCCGTCGTTGAAACCAGTCTATATATGTGTTAAACCAGTTTCGACACAGATACAATTTCGGGTAAAGCTTTAATTTCCAGGCGAGACACATGTATACAATAAACTCCTCAATTCTCGGACAACCCCAGGGTGAGTAGCGTCGACAAGGCCGTGATCTCCCAGGGGATCGAAGGATTGAGTGGTGGGGCCGCGGGGATTTGAACCCCGGACCACGGGGGCCCAAGCCCCGCATCCTAGCCAGGCTAGACGACGGCCCCACTAGTGGAGGCTTGCCCATTTCTGTTGGTTTCCTTATGGGGAGTTATAAAAAGAGTGTGTGGGTCTGGACCCGACTTTCCGGGTTACTATGCTTGAGTGGCTTCACCTTTTCACTGCTATTGCTATTATTGCGATAACTATTAGGACTATTATTGTAGCCGCTATTATTGTTCCAGTGTAGTTGCCCTGCTTTGCTTGTGCTGCTTGGCTTGTGGTCCCTGTTGTTGGTGTTTGCTGTGTGGTTGTGGTTGTTGTCTGGCTTGTCGTGGTTGTTGGTTTGGGTCCTGCTAGGTTTATTGTTAGTGTTTTCTCTGTTGTGTGGCCTGCGTAATCTTTGGCTGTGATTCTTATTTGGAGTGTTGCCTGTGTCTTGCTTATTACCTTGAAGGTTGCTAGGTAGGTGTTTTCACCGTATTTTTCTAGGTGGAACCCGGCTAGCTTCCCGTTAGACACTTTAGCGCTGGCTTTTACAGTACTGATGCCCCATCCCTGGTCTTCCACTTGAATGTACGCTTTTGTCGTCATGTTTACTTTGGGTGTTCGTGGTAGGACTGCTTTGAGCTGGATGCTCGGGGGCTGGGTGTCTTCTATGGTGTAGAGGGCTATTGATAGGCTTGACTTTGCTGGGAGGGTTATGTGAAGCGCTACGAAGGTCCTGTTCAGCTCGGGGACACGGAGCTGGTCTACAAGGCTTGCCTTGGCTCCTCCGGTCGTGTTGAGGACTTGTAGGTGTACTTTGTAGTCTTTAGGCCAGGGGAGTGGTAGGATGACTGTTTTACTGGTCTTGAAGTAGGGTAGGTTATTGTAGAGTTGGAGTATGAGGGCGTCTTCTCCCTCGTGGATCTCACCGAAGATATAGGTGTCGCCGAACTTGTCCTTGATCCAGTGGTCGGTGTACTGGGGCATTGTTACTGGGATTGCATTGTAGACCTTGGTTCTGCTAGCATTCTTGTATCCTATGAACCATGGTGGTGCTAGGGGGTAGGTGAAGTTGCCTGTCTCGGTGTTGAAGTCGAATACTTGGAGTCCCTGATAGGTCCCTGTGCCGTGTGCTAGGGTTGTGGTTGTCTGGAAGTATGTTGTGGTCCCTGTCCTAGCCGAGTGGTAGACTACGTACTGGTCCCTGTGTATGTGGCCGGCCAGGACCATTGTCACATTGTAATCCTCTACGAGCCGGAGGAAGTATCTTGTAGCGGTTAGGTTCCCTCCCCAGTAGTAGCTGAGCACGCTGTTATGGTCCTTGTGGGGGTCCCCCAGTAGCGTGGTATTGGCGGTGCTACTAGTTGTTATCGAGCCTTGGTAGTAGAAGACGGGGTGGTGCATCATTATTATCTTGTAGGGAACGTTCTTGTACTCTGACAGGGTATTCTTTAGGAAGACGAGGTCGCTCCAGGAGGGGTAACCGTTCTCACCATCCGTATTAATATAAACTATGAGTATCTTCCCGCCGAGCACGATATAGCCGTGGGTCTGCTCGTAGTATCGGACGAAGTTGCTATTAGGGTAATCATGATTGCCCGGGTTTAGGATCTCCGGTACTGGGTAGGCGAAGGTATACCTGTAGGCTAGAGAGTTAATGTATTGTGTCGAGGCCTGAGTGTCTGCCTCGTCACCAGTGTCGAGGATGACAGTTACGTTAGCCAACTGTGAGAACAGAAAGCCTGTGAACCTACGGTACTGGCCAATAGTGGGGCTGGGGGTTCCTGCCCCGAAGTGAAGGTCGCTTATATGCATGAATCTTATTGTCTTGGGTAGGCTTATTGGCGAGGATAATACCCATACACTCCTTATTGATGCGCCGTGGGAGCCGTCCGTATAGGTTAATAGTAGGTCGTAGAGGCCGTCCTCGATGGTGGAAGGGACCCCTATCTTATAAGCAGTATCGTTTATCTTTTCAACCGTGGCTTGGGCCTCTACTTTAACGAGTTTACCGTTGGAGAGTTTTACTTTGAGGAGGCTGGCCGATTTTATGCCGCCGTGCTTTGTAGACTTCAATATGACAGTAAAGGTGTCTCCTGGTTTAACTATGGCTGGGAGACCGGGTCCTATGTTTAGGAACGGGTTGGGTATTCCCGTCTGGGACAGTGGGGGTATCGTCGCCGTTGTCCCTGCATGGGTTAGGGTTTGGGGTACTGCATAGGGTATTGTTAGGAGGATTATTGCGAGAAATGCTATACCTTTAGGGATTCGGGGTTTCATGCTACCACTCGTGTGGGAGGAGGCTGGAGGTTTGGAGTTAAAAAGAAAGGGTGAGTATGGATTTCTTTCTTAGAGGTTATTGTTTTACTTCTTTAGGAAGTATACTGCTCCGGCTATTATTATAATGATTATGATGATTGCTCCGATGATTAGGCCAGTGTTGCTGCCGCCCTTAGCCTGGCCTGCAGTGGTACTGCTTGTAGCGGCTGGGCTCGTGGTTGCTGGCGCCGAGGATGTAGTGCTTGTGGTACTCGTTGTCGCTGCTGTAGTCGTGGTAGTTGCGTGTACTGTTGCGAGTACGTGTAGCTCTAGCCACTGGAACCACTTGATCATGTTAGTCACGAACTTCGGCCCGTCTAGCTTCACGCCATGGTACTCCGGGCTCCATGTGGGCTCGTAGTCGCCGTAAGGGCTCTCGCCGCTCACAACTATCACGTCCTTCATGTCCTTGTGGTACTCTGCGGCGATGAAGACGAAGGTGAAGTTACCGGCTCCTTTACCGTAGTCTAGTGGGTCGTATACGAGTGGGGCAGGCGGGTTGTTGTCTCCGATATAGCTGGTGTTATAGGACCAGGCTATTCTTACTAGGCCTGGGAAGGTCTCCTTGGTAATGTCGTGAGCTTTCCCGTTCTCGTCTACCCATATGAGTGGAGCGGGGCCGTGGGCCAGTATTGGTCGTGTGATGCCCTGACTGATTATGCTCGTGTTGAGTTCTGGCACGTTGTCAGGTTTGACCTGGACAAGCACCCTGTAGAAGGCTCCAGCGTTGTGGATGTCATCGTAGAAGCTCGCGTACTCAACCCTGAGCTTGGCTCCTATGTACTGTAGCAGGTCGTTCACGTATTCCTGGGTCTTGTACCCGTTACCATAGTCGCTGTCTCCGGCGACCCAGAGAATGCGGCCACCGTCCTGTAGCCACTTGGCGATGGCGTCCATCTCGTCTGGCGAGAAAGCTACGGTTGGCTGACCGATTATAAATACGTCAATATTCTTTAGCATATCATAGGTTATAGGCCCTTTGGTAATATTCACCCATTTGACAAAGGTTATGTTACCCTGAATATAGCCGAGGTATTTCTCGCTCTCGCCATGCGAGAGGTCCACTGCGACTGTAATCTTCTTCGTGGCAGCATGGGCGACGAGTGCGTGGGAGAAGGCTAGTGGAGCGGCGACGAAGAGGGCGATCATTACTATGCCCAGAATTGCCTTCTTCATGAGATTCCCCCTGACAGGTTCTCGATTAAACCGGGCCAAACCAATGCCATTTAAAGGATTCCGCCTCGGTAACAGCTATCAATACAAATAGCATGAAGGGAGAGAAGTCATACCCTCGCATACCCTACAGCTAGTAATGCCGTGCTTTAACCGGGAAAGAGCCCCTACTTTTAGATAGGCAAATGAAATCTCCCATGTAGGCCCACGAGGCGCCAAGCATTTTCGGACTCTGGTAGGATAAGTTTGGGTGAATAGTACTACCAGTGAAGGAGGAGTATTAGCCTTTGGGACCGCGAAAAAGCGCTTAATCCCTCTCAGGGTACCCGCCTAATTCCATGGTGAGACCGTTGAGGAGCGCTCTGGCTCTGGTACTCCTAGCCCTACTCCTAGCATCACCGCTCCTCGTTGCCACGCACGCCAAGGCAGCTACGCAACAATGGCCTTGGGGTAATGCTAAAGAGCCCTTCCCCTGGCTAAGCTATCTTAAGAGCCTCCCCCACAAGGAGGGAGTGACTCTAGTAATTATCACTAGGCACGAGTCAACGATCCTCGAGAAGACGAGGGAAAAATTCCTAAACTCGCCTGTTGCAAAGGAGCTAGGAATAAAGAACATTCAGTTCGTCCAGGCCGGCCCCGAGCAGTGGGAAACCTATATTAAGAAAAGCATAGAGAGGGGTAGGCCGATCGACGTGGCATGGGGCGGTGGTCCCACACTTTTCAACTATATTGACAGCCTCGGATATCTCGAGCCTATCAACGTGAAGGCGCAGCCAGCCTACTGGGCCATACTCTACGAGATGTCTAAGATCCCGAAGACTATTGCAGGAGTACCTACCTATAAGAATGGCACAGACGGGTACATCCACTGGATAGGCGCTGCCATTAGTAGCTTCGGAATCACCGTTAACCACAAGGTTCTCAAAGAATACAACCTGCCCACGCCCGAGACGTGGGCTGACTTAACGAAGCCCATCTACGCCAAGGAGCTACCAGCCACGCCACTAATAGGTATTGCGGACCCGACAATGAGCACGAGCAACACTAGGATGTACGAGATTGTCCTCCAAGCCTACGGCTGGGACCAGGGCTGGAAGATACTAACACTAATGGCCGCTAACTCCAAGATCTATGATTCAAGTAGCGGCGTAAGGGACGCAGTAATACTCGGTGACATAGCCGCTGGTATAACGATAGACTTCTATGGTTACACCGCTATGCACCAGAACCCAGCTTGCGAGTACATCCTGCCGAAGGGCCTCACAATAGTCAACGCAGACCCAATAGCGATAATCAAAGGTACCCGCTACCCTGTGCAAGCCGCGGCATTCGTTGCATGGGTACTAAGCGAGTACGGCGGCCAGCAAATATGGCTAGACCCGGACATTAACAGGCTACCAATTAATCCTCACGTTTTCAACACTACAATAGGAAAGGAGAGGAAAGACCTACTCCAGGCCTACAAGACAGCTACGACCACCAAGGGAATACCATTCAATGAAACACTCGCAAGCTACACTGAGAGGCCAATGCAGTTCTACTTCAAGGCAACCCTAGTCAACGCGCACGACGCTCTCCAAAGGGCCTGGGCAGCCATCGCTAAGGCATACCTCCAAGGCAAGATCACGAAGGAACAGTTCAACAAGCTCGTAAACCTGTTAACTCAGCCCTTCAAGTTCAAGGACCCCGTTACTGGTCAAATGGTCACATTCACTAAGGAGTATGCTATAAAGATAAACAAGAAGATCTCCAACCCAAGCATATACCAGGCACTAATGAGCGAGTGGGAAGACGGTGCCAGGCACAGGTATCAGAACGCCTATCAGGCCCTACAGCAGATACTACAGGGCGGCCAGGCCTCGAGTACGAGCACTACAGGTACTCAAACCACCACGCAAGGAAAGGCTAAGGGCGGAACTAGTACGACTGAGCTAGCTATAGCAATAATCGTGATAATAATTATAATTGCTGGAGCCGCAGTGGTACTAAGAAAGTAGGGGGTTGCTAAGAGGCTCCTCACAACTCATTATCCTCCTCCTTTTTAATTCCCCACAGGGCAAAACCAGTCATTATCCGGAGCGAAGCCTGGAGAAGCCAGGCGCCTCAAAGGGTCACTCACCCTCGGGGTTGGTGAAACATCGTGGCTAGCCCTGTCAGGGAGCCGAAGTATAAGGCCAAGCACCTATTCATACTAGGACTACTAGGAGCCCTAATCTACTATGTAGCCTTCCTTGCAGGCGTGAGAGGCTGGCTCGTAACACTCTCTGGCTGGCTTGTAGCAGGAGTACTAGCGCTACTCGTCTACATCGCGGGGCTCGATACGTATAAGATAAAGTATAGCTTCGGCCTCAGCTTCCTAGTAATGATCGCCTACATCTATGATGTAATGATCCTCCTGCTACGCCTCCCAGGACTCCCAATGGCTGTGGGCATACTTCTCTTCCCCCTCGTGGTAGTACACATGTCAGCCTACCTGGCTGAGAGAAGGCGGCGGACTGTCAAGGTGGAGGTAAGGATTCCCTGGCGTAAGAGGTTGAGGATGAGCTTCTTTAAGCTAGACAAGGTTATACTAACATTCCTGATAGTTGGCTTAACAGTTCTCATCGTGTTCCTTGTAGTCCCGGTCTTAATGATGCTGTGGAACGCTTTCATAACGCCTCCTGGAACACCCTTCTATGAGAACTTCGTGAGAATATTCACGTCGCCGAGATACGTTAAGACGAATACTGCCGGAGACGTAGCCTGGGCATGGCAGATTGTTGGGGGACGCCGTGTACTTGTCATAGACGGCACGAACTATGGGGTACTACTTAATAGCCTCATCAATGCGACAATAGTGACAAGTGTTGCAACACTGTTAGGAATGATCGTGGCATTCGTACTTGCCCGTTACAAGTTCCCGGGTAAAACCCTCATAAGGCTCCTAGCGGTTATCCCGTTATTCGTGACCCCCTTCATTAACAGCTATGTTATAAAACTCCTCTTCGGCATGACTGGTCCAATCTCTATGATCACGAGCCACTTATTCGGATTCTTAGTAGATGTTAGGGGGCTTGCAGGCGTAACGGTAGCTCAGATAATGGCTTTCTACCCGATCGTATACCTCAACGCCTACAGCGCCTTCCTAAGCATAGACCCCAACCTGGAGGAGCAAGCGGAAAACCTGGGAGCTAAGGGCCTCCGCTTATTCACGAGCGTTACACTCCCCCTAGCGCTTCCCGGTATAGCGTCGGGCTCCATCATAGTATTCATTTTCAGCCTTGAGGACTTGGGAGCGCCTATAGTCTTCCAGGAGCGAAACCTTATGAGCTACCAGATCTACAGCAGCTTCACCAGTCAGACGGGTATAGTAAGCCCGGAGATCGCCGCTCTAGGATTCGTAATGTTATTTCTAGCAGTCGCCAGCTTCCTTGTCATCAGGAACTATATCGGGATGAGGAGCTACGCTATGATTAGTAGAGGCGGGCGCTGGACCCCGAGAGAGCGTAAGCTAGGGTGGAAAGGCCTCCTCGTCGTATATCTAGTTCTACTACCCCTAATAGTGTGGACTATGATGCCCCAGCTAGGAGTCATAATGCTCGCTTTTAACATGATGAAGCCGACAGAGTTCAGCATTAACCTCCACACGGCGAGCGCCAAGTACTTTCTCGAACTATTTACTAATCCCAACATATTCATGTATATCAGGAACACGCTCACTTACGCCCTAACAGCGGTGGTAATAGCGATCGTCCTCGCCTTAATGATAGGCTACGCTGTCAGCAGGACGAAGATACGCATACTAACCTCAACCCTAGACGTGCTGGCAACCATACCCATAGCAATACCAGGCCTGGTAGTCGCCCTAGGCTACTTCTACTTCTTCGCAGACCTCTTCAGCAATACTCCACTCGATCCTACGAGCGGCCCGACAGTATTCCAGGCATGGGTGGTCCTGATAATTGCCTATACTATTAGGAAGTTGCCCTTCGTGGTGAGGAGCATCTACGCCGGTTATAGCCAAGTACACGAGGGCCTCGAGGAGGCGGCGATGAATCTCGGAGCGACGAGGCTTAAGACGATTGCTGGCATAGTCCTACCACTAATAGTAACCTACATTGTCAGCGGTGCAGTGATAGGCTTCATCTACATAAGCACAGAGGTATCGACGAGCGTCACGATAGGTAGCCTTAGGCCGGATCAAGCGCCTATGACCTTCTACATGAAGAATATCTATATTGGAGGGCAACTAGCAGGCATCCAGTATGTCGCCGCGATGGGAGTACTCCTTATACTCTTCCAGCTAGCAGCGATAATGCTGATAATACTAGGGTTGAAGCAGAGCTATGCCTTCATAGGAGCATAGAGGTGTTCCATAATTTTAATCCTCCAAGTTGGGAGTCGATACATGGCTGACCCCTGGCAGTTTGACGTGTAGGGTGTCTAGCTGATGACTAGGATACGCTTAGATAACGTTACGAAGGTTTTCGGCAACGTGGTAGCAGTAGACCACGTATCATTCGAAATCGAGGAGGGAGAATTCTTCACAATCATAGGACCCAGCGGTCACGGAAAGACGACGGTGCTAAGGATTATCGCCGGGTTCGAGATACCCGAGGAGGGCCACGTCTACTTCGACGATAGAGACGTGACCTTCCTAAAGCCATACGAGCGGGGGACAGCAATGGTATTCCAAAACTACGCCCTATGGCCCCACATGACCGTCTACGATAACATAGCATACGGGCTACGCCTCAGGAAAGTACCGGAGGAGGAGATCCGCAAGAAGGTGAGATGGGCTCTCGAGCTACTTGACCTCGAAGGCACGGAGAACAGGTATCCCTTGCAGTTAAGCGGTGGGCAACAACAGAGGGTAGCGCTCGCGAGAGCCCTAGTAGTAGAGCCAAATGTACTCCTACTCGACGAGCCATTGAGTAACTTAGATGCTAAATTGAGGGTAGAGATGAGGGAGGAGTTGAAGAGGCTCCAGAGAAGGCTAGGGATAACAACGGTCTATGTAACCCACGACCAGGTTGAAGCGTTGAGCATGAGCGATAGGATAGCAGTCATATATAAGGGTAGGCTCCAGCAGGTTGGAACGCCAGAGGAGCTCTATTATAGGCCGAGGAACCTCTTCGTTGCAGGCTTCCTGGGCAGGAGCAACATGTTGAAGGCTAGAGTAGTGGGCCACAGAAATGGCTATGCTGAGGTGGAAGTTGAAGGGATGGGTGTCCGGCTACTAGCGGCGAGCCTTGTAGAGGACGGGGATGGCTACGCTATTATGAGGCCGGAGGGCTTCCGTAAAGCGTCTCCTACAGACCTGGAGAACGTGTTCGAGGGCAAGGTTGAGACGGTAATGTTCCTAGGTGATAAACGGGAGTTGAAAGTCCGGGTGGGCGAGGCGAGCCTCGTAGTCTACCTGCCACCCGAGGAGAGGGTAGAGGTCGGAGACAGGCTTAGCTTACATATCCCGCCGGAGAAAATCATGGTTCTACCCGTCAATGGTGGCGTGAAGGCCTAGCCTCTTCCCATGACCGCTCTCTCCCTGGCTAGCTGTGAGGAGTAGAGCTGGTAGTAGTACCCATGCTTTCTCAACAGTTCGCCTGGCGGTCCCTCCTCCACGATTCTGCCATCTCTTATAGCGATGACCTTATCAGCGTGTCTTGTAATTGAGAGCCTGTGTGCTATTATTATGCTAGTTCTCCCCTCCATTAGTTCTAGCAATGCCCTAGTTACCTTATCCTCGGTCTCGGGGTCGACGCTCGATAGCGCCTCATCGAGGACAACTATATCGGGGTTGCGGAGCATAATTCTCGCTATTGATATAAGCTGTCTCTCTCCCACTGATAATAGCTTCCCCGCCTCTCCTGCAGGGGTGTCATAACCCTTTGGAAGCTTCATGATAAAATCGTGGACTCCTAGCCTCTTGCACACCTCGATAGCCTCCTCCCTAGAAGCTCTAGGGTTGCCTATCAATAAGTTCTCCATAACGGTTCCAGGGAAGAGGTAGGGCTCCTGGGGCACATATCCTATACGCCTCCTTACAGCCCTCCTCGATAGCATCCTAGAATCCCGCTTGTCTAGGAGAATTCGGCCTCTAGAGGGGTCGTAGAAGCGGAGTATGAGGCTGGCGATTGTTGTCTTGCCAGCACCTGTCTCCCCTACAAGTGCCACTTTTAACCCCTTTCTTACTTGGAAGCTGACCCCTCTGAGAACAGGCCTGCCAGGCTCGTACTCGAACCATACGTCTTGGAACTCTATCCAGCCCTCGAGCCTCTCAACGTTCACGCCCTCGTAATCCTCAATTCTTTCATCGTCTAGAACCTCGTATATTCTCTCGAGCGCTGCTAGGGCTGATTGAAGACTATCATACATGCTCACAACATTGTTTATGGGCCCCCTAAACCTCTGAGCATACTGGATGAAGGCAACGACGACTCCGATACTCGTCGCTCCCTGGATGGCAAGGTAGCTTCCATATGTCAGCACGATAATTATGGAGAGGAGGCTTGCTATGCTCATTAGTGGCCAGAACAGCCCCATGTATACCGCTACCTTCATGTAGGCTCTGGCGGTGTCCATTGCGGCCCCGGAGAACTCTGAGTGCACAGCCTTCTCTCCACCGAAGGACCTGATTGTCTCGATCCCGGACACGCTCTCCTCGACGATGCTTGAGAGCCTCGCGATCTTCACTCTCGTCGCGCGGTAGGACTTGCGCATACGCCCTCCGAAATACTTGGCAACTATGATCATTACGGGTATGCTGGCTAGGACTGCGAGGGTTAGCTTTACATCGAGGAGAAACATCGCCGCCACGATCCCCGCAACCGTTAGAATGTTCGCAAGGCCTCCCAAGAGGCCGGTGACTAGTATCTCGTTCACCATGCTCGTATCATTTATAATCCTCGATACGAGGTCCCCCGTGCTCTTCTCCTTGTAAAAGTCAAGGTGGGCGTGGAGGACCTTTTCGAATAGTCTAGCCCTCAGCTCCCGTAGCACCTGCTGGCCGAACACTTGTGTATAGTAGAATTGGAGCGTGTTGAAGAGCCATTGTCCTGTTAGGGCTAGAAGGTAGAGGCTGGCCACGAGCCAGAGGCCTTCGAACCTGTGCTTTAGAATGTACTGGTCTATGGCTACTTTGAGAATGTAGGGTGAGGCTAGGGTTGCAAGCGTGGCTCCAACTATGGATAGCGAGGATAATAGGAGGAGGCGCTTGTGAACAAGCGCTTCCGATAGGAACCGCCTCGTGAGGGCTAGGGTAGAGTACTCTCTACGCGCCGCCATTCCTTCTTCTCCCCCTGTCAACGCTCCTAGCCGCTGGAGCCTTCTCCAGTAGCCTGCTAGGGGGTCCCTCCCAGGCCACCCTACCATCGACTAGGTACACAACTCTATCAGCGATCCTGGCAAGTGAAGGCCTTTGGGAAACGATGATCGTGGTTCTCCCCCTCAGGGCGTCCCTGAGGTCTCGTACTAGAGCTTCCTCAGTCTCAGCGTCAAGGTTAGACACCGGGTCGTCGAGGAGGAGTATCTTAGGCTTCCTAGCTAGGGCTCTCGCGATAGCGATCCTCTGCCGTTGCCCGCCGGAGAGGGTAATCCCTCTTTCGCCTACTATTGTATCATAACCCTGCGGGAGCCTGGCTATTGTGTCGTGGATCTTCGCTATCTTGGCGGCCTTTACTATATCCTCCTCGCTTACAAGCGGGTCCCACAAGGCGATGTTATCCCTGATACTTCTGTTGAATATGAACGGCTCCTGGGGCACGTATGCAAGTATTCTCCGTAGGCTACTCTTCTTTATCCTCTCAACGGGTACGCCGTCGATTAATACTCGCCCCTTATCCGGCTTGTAAAGTCCGGCTATGATCTTGAGTAGAGTACTCTTCCCCGACCCTGGAGGCCCGATAATGACCACTTTCTCTCCCGGCTTCACATGCAGGCTCACTCCGCGTAGCGCCGTTTTACCAGTCTCGTAGGTGAACCAAACATCGCGGACCTCAACCTCACCCTTGGAATCCTCCAACTCAACCTCTCCATCAGCGGGCGGAGGAGCGGTGTCTATGATCTCGAAGAGCCTCGTAGCAGCTGCTAGGCTCCGCTGGATGTCTCCTAGTATGAAGCCTAGGGCGCGGAGCGGCCACATTAGGGTTAGCATGTAGGTTAGGAAGGCGACTAGTTCTCCAACAGTGAGTGCTCCCTGGAGAATCGCCGTACTGCCATAGTATAGCATTGCGCTCATAGCTAGGCCTATCACGAGGAACGGGCTGTTGCCGTAGAAGGCGCTAATCCTGGAGGCTTTAACGCTCAAGTTAAAGAGTCTCGAGTTCTCCCGCTCGAAGCCCTGGTAGGCGTAGTCTTCGGCGGTGAGGGCTTTAACAGTGCGGATGCCTGCTAGTGTTCCGGAGGCTATCGACGCTAAGACTCCTGTTTGGTGTCTTATCTCGTCGTAGACTGGGCGTACCCTCTTAGCATAGGTGTAGTTTAGCAAGACCGCTGCCAGTATGGTTAGAGCTGCGATCGCTGTGAGGAGCCTGCTCATCCGAGCCATATAGTAGAGTGAGACTACGATAAGGAAGCTGGAGTACACGAGCATACGCAGCCTGAATGATAAGAACCCGGTTATCCTCTCGGCGTCATTAGTAATCCTGCTTATCAACTGGCCCGTCAGTGTTTTATTAAAGAACTCAAGGCCCTGGCGAAGTATCGAGTCGAATGCCTCAACCCGGAGGCGGTATACTGCGTGTTGCGAGGCCCTGACCAGGAGTATTCTCCCAGCAAAGCTGAAGAGCCCGTTTAGGACTGCTACGAGGAGTATAAGGATACTGTAGTATAGTGAGAGGTGGAGGTTGGCCTGGGATAGTCCTTTATCTATAGCGTCCCTGGTGAGGACAGGGATTAAACCGCTAGTATAGGCGACGAGTATTACGAGCACTATTGAGAGGCTGAATTCTAGTGTTTTCCCCCTGATATAGCCTAGTAGCCTTGCCAGCTGTCTCAGCGATGAGGTTTTCGTCACTTCCAGGAGCCCCAAGGAGCCCTTTATATCGAGGAGCTATATATTATTGGCCTCCACAAGGGGAAGGATCCCTAATGTAACACCGAACCACTGTTAACTCCTACACTTCCGAGAAAAATTTATACGAATATAAATTATATTATCCTAGTGTCTTTTCAATAATAATACTGCTATAATAGCGACCACGACAGCTATTCCAGCACCGGCTAGGACCAGGGCATTTACGCCGCCCCTACTTGCCTCATAAGGCCTAACACCAGGTATCGTAGTGTTGGCCAGAGACGCCTCAAGATGAATACTGAATTCTTTGCCCTGGTACTCGCCCTGGATATCCACTTTAGAGTAGACTAGCACACTATTACTATACTTGCAAGC
>WAOR01000083.1 GCA_015521175.1 Thermodiscus sp.
AGGGTAGGGGTATGCCCCACCAAACTCTCTCCCTGGGCCTGGCTATGCTCACGTCCCTGAGGCCTTCGTCTCTTATCTTCCCGAGGACTTCTCCCGCGTACTGCCTGGGGTAGACCCTGTCACCGCTGGAGAGTATCCTTGCCACGTCTTCCTGGAACTCGCTTAGCTTGAAGTAGTACGTCTCCTCCTCGAGCCACTCGAGGGGCTTCTTATGAATGGGGCAGTAGGGCTTGCTCTCGACTACCTCGTATTCCCCCTCACTGTAGAACTTCTCGCAGTCAACGCAGTACCAGCCGGCGTACTTGGCCTTGTAGACTAGGCCCTTCTTCCAGAGCTCCTGGAGGGCCCACTCAACTACCTCCTCGTGGTCCTCGTCGGTGGTTCTTATGAAGCGGTCGTAGCTTATGTCTAGGAGTCTCCAGTACCACTTGTATTTTTCAACCATCTCGTCGACGAACTCCTTCGGGTGTATCCCCCGCTTCTCCGCGGCCCTCTGGAGCTTGAGGCCGTGCTCGTCGGTCCCTGTTAGGAAGAAGGTCTCGTCTCCCCTTAAGCGGTGGTACCTTGCAAGTATGTCGGCGTATACCGTGGTGTATGCGTGTCCCAGGTGTGGCGGAGCGTTCGGATAGTATATTGGCGTCGTCACGTAGAATACCGCCACTAGCTTGCCACCTCTTCGCCCATGGATAAGCGGGGTTCCCTTTAAAGCCTCATCCAGGCCCCTCCAGTGTGCTTGAGCAGGGAGGGCTTGCCTGGAGGGGCACGGCATATTGCTGAAGGACCTCTTCATAGCGGACATCTACGCTAGGAAGCATGAATTGCTGGGTAAGAGGGTTAGGGTGTGCGGCTGGGTACACAATATAAGGGACCTGGGCCGGCTCAAGTTCATCCTCGTACGCGACAGGACCGGGGTACTCCAGGTCGTAGTGAAGAAGGGGGAGTCCCCCGAGGATGTAGTGGAGAAGGCGGGGGATCTCCGCCTAGAGGCTGTCGTGTGCTTCGAGGGCGTATTGGTAGAGTCTAGGAGTAAGTTCGGAGTGGAGGTTAAGGCTGACAAGCTCATAGTCCTGAGCCAGCCTGTGGAACCACTACCCCTCGAGCCCGACACCAGCCTCGAGGCGGGCCTGGCCACTAGGCTGAACTATAGGTGGCTCGACGCGAGGAACCCGAGAGTCAACATGGTCTTCCAGTTCGAGGCGTGGGTAGCCAGAGTCTTCCGCGACTACTATACGGAGAATGGCTTCGTCGAGATATTCACCCCCAAGATAGTAGCCGCCGGGACGGAGAGCGGGGCCGAGGTATTCCCGGTGATATACTTCGGCAGGGAGGCTTACCTAGCGCAGAGCCCCCAGTTCTACAAGCAGATGGCGGTCATAGCCGGGCTCGAGAGGGTGTACGAGATAGGCCCCGTCTTCAGGGCCGAGCCCCACCACACCACCAGGCACCTAACAGAGTACCATAGCATGGACATCGAGTTCGGCTTCATAGAAGGGCCCGAAGACGTCATGGCTATGGTGGAGGGCTTCTTCCGCAGGCTCGCCGACGGCATGGCCAGGGACCCCCGGGTTAAGCCCATAGTTGAAGAGTTCCAGGCCTCCCTGAGGGTCCCCCGCGAGGTCCCCAGGGTAACCATGAGGGAGGCCTACAAGATACTCGAGGAGGAGTATGGGAAGAAAATACCCTACGGCGAGGACCTAGACCCAGAGGGCGAGAGGCTCCTGGGCAAGTACTTCTCCGAGAAGTACGACTCAGACCTGGTCTTCGTGACCGAGTACCCGTGGGCCTCAAGGCCATTCTACACTATGAGGAAGCCAGACGAGCCCGAGTGGACCTACGGCTTCGACCTCCTAATGAAGGGCCTCGAAGTCGTAACTGGGAGCCAGAGAGAGCACAGATACGAGAAGCTCTTAGAGAACCTGCGAGACAAGGGACTAAACCCCGAGTCATTCCAGTTCTACCTGGACTTCTTCAAGCACGGCGCCCCGCCACACGGCGGCGCAGGGATGGGCCTCGAGAGGATAGTGATGCAAAGCCTAGGCCTAGAGAATATCAGGGAGGCGAGGCTACTACCGAGGGACCCCGAGAGGCTACTACCATAAGGAGCACTAGGGGTGCATCCTGGTGGCTGAGGAGAGGCTCGACCCATGGGGCACGGTCGAGGTAAAGGACTACGACCGGTTAAGGAGGGTCTTCGGTATAAGGCCCTTCGCAGAAGTCATCCCGAAGATAAGGGAAGCCGGCCTGCCCCCGAGCCTACACATGAGGAGGGGCATTATTTTCGGCCACAGGGACTTCGACAAGGTCATCGTTGAAGGCTACATGAAAGGGGAGAAGATAGCGATCATCACGGGCTTCATGCCCAGCGGCCGGTTCCACTTCGGCCACAAACTCACGGCAGACCAGCTCATATACATGCAGAGGGTCTTCGGCGCGAAGGTCTTCATAGCACTCGCAGACGCTGAAGCCTACGCGGTGAGGAGGCTTCCCAGGAGGGAGATCATAAGACTAGGCATCGAGGAATACGTGGCGAACCTCATCGCCCTAGGCCTGGACCCCGATAAGACCGACTTCTACTTCCAGACGAACCGGGGGACCCCCTACTACCGGCTAATCCAGCTATTCTCCGGCAAGGTGACAGCGGCAGAGATGGAGGCTATCTACGGAGACCTAACGCCCAGCAAGGTCGTTGCGAGCCTCACGCAGGCCGCGGACATACTCCATCCGGAGCTAGACGAGTACGGCGGCTACAAGAGGGTCGTAGTTCCCGTGGGGGCCGACCAGGACCCCCACATCCGGCTGACAAGGGACCTGTGCGAGAGGCTCCGGGGCGTGGTCCACCTCGAGAGGCCCGCCGCCACCTATCACAAGTTGATAAGGGGGCTCGACGGGGCTAAGATGAGCAGTAGCAGGCCGGACTACACCATATTCCTAACAGACCCCCCGGACGTAGCCGTGAGAAAGTTCATGAGGGCTCTAACTGGCGGGCGGGCTACTGCCGAGGAGCAGAGAAGGCTTGGCGGAGAGCCGGAGAAGTGCACCGTCTACGACCTATACCTCTACCACCTGGTACCAGATGACAACGAGCTAGCGAGGATCTACAGGGACTGCCGCAGCGGAACCATGCTGTGCGGAGAGTGTAAGAGGATGGGTGCTGAGCGGCTCAAGGCGTTCCTCGAAGAGCACCAGGCTAGGCTCGAGGAGGCCCGTGAGATTGCGAGGAGCGTAGTGGAGCCCCCAAGCTTCTAGCTACCCACATATTACCCTGGTCGCAGGCTTCTCCTTCGACGGCAGTGGCGATGCCAGTGACGACGACGCCTTCCGCCAGTTGGCTGTCTTTCGTCCCAGAAGCTGACAGGTGGATTGTTAGTGTCGCCCTAGCATTCTTCCTAGCCTACGCGGTCTCAACACTATTCAAGAAGCTCGATATATCGGAGATGGTTGGAGAGATCACTGCGGGCATAATCCTTGGGGTGCCCGTGGTCAAGTATGGGCTCCTGGACTCTAAGGCTATCGGTACTATTGGGGCCCTCGGAGAGATCGGAGCACTACTGCTCTTGGCTCTTGCTGGCCTCGAGATAGAGCTTGATAAGCTTAAGAGGGCTAGCAGGGAGGGGGTCGCCATAGCCCTGCTGAGCTTTACTGTCCCCTTCACCCTCGGCTATGCCTACACCCTCAGCCTCGGCTACGACTGGAAGGGCGCCTTCATAGTCGGCATCGTCCTCGGAGTCACCGCCGAGGAAATCACTACTAAGGTCTACATGGAGCTCGGAATACTGAATACTAGGATAGGAGCCGTCACCCTCCTCGCCGCCGTCGTCGATGACGTCATGGAGGTGATAGCCCTAGCCCTCGCACTAGCGCTTATCGAGAGCGGTAGCCTCCACGGGGTGGCCTTCAAGCTTACAATCTATGCCTTAGCATACCTAGCCTTATCCTACGCCCTATCCCTCGCTACGGCAGTGGTGCTACGGAGGTATAGGGCTGATAAGAGCGAGTACCTCTGGTTCTACCTCTCCCTACTACTCCTCTACTCGGCCTTAGGCGCCCTCTTCGAGCTCGGACCAGTCATCGGTGCAATACTAGGGGGCTTCTTCCTCCAGTATAGCGTCCACCGGGCGGCCAAGGATAGGCCGGACTTGCTGGAGGCTAACGATGAGGCCGTAGAGACGCTTGAGAGGCTGCTAATGGGGTTTCTCGTCCCGTTCTTCTTCATAGTAATAGGCCTCGAGTTCAATGTCAAATACATAGTGGAGTACCCCGTTGAACTAGTAGTGATAACCACTATCGCGTTCCTCGGCAAGATCGGGGGGACCCTCCTAGCCAAGCCATTCAGCAACCTCACCCTCCGCCAGCTCTGGTTCATGGGCTGGGGGATGAATGCTAGGGGGACCCTCGGCATGATACTAACCCTCATAGCCCTAAGATACAACCTCATAGGCCCAGAGCTCTACACCACGATAGTAGCGATGGCAATGATAACTACGATAGCCTTCCCATTCGTGGTAAAGGCTGAGTACAAGAGGAATCCCAGGATCGTTGAGGGCTAATAAAATAATAAGGTAAAGAAGTATTCTGGGTAAGGAGCGGCCCAGAGCGTTAATGACGACTAGTACCCGAATGGTTCCTGTGAACAGGCGCGGGAGCGGGCTGAGGTATGAACTCTACTCCAGGCCTGTTGTAGGGGGACTGCGGGTACAGCTCCATTAGCTCGTAGACCTCGGGCGGGACGTCGTCCTTCACTGGGAGGCCGAGCTCCTTGGCCTTCTCAAAGGTTATCGGGTAGTCGTGGGTCCATCTGCCCTCTGTTAGGAGTACTGCTAGCTCCTTGGCCTTCTCCTCCCCCATCTTGTCCCGGAGTAGCTCTACTATGACTTCCCTCATCTCATCTATGGCCTTCTTCGCCACGTCGGCCATGAGCAGTGTTGAGTCCTGAGCGTCCTTACCTTTCATCTCTGCGACCTTCACGATGCTTGGCGCCGGCGCTATGGGGCCCTGGGGGCCCATTGCTAGCTGTGGGTCTAGGGGGCCTAGGACGGCGTTGGGGTCCATTCTTATCTCGTCGGCGGCTAGTGCTATGAGGGTTCCCCCGCTCATTGCATAGTGGGGTACTATTACTATCTTCTTGCCCTTGTGCCTCTTCAACGCCCTAGCGATCTGGCTCGCCGCCAGGACTAGGCCTCCGGGTGTGTGTAGTATTAGGGCTATGGGCTTGTCGGGGGGAGTTGTTCTTATCGCCCTTAGCACTGCCTCGGAGTCTTCTATGTCTATGAACCTCCTTATCGGTATTCCGAGGAAGCTTATCTTCTCCTCCCTATGGATCATTGTTATGACTCTCCACCCATACCTTTTCTCCATTAACCGGATCAGTGCTAGCCTCGCCGCCTGCAGCCTCCTGGTGCTTAGGAAGGGTGAGATCATGGCGGCGAAGAAGAGTAGCCAGAACAGGGTCCATATCAGGCTGTTTATGTAGTCTGCTGTTGTAGCCGCGTCCGCCATGTTCTCCACCTGCACTTTTACAGTATTGTACCATCTTGTCTATTAAATAGCCTTGGTAATACTATTATTCAATAAGGAAATAAACACTTAACAGTACATCCTAGCTAGCAGGGCCACGAGGAACGCGAAGAGGAAGAGGCGGGAGAGCTCTATCCAACCCATCCTCCTTATACCCTGAGGGTCCCCCACCAGGCGTCTCCCCCTGAGATTGGAGGCGACCTTGAACCAGGGCTCTAGCATCGCCACGAGCAACATGGGGCATAAGGGGACTAGGGTGAGGCTTGGAAGCCAAGTCACCAGGGGAACCCTCGGGTCCATCCTCCGATATGCTAGCCTAGTCTCCACGTAGGCCGCAGTTGTCACGGCGTAGAATGTTAGGAGGAGCCATGCTATCCACGCCCCTATTCGAGCCGACCCCGACACTAAGGCGGGTGTGAGTAGTTCTGGGAGCACTGGTATGCTAGCGCCGAAGATATACGTCGCCGGGCTTTTCCAGCCTAGGCGGACCGCAAGCACCAGGTGCAGGGAGAGGACTGCTAGGCCTACTAGGATGGGAAGGATTACCCTGCTCCCCCAGTAGGCTATGCCCGCCACGTATGGCGCAGAGTTGAGGGCTACGAGGAGGAGCCACCTCTTAGCCTTGCGAGCCCTCATCGCGTCCATTGTCGCATCGAAGGTGAAGAAGTTCAACAATAACCCGGCGATTGCCAGTAATACCCCGATAGTATCTAGTGACCCTGCGAGTAGGAGTCCTATTATCCACGATAGTACTAGCATTCCTCCAACGCTTGGCTCTCTCGGCTTCCCTATTATGCGGGCGGCCAACTACTCGTATCCCGGTCTAGGCTACATTGGTAGAGAAGGCTTAGTAGCCGCGTATAGAAGTGTCTGTCCATGCTATTACACGGGGCACTCATGTAAGGATACATGGCGCCAAGCCACAATTACTCCGTGGGCTATTTCACCGTGTAAAGGGTTTAATTGCCACATAGTATTCACAATTGAATCAGAGAGGGATCCACGTATTGTCGGGCAGGCATAAGAGAGGCGCTAGTACCGGGGCTATCGTCGCCGCTATTATCATAATAATTCTCATAATTGCCGGGGCCGCCGTTTATCTGGGGCGTGGCGGAGGAAAGGGGACATCAGCTACGACCACGTCGCCCCCTGGAGTTACCGTCACAACTTCTAAGCCTGCGGCTACAACTACGAAGAAAAAGATCCGGGTTCTAGTTTTATTCGACGTCGGCGGTAAGGGAGACCTGAGCTTCAACGATATGGCTGTTATGGGCGCTGAGAGAGCCGCTAAGGAGCTAGGCGTCGAGGTCCACTACCAGACCCCCCAGAGCACCGACGTCATGGAGAGCCTCTTAACCAGTGTGAGCAAGAGCCACAAGTACGACCTCATAATAGGCGTGGGCTTCCTATGGCTAGACGCTATGAGCAAGGTGGCCCCCAAGTTCCCCGACCAGAAGTACGCCCTCATAGACGCCGCCCCGCAGAAGCCGATCAAGAACCTGGCAGCCTACGTCTTCAGGGAGCAGGAGGTCGCATCGCTGGTGGGGGTTCTCGCGGCCGATATAGCCCATAATATAGGGTGCGGTAAGGCTGGGGCAGTAGCCGGCATGGATATACCGCCGCTTTGGAGGTTCCACGAGGGATACCTCTACGGCATCCAGTACTACAACAAGCAGGAGGGAACCAACGTCACCCTCGTATGGACATACACCGGCACTTTCGGCGACCCGCAGGTCGGCAAGCAGACAACCGAGCAGATGATAGCCCAGGGAGTATGCGTCTTCTACGGGCTCGCCGGCCTAACACACCTTGGAATGTTCGACGCGGTAAGAGAGGCGGCACAGCAGGGTAAGAATGTTGTGGCGATCGGAGAGGATGCCAGCCAGGAGTGGTACGACCCCTACCACATCATACTAAGCGGGTTGAAGAGGGTTGACGTAGCCGTATACGACGCTATAAGGGACGTATACTATGGGAACTTCACCGGCGGCATCCACAGCCTAGGGCTAAAGGAGGGAGCACTCGGGATAAGCGACGCCAAGATAATCAAGTACTTCGCAGAGATAGCCGCCCAGGAGGGCAAGCTGCCGAAGGGCCTAACACCCGACGACGTCGTAAAGATAGTTATGCAGCAGAGGAAGAAGTACATAGACGATACCGCCTGGCACCTGGTAGACCAGCTCAAGCATGAGATCATCAGTGGGAAGATAAAGTTCGTCAACCCCACCAGCCATGACCAGTACCAGAACATTATCAAGGAGCTGGAGAAGGGCAACCTGCAGGCGGCGGTACAGGGCTCCTAGCCCCGCCTAAGGGGTCCTAACATCCAATTCCCTTATTTTCAACCCCTCATTAATACTCCTAACCCCGGGGATACGATTACTTTGCCGGAGCCCATCGTAGAGCTCAGGGGCATCGTCAAGGTCTACCCCGACGGGGTTAAGGCGCTGGACGGCGTGGACCTCCGCCTCTACCCCGGCCTAGTACACGCAATACTCGGAGAGAATGGGGCTGGGAAGACCACCCTGATGCGTATACTCTACGGGGAGATAAGGCCGACACGGGGAGAGATAATCATTCGCGGGAGGAGGGTAAGGCTTAGGAGCACTGTCGACGGCATACGGAACGGCATCGCCATGGTATACCAGCATCCGCGCCTCGTCCCCACCCTTACAGTCAGGGAGAATATTCTCCTCTACTTCCACTCCGCCGGCATAGACCCGGGGGAGCTAGAGGAGAGGCTCCGTAGGGCCCAGGAGATCACAGGATTCTCGGCGCCCCTCGACGAGAGAGTAGAGGACCTGCCCGTAGGGGTGAGGCAGAGGGTCGACATTCTCCGGGGGATAGCGGCTGGAGCCCGAGTACTCATTCTCGACGAGCCCACCACCAACCTAAGCCCTATCGAGGTCGAGGGCTTGATGAACGCGATAAAGGGGATGAAGAGGGAGGGCATAGCCATCGCCTATATAACCCACAGGCTCCCGGAAGTCATGGAGATAGCTGACACCGTTACCGTCCTAAGGAAGGGCCGCGTTGTCGCCTCAGAAGTAGACCCTCGAAGCCTTGGAGAAGAGGGCCTTGCTAGACTAATGGTCGGGGAGGTCCCCCCTCCCCCTCCCAAGGAGCGTGGGAAGAGGCTCGGAGAACCCGTCCTGAGGATTCACGGTTTGAGGGCCCGCGGCAAGATCGAGGTGTATATTGACGAGCTCGTAGTCAGGGAGGGGGAGGTTCTAGGAGTCGCTGGAGTGGAGGGTAACGGGCAGGACGAGCTAGTAGCCGCCATAGTGGGGTATGGGGAGAGGCTTGAGGGCTGGGTCGAGGTCCTCGGCAGGAGGAATCCCTCTCCCAGAGAGTTCTACAAGATAGGGGGCGCCTACATCCCGGGTGACAGGCGTAAGGCCTTAGCCCTCTTCTTCAGCGTGGCGGAGAACCTCGCCTTCTTAAGGTATGCCCATGAGGGTCCCGCACTCCTCACTCCCGGGAGACTGGTAGCCCTCTACAGGGAGGTGGCGGAGGAGTATAATGTCGTCGCTGGTAGCCCGTGGGCGCCTGTGAGGAGCCTAAGCGGTGGGAACCAGCAGAAGCTCCTGGTGGGGAGCCAGCTCCACATGAAGCCCCGCTTACTAGTGGCGGTTAACCCCACTAGGGGATTAGACGTTGCCACTACAAGGTATGTCCGAGGCCTAATCGCGGGCCTCGCATCGCGGGGCGCCGGAGTGCTACTAGTCAGTACTGATCTAGACGAGATACTCGAGGTTAGTGATAGGATCGCCGTGATTAGCAGGGGCAGGATCGCCGGTGTGTTATCGCCGGAGGAGGCGACTCCGGAGAAGCTTGGATTGCTCATGGGTGGTGGACGGTGAGGCGTGACACGCTCTCCTGGAGGATCATCTCCGAAACCCTCCTAGTACTCGGGGCCCTCGCTATCGGCCTCGTGGCGGGTATGATAATAGCGTACCTTATGGGTGCGCCTCCACTCGACGTGATGGGGACTATGCTGTCCTCCTGGAAGCTCCAGCCGGACCTAGTGGCTGAGTATACTGCGATGCTGGCCCTAACCGCCGCTTCATTCGCGCTACCGCTCCACACTGGCCTTTTCAATATTGGGGCTGAGGGGGCCTTCCAGCTCGGTGCACTAACTGCTCTATGGGTTGGCTACGCCTCGGGGAGCCTGTGGCTAGCCCTCCTAGCTGGAATGACTGCTGGCGCCCTCCTAGTGGGCCTTGCAGGCGCGCTGAGGGTCAAGCTGAGGGTTAACGAGGTTCTTAGCACCATAATGCTGAACTGGATAGTCTACTGGCTCCTACTCTACATTGTGATAACGAGGCTCCAGGACAAGTACTACACTACGAGGACGGTCGAGGTGCCGGAGTCGGCTAGGCTCCCGTGGATAAGCCTCGCCGGTACTAGTATACCCTCGACGCTCCTCGTCTCGGTAGGCGTGCTAGTAGTCCTCTGGATACTCCTGAGGATGGCCCGGTGGGGCCTACTCCTAAGGTTCACTGGTGCTAACGAGTGGAGCAGTAAGACGAGGGGCGTCCCAGTAGGCCTCTACAGGGCTGGGTCTATGGCTCTTGCAGGCCTTCTAGCGGGCCTAGCCGGGGCCCTCCACATTGTCGGCTACTCCCTCAGCATTGACGTGACGGGGAGCGCGGTTAGGAATTATGGCTTCAACGGTATTGGAGTGGCTCTAATGGGTAGGAACGATCCCCTAGCCATTATCCCTGCCGCGTTCCTCTTCTCAACACTACTAGTGGGTAGCAATAATGTCGAGCCCATATACGGGGTGCCCAAGGAGGCTGGAGACCTCATAGTGGGGATCATAGTGATACTCCTCGCTGCTCCAGAGGCGTTCCGCGCACTAGCCAGGTATGCTGGTAGCTGGAGGGGTGGTAAGGGGTGAACGTGCACGACCTTGCCCTAGTAGGAGTACTCAGCCTTTCCAGCATGACCCCTATAGCCCTAACCGCTGTAGGCGAGGTTATAGCTGAGAGGAGCGGCGTTGTAAACATTGGATTAGAGGGGATCCTCCTCATAAGCGCCTGGACGAGCGTATACGCGGGCCTCTACTGGGGAGGCTGGCCCGCGGGCTACCTCATGGGGCTACTCACAGGCCTCCTACTAGGCCTCCTCCACGCCGCCATAGCAGTCTACGCCCGGGGAGACCAGATAATAGCCGGGATAGGCCTCAACATCGCCGCAGCCGGCGGTACAACCCTCGCTACGAGAGCGGTCTGGGGTAATTATGCGCAGAGCCCGAGGGTCCCCCAAGCGCCCCCAAGCATAACTATCATGGGACAGAGGGTCAGCATAATGGTATTCGCCGCCGTAGTCATAGCGTTTCTAGCCTGGTGGCTCCTAGAGAAGACAAGGACAGGGCTCAGGATAAAGGCAGTGGGAGACGATCCTAGAGCGGCGGACGCCCTCGGCATAAGCGTAGAGAAGACCCGCCTACTGGCAACAGTGCTGGGAGGAAGCCTCGCAGGACTCGCGGGAGCATACATGAGCATAGACTACCTCGGAAGCTTCGTCAAGCTAATGAGCGCCGGCAGGGGATTCATAGCACTAGCAGCTGTAGCATTCAGCGGCTGGGACCCCCTGGGAGCACTACTAGGCTCCATAATATTCGGCTTCGGAGACGCCCTCGGAAGATACTACAGCATAACAAGCGGCGCCACAGCAAACGCCTACCTCTACTACACAATACCCTACATACTAACACTACTAGCAGTAGCCGCAACAGCCTGGAGAGCCAAAATGCCCAGAGCACTAGGCCAACCATACAAAAGAGAATAGCCGCCAAGCTAAAAACACAAATAACCCCTCCACAAATAAGCTAGTAAACGCCGAGGCCCGGGGAGAGCGGGGGTACCCGGGAACCCGGATGAGTGCATCCCCGCAAGCAACGGGGGCCATCGTGCCCCCACAACCTAATAGCCTTCCTCGAGCCCGACAAGCAAACCTACCCAGCGAGAACCTACGGAGAAGAGGGCCGCAGGATATCTCTCCAATTGCATCATTAACGCGGCCCTCTTATACGCGGGGCATCCGTCATCCGGACCCGAGGGATAGCCCCGCCTTCCCCTCGGGCCTCCAGCCATCTAAGATAAGCCTGTGTTGACGTTCTATAAATTTTATAATCGCATAAAGTAATTATTGTGAGTTAGATTGCGAATAAATGGCATGATAGGAGAGCCGGTATGTGGGCCGAGGCCCCGTGTGGCGGACCCGGGGGGATTTGAACCCCCGACCACCGGCTTAGGAGGCCGGCGCTCTGTCCTGGCTGAGCTACGGGTCCTTCCTCCTAGCCGTGTTGCATTATCATCGTGTGCTGGGATTATAAAGGTTACAATGATTTTTCGCTCGGATAATAATCCTTGTAATAGTACGGGTCTCTCCTAGTTACGGTGGATTATTATTTCTCGGCGGCCACCCGTCGCTTGCATGGATTTGTGTGGTGGTATTGTTGGCCCTTGGATTCCGGGTGCTGGATGAGGGGTCTGTGGAAGAGCTCCTCGACTGGGGCTTGATAGAATATATTAGGGATGTATTATTGGGTGATGCCGTTGCTCCCCAGAGGGCTTCCCTGGAGTATGGTGGGTCGTGGTTTGGTGCTATGCCTGCGGCCGGTCTGGGCATTATTGCTACGAAGCTTGTGGGAGTCTACCCTGGCAATGCTGGGCGGGGGCTTCCCCTGGTTCGCGGCGTTGTAGTGGGGTTCGATGCTTCAACGGGGGACCCTCTCGTACTGGCTGATGCCGGCCCTCTCACCGGTTATAGGACTGCGGCGGCGACCTGCCTGGGCCTCGAGCTTCTGGGTTATCGTGGCGGTGGGAGGGCTGGGCTTATTGGGGCGGGTGTGCAGGGCTTCTATCATGCCAGGTGCCTCCTAGAGCACTACGGAGTCGAGGAGCTAGTGGTCTACGATGTCAACACTGAGAGGGCTAGAGGCCTAGTCGAGAGGCTCGGGGGTCCCGCAAGGCCAGGAGGCATCGAGGAAGTATACGAGTCACAGGTAATCGTAGCCGCAACGACCTCCAAGGACCCAGTAGTGCAGGGAAGCCTACTCCGGGAGGGAACATGGGTCGCGAGCGTCGGGGCTCCTAGGCCCGTGTGGGAGCTAGACGAGGAAACCCTATCCCGGGCCGGGTGCGTACTAGCCGATACTCGGGAAGGCTTCATGGAGGAGTCCGGGGAGGCCCTCCACCTCCCCGAGAACGTGAGGGTTTCCGATATGAGGAGCGTGGTCAGGGGCGAGGGAGACTGCACCCCAGGCGGCCTAAGAGTCTATAAAGGAGTGGGCTCGGCCCTCTTCGACCTCGCAGCAGTCCTCCAACTGGTAGACAAGCTCCAGGGCAACTATTAGAGGAGCCAAGGGGAGGCAATGGGTAAATGAGCAGTCCGGGGGACCCACTCCTAGCCCTAATAGGCTTCACCGTAGGAGTACTAGTAGGCCTTACAGGAGTAGGGGGAGGATCCCTCACCACCCCCACACTAATACTCCTAGGCTACCCCCCACCCATAGCAGTTGGCACGGACCTACTCTATGCAACACTGACCAGGATAGCGGGAGTACTACTCGTTGGCAGGAGGGGCCGGGTCCACAGGAGAATCGCTCTCCGCCTGCTAGCCGGAAGCATACCCAGCGTAGTGCTCGGAGGACTCATACTCAAGTACGCCCCCCTTGAGGCCCTCTCTAAACCCCTAACAATACTC
>WAOR01000084.1 GCA_015521175.1 Thermodiscus sp.
GGCCACGAGGTTCTAGAAGACTATATATTTGACCTGATCGAGAGGATGAGGGTCCCCCACCCAAGGATAGACTTGAGGCTGGCTGTAGACTGTGCTAACGGCACGGCGAGTAATGTGACGCCTAGGGTTTTAAGGGAGATTGGTGTCAGGCAGGTGGTCAGCTTCAACTGTCACCACGACGGCTTCTTCCCTGGGAGGCACCCGGAGCCCCGGCCAGACACGATACAACCCTACCTTGGCGCGGCTGCGAGCCTTAATGTGCACGGCCTGCTAGCCCATGATGGCGATGCTGATAGGCTCGCAATAGCGGTTCCGGGTATGGGCTTTGTGAAGCAGGACCTCGTGATAGCATTATTCGCCTGGTGGAAGCTAAGGGATCGAAGGGGTACCATAGTCGTATCGGTCGATGTTGGCATAGAGGTAGAGGAGATAGTCGAGAAAATGGGAGGTAGACTCGTCCGGAGCAAGCTGGGTAAACTACACGAGAAGCTCAAGGAAATACCGGGCGTGCTCCTGGCTGCGGAGCCCTGGAAGCTTATTGATCCGAGCTGGGGGCCGTGGGTAGACGGGATATACGAGGCGGCCCTCCTGGCAAGGATAAGCCTCGAAGAGGGTGAGACTCTACAAGGGCTAATCTACAGGCTACCATTCTACCCTTCAGCCAGGATAAACATCAAGCTAGGGAAGGACGAGGAGAAACTGAAACTCTACCCTCTACTCGAGGAGAGGGTTAAAGCCGCCCTAACAAAGGACGCTCAGGACATCCTAGAGATAGACGGTATAAGGATCTCCTACAAGGACTCGAGCTGGGTCCTTGTGAGGGCTAGTGGAACGGAGCCTAAGATAAGGATTTACGCGCAAGCGTTGAGCAAGCAGAGGCTACTCGAGCTAATAGGCAGGGCAAAGCAGCTCGTCTATGAGACTGCTAGCAGGCTTGGGATCCAGCTACAAGGGGTAGAGGAGCACATCGACTTGGGTGATTCTAGGAGGACCTCTTAACTCCATACCTCTTAATGACCTCGGCTAGTCTTTTAGGGTTCGTAGTGTATAGCCGGATTTTCATCACGGTCTTCTTGTAGTGCTTCACGAGTTCTACGAACCTCCTCTTCTCATTAACGTTCACCTCGACGTCCTCCGGTAGGGGGAAGGTTATCGCAGTCCCTCCGGTAAGTCCCCTCAATACTATGCCCTTATCGGTAACCGTGTATTTAGGCGGTGCCTGGACCATTACTACTTTCCCGACCTTCCTTAGAGCCCATATGTAGACCAGCTGGTTGATTACAAAGAGTCCTTCGAAGTATATGAGGAATGCTGTGAAAACTGTTAGCCTGCCCTGGCCGAGGTATGGTGCTAGCAGTCTCTCGAGGTCGTCGACGTAGCCCCAGAGGGCGAAGAAGTATACGAAGGCCAGTAGCATTCCCAGGCTCGTATACATTGTGAACTTGGACTGCTCTTGCATGTCAGCCATGAGGCCGGTATCCTTCATCTGTAGATCCCTGGCGTTCTCCTCCTCGAACACCTTCCTCCCGGATAAGACTGTTTCCGGCTTGGTTTTAGCCTGGCCTACCGGGTTGGGACCGGACCTGTTCTGAATTATACTAATTATAATTATAAGTATAAATACTAATATGAAGGTGGTAGCAGTCTTCCCCAGTATGGCGGCGAATACGCTATACAAGAGTATCGATAGCTGGCCTATGAGAACCCTCCCCTTCACATCCTCAATGGGGTTAGCCATCAGCCTCCACCAGCCACGCGCCAGTAGCTAACAACTAAATCCAGCTCGAAGGCATTGTTTACAATCCCGGGATAATAAGCATGGCCAAAACACGCCACGTCAAGGCAGGCCTCCTACTAAGAGGAGAGAACCTAGCCATTGAAGAGGACAGATGCATCCACATACGGGGGGAAATTATAGAATCAATAGAGACAATCTCAACATGTCCTCTTGAAGCCACAGGCTCCGGAGACATAGTAGCACTACCCCAGCCGGGGCTAGCCCACGTCCATAGCGGCGACCACTTATTCCCCGAGTACGGTGTGGACGAGGAGCTTGCGAAATTAGTGGCGCCTCCCAACGGCTTAAAGCACAGGCTATTAGCGGGGGCAGATGATTCACGGCTCGAGGAGGCAATCCTAGAATACTACAGGATGGCCTGGCGCCTGGGAAACGGCCTACTCATAGACTTCCGAGAAGGAGGGGGCCACGGTTGCCTAATAGCGAAGAAGGCGCTTGAGAAGGCTCCACAAGGTATTAGAGTCGTAGTTCTCGGCAGGCCTGGGCCCGGCTTCCCCCATGGATGCGACGGCCTAGGCCTCTCCAGCCCACTAGACCACTCTAAAGAAGAGCTTCTCCGCTTAGTGGCATCTAATAGGCCAGCGTTCACTCATGTAGCGGAGACTAAGGAGGCCCGGGAGAAGGGAGACCTAGAGTTAGCAATAGAGGCTGGTTTCGACGCTATCGTACATGGAACTTATCTCTCCCGCGGAGATCTAGGGAGGCTTCGTGAAAAAGGTGTAGGCCTCGTAATGTGCCCTAGGAGCAACCTGTGGCACGGCGTCGGGATCCCCCCAGTAAGGGATGCCTTAGAGACAGTGGGAGACGTGGCGCTCGGTAGCGATAACGCGGCGTGGATGCCTCCTAATCCTTGGAGAGAGGCTGAGACAGCCCTACTCTTGGCGAGGCTGGAGGGTCCCACAGGGGAGTGGCTCGCTAGAAGGGTGTTAGAGGCACTATTCATCTCTCCATACAAGCTCGTAGGCCTGAGGCCCCGAATTATAGGGGAGGGGTGGCCGGCCCGGTTCCTACTGTATATGGCTGGTGAGACGGGGTTGACGAGGTCTAGGAGCCTTGTGTATGGGCTTGTAAAAAGAGTGTTCACCGGGTATCTAGTTGGAAGGGTTGATGATGGAGAGTTGTCCTTGCTTTAGCCTTTGAGGCCTGCGTCTAGTAGCTTCTTTAGGTTCATTGTGTCTAGTACGTTGCCGGTTATCTTCATCTGCCTCTTCATGAAGGCGGCCATTGCGTCTAGCTGGCCGTTTATAATCTTTTCTAAGACGTCGCTAGTGGCTACTATTGTTGCTATGGGCTTGGGGTGCTTGCCCTGCACCACCTTTATCTGACCGTTGCTTATCTCGACGTAGAACTCCTCGCCGGTGTCCTCTACTACGAACTGGTATACCTTGTTCCAGCTGGAGAGCTCTGGGAGGCTAGCCTTAGCCTTCTCGAATATGCTCTCGAAGGCCTCCTTAGCCTTCTCGAATAGAGCCATTACCTGTACACCCCCGTGTCTGCCTCACGCCACTCCAACTAGTATGCTTAGGGGAGTAGTATCGCTTCAGGAGGCGGTATCCAATAC
>WAOR01000085.1 GCA_015521175.1 Thermodiscus sp.
ATATAGACTAGTGCCGCGAATGCGATCCTCAAAGCTCTATCGCTTAGCCTCGAGGCCAACCTTGCTCCCAGGTATCCTCCCAGTGCTCCCCCCGTTACGAATATGCCTGTTATTGCTAGGTCTAGGGGTCTTCCTTGGAGGGTGTAGCTTACTAGACCGGATATTCCATTAAAAAATATTATGAGGAGCGAGGTTCCCACCGCGTCTTTCATAGTTAGGCCTAGGAACCAGACGAGCGTCGGCACAATTATGAAGCCACCTCCCACCCCGAGGAACCCTGATAGAAGGCCTACAACCAGCCCGGCTAATAGCGCCCTTGCTATGCTCCTCCTCCCAGTTAGATGCTTGCCGTCCTCGTCTACCCCTTCACGTGTCTTACCGGTTCGCTTTAGGGCGTCCCGTATCATTCCGGCCCCAACTATTATCATGAAGACCGCGAATACTAGGAGTAGGATGTCTCCGGGGACCTCCTTATTGGCGAGGCTACCGAGGTATACTCCTATGAAGCCCATTGGGGCCATTAGGAGGGCTACTGTAACGTTGACGTGGCCTTCACGGAAGTATTGGAGACTGCTGAGTAGCGCCGTGACGCCCACCGCTACAAGAGATGTGCCAACTGCCAGGTGTGGAGAGAGGCCAGCTAGGTATACTAGGAGGGGGACCCCCAGGATTGAGCCTCCTCCACCTGTTAGGCCGAGGCTTACCCCGGCTATTAGGCCTGCGACAAACGCCATTACTAGGCTATTCGCAGTCATCCCCCAGGGAGCACCTAAGTATCTGCCTGGCAGGCAGGCCGGTTAATACAACTCGCCTCAACGCCTAGACTCGTACCGCCATGAGGCCTCCTCCGTAGGCTCCTCCAATACCTCGAGCTCGCCTCGCTGTAATAGGGCCAGGTTCTCAGCGGCGCTCTTATCCGGGTCTGCCCGCCATACTAGTATCTTATGGCGGAGCAGTAGGGAGTAGGCTATCTCTCCAATATTCACGACTAAAACGTCTGTAACGCCTCGCTCGTAGAGGCTCTCCGCGATGTCCGCCCCGAGTAGGAGTCTAGCAGTCCTCTTAGATAGAAGCTCCTCTCCTCCAAGGATCTTAGAGGCAGTTATCATGGGCCCTGCCACTTCTACTATGAGGAAGTACGGAGACTTAGCGAACTTCGGACATATCCTCGAGTCCATGGAAGGAGACACAACGGGTATGGCAACCACGAGCCTATCCCTGACGGCGGGCTCCATGAGTATCCGCACGTCCTCTACTTCTGGGATCTCCTCCATTACCAGGCGAGCGGCCCTCCTGGCGAGCCTGCTCGCCGCCTCGACTGTTTGAAGCGGGTGCACCCGGACCTCTACTTCCAAGAATATTACTGGGCCGGCCCACCTCGCTCTTACTCCTACTACCTTAGCCTTATCGCCCATAACTCTCTCCACTAGACCCTCCACTTCTCTGGCGAGGGAGGGGTCTTTTGGTATGTCGAGGAGGGCTTTAATCGAGTCGTGGGCCGTCTCATAGGCCGCTACTGCCAAGCCTATTACTGAAGCTAACAGGGCGGTCTTGTAGGAGAGCGGGTGGAGCGTGTAGTAGTAGACGGCCAGTCCTAGGGAGACGAATCCCGACTCCACTACATCCGCAACCATGTGGGCTGCGTCCGCTTTCATCGATGGACTGCTTAGGAGGCGGGCCGCGTAGTACTTGAGGTATACGACACCCAGCAGTGCTAGTATGCTAACCCCTTGAATAGCTACTGGAATAGGGCCTAGTTCCGGAGGACTACTCTCCAGTTCGCCCAGGGCGGATACCAGCTCTCCCAGTATTATCAAGCTTAGTAGGAGGGCTGCGAGGTCTTCCAGCTTGTAGAGACCGTAAGGGAACTTCTTACCCCTCTTACTCCTAGCCAATAAGAGGGCAGCTAGGATGAACAATGAGATAACGCAGTCAATGAGGGAGTGCAAGCCCTCGACCACGAGCACTCCGACACCCATTGCATAACCTGCCAGGAGCCTCGCAGCTGATACTGCTACGAGTAGGACTATGCTCCCTATTATGGTAGTGAGAGCCCTCCCACCGATTCTGGCGACCGTCACCACTCGTAGCCAGCTACTAGGGTGTACACCGGGTCTGTATAAATTACCGGATTGTAGACATTAGCGTGTTCCGTCTTAGGCGGGTCCTATGAGATTGGTACTACCCTTTTCTATATAGAATATGCCGGGTCCTATAGACTCTATTTAGAAGCGATTAAACCCGCTCATAACGCTATGTGGCCTCCATGGGAGGAGAGTGATTGGAGAAGCCCGCGGGGATGTACGCCTGGTTGGCAGCCGCCCTAATATTATTCCTAGTAGTAGCAGGTGTAGCCCTAGCCGCCTGCCGGGCTGAGAGGAGGATAGTACTATTCGGGAGCGGTTCAACCTTCGTGGAGCCCGCGATGGTCCAGTGGATAAGGGGCTTCCATAATGTTGAGCCTAGTGTGGAGGTTAACTATATCGGTGGGGGGAGCGGTAAGGGACAGGAGGACATCCTCGGTGGTAAGGCCGACTTCGCCTGTAGCGATCCACCCCTCAAGAGGCGGGCCTTCGAGGCTCACAGAGGCGAGATACTCCAGTTCCCCGTGGTCCTGGGAGCGATCGTTGTAACCTATAACCTCCCTGGCGTGAACGAGAGCATTAACATGAGCGCTAGGGTGCTAGCGGGCATATACCTGGGGGAGGTAAAGTACTGGGACGACCCAGCCATACTCCAGTTAAACCCAAGCCTCCGGGGGAGGCTTCCCCACAAGCCGATAATAGCGGTCCACAGGAGCGATGCTAGCGGTACCACCCAGATCTTCACAACATTCCTCTACAAGGCAACCAATGGCTACTGGCCCAGGAGCCTAGTGGGCAAGGTGGTCCCATGGCCCGTTGACGAGAAGGGTAACGGCCTCGGCGAGCAAGGCAACCCCGGAGTCGCGAGCGCGGTGGAGGGGACCCCCTACTCGATAGGCTATATCGAGTGGGCATACGCCCTCCAACGCCACCTATCCATAGCCCGCATCGAGAACCCGCACGGCCTCTTCGTCAAGCCCACAAGGGAGAGCGTGGAGGCAGCCTACGAGGCCCTGGAGACGCCTGGGCCGACCGGGGACTGGACAAGCTATGTTTACAATGCAATATACTCCAACGCCTCGCCCAAGGCATACCCGATAGTCGGGCAGACCTTCATGATAGTGTGGCGCTACCATGCAAGCAGGGAGAAGTGCCAGGCTTTGAAAGCGTTCATCGAGTACATAGCCGGGCCAGGCCAGGAACAAGTCCTCCAAGGATACGCCCCACTACCAGAGAACCTCCGGAGGGTAGCACTGGAGGCCGCGAGCCTCCTGGAGTGCAGGGGGTGACTCGCAGGGTGAGTAGGGGACCCCTATCGAGGCTGTTGAGGAGGGTGAGGGGGGTTAGGAGCAGGGACGATGAGAGGTTCCTCCTCCTACACCTACCAGCCGGCCTAACACTGCTACTAGTTATACTAGCCATGCTAGGGGTCTTCATAGCCTACTCAATACCCATAATATCAAGGGAGGGCCTCCACGTCTTCACCGATACCACCTGGAGGGCCGTGGAGGGGGACCCCCAAGCCGAGTGGTACGGGCTGCTACCAGCCATCTACGGTAGCGTCTACACAAGCCTCATAGCAGTACTGATAGCCGCGCCCCTCTCAGTCTCCCTGGCAGTAACCCTCGAGGAGCTCACGCCTAGGAGGCTCCGAGGGTCCCTCTCCCTCCTAACAGACCTCATGGCGGCCACGCCCACGATAATCTACGGCCTGTGGGGCCTAGCATTCCTAGCCCCCCACATGTACCCCATACTCTCATGGCTAAGCAACCACGCCTCCTGGATACCATTATTCTCAAAGCACCCCTCCTCCGGCTACACCATCGCCACCGCGGGAGTACTACTCGCAGTGATGAGCACCCCCTTCGCCGCAGCGGTTATCAGGGAGGCCTACTCGATGATACCCCTGAGTATCCGTGAAGCAGCGTATAGTCTTGGGGCCACGAGGCTCGAGGTCATAAGGATACTCTTGGGCATGATCAAGCCCAGTATTGTCGCAGGCCTAGCCCTGGCCTTCGCCCGGGCTATTGGTGAGACCGTAGCAGTTAGCCTTGTCATAGGGAATAGTATGACTATAACCCCCTCAGTCACGGACTCGGGGATCACGGTTTCAAGCCTAATAGCCTCGCAGTTCGGCAACGCTGGCTTCTACCACTACATGGCGAGCGCCCTCTTCGCAGGGGGCCTCGTGATCTTCGCGATAGGCCTCGCCGTCAACGTGGCGGCGGTTTGGTATATGAAGAAGTGGGAGGAGAAGGTGGTAGGTGTTGCCTCGTAGCCTTAAGGTGAGGAAGCTGGAGAACGCTGTAGGCCTCGGCGTGATAGTAGCGCTGGCCCTGGCCTCAGTGCTCCCACTACTACACATACTCTACATGGTAATAGTGCGGGGCTTCGAGGCGATTGCTAGGATAGGCCTCTACAGGTTCCTAACCGAGCCCCCGCACCCATTCGACCCCCAGAACCCTGGCGGGATAGGTCCAGCCCTAGTTGGGAGCCTTGAATTGTCGGGGCTGGCGATAGCGGTTGCAACACTGATAGCCCTACCAGCCTCGGTGCTGATAGCAGAGTTCCGTGGCTCGAGGATTAGCAGGGGGACCCTCCTCCTAGCCCTCACCCTGGTTGAGTTCCCCACCATACTCGTGGGCCTAACAGTCTACGCAGTCCTAGTAGACCACGTCATCGGCGGCTACAACATGCTAGCCGGCGCGGTAGCACTAACCCTAGTAATACTCCCATACATGACTGTCCAGGCGAGCGAAGCCCTCCGAGGAGTACCCGAGGGTGTGAGGGAGGCGGCGTACAGCCTTGGGGCCACGAGGCTTAAGACCGTATATACCCTGATAGCCCCGGCGGCGAGGAGGGGGATACTAGTAGGCATACTAATAGGCCTGGCAAGAGCCGCTGGGGAGACCGCGCCCCTCCTATTC
>WAOR01000086.1 GCA_015521175.1 Thermodiscus sp.
AGAGCCTGCCGGCGAAGCCCTAAAGGGTATTCTACAGCTCCACGAGGCTAAGAGGCTTCTAATAGTCTCGGACCCGGTGATCTCGAGGCTGGACTTCTACAAGGAAGTAATAGAGGCCCTCGAAGACGAGTACGAGATCGAAGAATTCACTGAGGTAGAGCCAGAGCCTAGCATAGAAACCGCCGTTAAGGCCGGGGAGAAAGCTAGAGGGAGGGACGCAGTCGTAGCCATTGGAGGCGGGAGCGTAATAGACGTAGCGAAAACCGCTAGCTTTTTAGCGAAAAGGCCCGGACTGAACGTGGAGGACATCGCCCCCTTCAACCCTCTTGGAATCGAGCTCGAGAAGCCAGTCCTCATAGCAATCCCAACCACTGCGGGGACAGGTAGTGATGCGAGCTACGGGATAGTACTATCTAAGACCGAGCCAGGAGTGGGAAAAGTTAAGGTAGCAGTTGGCAGCTACGAGGTCATACCCTATGCTACAATACTAGACCACAGAATACCCGCCGGAGCCCCCAGAAAAATCAAAGCTGGAGCCATAGCAGACGCACTAAGCCACGCCCTCGAAGCCCTAGCAAGCACTAACTCTAACCCCTTCAGCGACGCCCTAGCAGAGAAGGCAATAACACTCATACTAACAAGCGCCCCCAAAGCCGTAAAGGAGAACGATGAGGAGGCCTGGCAGAACCTACACGCCGCCGCAACAATGGCGGGAATGGCCTTCTCTAACAGCGGGCTAGGCCTAGCCCACGCGATAGCCCACCCCTTAGGAGCACTCCTAAGGCTACACCACGGAGCCACTGTCGGAATCGTAATGCTGGGAGTCCTAGAACTCTACATGAGGGGCCCCCAGGTGTCGGCTAAATACGATAGAATCAAGCGCCTTCTAGAAGTAGTCTATGGGCTTCCAGAAAGGCCGAGTCTCCTAGACCACATAACCTGGCTGTACAAGGAGATAGGGCAGCCCACGAGGTTTAACGAGCTGGGAGTGGACCGGGAAAAGTATAATGATGCGGTTTCTAAGGCCTCTGAACTCGCCTATCATGACCCGGATATAGCGTTTTCACCAGTGATACCCTCCACCGAGGATATTCAAGAGATATTATGGAAACTATACTAGATTATTATATAAAAACATTGGTTGTCGTCTATTCCTCTTTTTCCTTCTCTCCTCTTAACATATCTATTAACGGTGCTAACCTAGATAGAACAAGCCTGCCTGCGAGATCAGCCATGTCGTCCGCGGCACTATTATGTTCTTGTATTTCATCAAAGAAAATAATGGAATAGTTATCACTAGTGTTCCTCGCTTTCCTCAATAGTTGCTTAACTATTTCCTTCTCGGCCTTTGAGTCGTCTAGTGGCGGGATGCTTGTGCCGAGGAGTTTGTTTAGGAAGCCGCGCGGGGGACCTATTCTTAAGCCTACGGAGTCTATGTAGATATTCCAGGGGTATAGTGCTTCATGGCTTCTACCCGTGTACTCTTGGTAGGCTTGCAAGGCGTCATCAAGCCATGCTTTAATAGTTTCAACAGTCTCCTCGTCTATCTCGCTCACACGATCAACGTAGACCTGGAAGGTGCCATACGCCGGGGGAACAAAGAACAAAGCCCTCCTACTGGGTGAAAAGCCCAACGGCTGCTCGACATACTTGTAACGTGCCAGCTCGCCCCACGAACTGTCCCATTCCTCTCGAGAGACCCCTCCTCCGCCTCCTTCTCTAGGCATGTATACTAGGGCGGCTAGGCCCAAGTCTAGCCGGAGGCAAGCGTACTGCTCTAAGTGCGACCCAGCAGTATAGAGGCGTCTACACCACCACGTGGATGGGAGCTCTACCCTGTAACTGGCCGGGTACACATCTCCGAATTCCATGGGTTCTAAGTCAGACCTCTGCACAACCATTTCTCTCCGGAACCCGTAGCCCTTCACACGATAATATGCGTCGGGAGGGCGTGGAGAGTGAAATCGTATGATGTGAGTAGCCGGTAACACTAGTTTGCCTTCTGGGCCCTTGTCCCCGGACTTGTACTCGAGGATGTATCTTATCGTGTATTTTCCGGCCTGAGAGACGATGAACAGGTGTTTCTGCAATACGCAGGCGTCCTCTTCCGGATCCTCCTCCCCCGACAGCTCCACCACGTCTATGCTAGACGCCACAGGAGAGGGTATAACGCGGGCGGCGAACTGGTTAGACCGGAGAAGCTCGAAGTACCTGTCGCAAACCCTAATAGTGACCTGGTAGAAGCCGGGTAGGGTCTGCTTCACCCCTACTATATCGACTGTGAAAAGGGTGCTCCTATACGTGCACCTATAAACCATCTCGTAGAACTCGTACTCATTAGTGAGAACCGTGCAGCCGAAACGATTGAGCGCTAGCTTCACGCATTCGAGGAATCTCCTAGAAGGACTTGATAGTACCGTGTCCAGGTTGAAGAGTAGCCTCGTCTTTACAGCCTTGTCCCCGAGCTCCATGAGTTCCTCAACGCACTCTTCCAGCCTCCAGCTGGTCTCATTGTCATAGAAGACTCCCGTCAAGATCCTATTGATAACGTACTCCAATCCTATCACCCCGCTAAGGGTTCCAGCTATTCATTGTAGTAATCCTAGCGAGGACAGGTTTGGGGAACCTTATCTCGGCCCTACCATGCTCTGGATGGTCTATGTAAACGCTGCCCTCTATTAGTACTAGCTCTTCACCAGTTTTAGCGGCCAAGCCTCTCGATAACGCATCTAGAACGTCGAGGGTGCAGGCTGCTCCCGTGGGTGACTTAGCGAAGCGGTATATCTTCCTTATAATGGTTTCTGCTTCTTCTAGGAATACGCTGGTAGCGTAGAGTGTTCCCGTGACTCTATAAGCTTCCCCATAGAGTGTATGATTCTCTAGCGTTACTCTGAGTATCCTCGACGATCTCCACAAGTCACACAGGTTCCTTCCAATGCTTCTAAGGAGTGGCGGGAAGCCGTCTAGACTGCGGGGATCGGAACAGAGCCTCGCCCATTCCCTTGCTTCCCTAGTCCAGAGCTTCTCTAATACTATTGACCTCATTATCGTGTAGATGAGGTTCACAGGCCTGGTTACATTGACGACTATTTGGCGCTTGTCTATAATCCAGTGAAGGATGGAGGGTTTCGGGACTTCATAGTCCTCGAGCCTCCCCGTCAGGGCCTCATAGTATTGTGGTTTAATCCCCTGGGGTCTAGGTGCATCACTCATTGCGAGGAGGGGCTTATAGAGTATGCTATCCGCTTTAACTATTGAGGAAGCCTTCCTAACGTACTCTATTACCTCGCTATCATCATGTATGCCGGCCGCAAACCAGGCCCACTTATCGGCGAAGAGCATCGAATAGTCGACACGGTAATACTCGGTTCCACGCCTTACTTCTTCATCAATCCAGGGAAGTAGAGATTGCACCTCGGGGATTCCTATAGACACGCCAAGGAGGTCCTCAGAAGCCCTGAAAACACCGCGCATTATGGCCCTCTCGACGCTTTCCTCACCCAAATCCTCCTCTTCGTCGATCTGAGAGAGCTCTCTAGAGATACGCGACTTAACAGCAAGCTCGACATAGTCGAACAACCCTGTCAAAACATTATCCACAGCCAAGGCGATAACGGTGTTGTTATAGGCTTCATCGAGGCTCCCATCATACTGCTGTAGCACTTCTAAGACAAGGTCGCCTTGAACCCTTACCCGGCCACTACCACCCTTATACTCCCACAGATGATAATCAAAACCCATTAACACGCGGAGAGGCTTCTCGTCGCCCAAAGCCTGGCACATAAACCCTAGCATCGAGATGGAAGGCGGGAGAATATGCACAAAGAATTTACCAGTGGGCCTATCAACGCCAACCACAGCAACTCTCACAAGTGGACTGCGGTCGCTGAACGCTGCGGTGTTGAGAATGTCGCCTAACGAGTCCCTCAAGGCCCTAATAAGCCAAGGACCTGGACCCTCGTTCTCGAGGGTAACGCCGATTAGCCTAAACGGGCTGGAAAAATACGATTTTAGACTCGATATTAAATAATTTTTATCGAGTAGGGCTAGCTCTCTACTTACTAGACTAGCTACAATATAGTCTCCAACCCTGCCTACACGGAGATCGCAGCCCCAGCGGGTATCCATGATGGATAGCAGCCTATCAAAGTGGCCTGGAAGGAACAATTCTTTACCCGGACAATTCTCCGAGCGGTGCCAGTCCATATACCAACAATGTTTAACCAATTTTTTAACTTTCTGAATCCCCTCTCCCCCAGACATACCAAATACCCTCCAAGCCCTGCGCTAATCCGAAATGCTTCTAATAGACAGGCGCTAAGCCACACATATCACCGAGGCGAAGCTAGAATGATAAGAGGGGTCCGGGGGCTAATCCACCGGCTTCCCCCCTTGAATATAGAGATACTCCACCTCTACCCGAATCTCTCCCCTTTCGACGATGGACTCGACCCTCTCGCCACGGACCGAGGAACTCGAGGACTTACGGCCGACCCGGACCGCTCTAGCTACTCCCTTCATGGCATACTCCTCTGCCTGAAGGTCGGCAGTACTATAGGAGGAGGTCAGGGCTTATATCTAGATTACTATGTGAACTGGGGGATTCCTATATCGAGTAATGTTTTACAGGAAACTTCTCCCTATCTAATAGATATTTAGCTTGTATAAGTTAATATTAATTTTAAAAATTGTATTTTTAAATGTACAGATTCCTAATATATCGTATATTCAGCGGGTCCTATTCCTTAATCCAACGGATGCTGGATATACAAGCCCAAACATTTGCTTTTTTCCTCGATCAGCTCCATAATTCCATGATTCCCAAGATTCCTAATTCCTCCTGTACTCAGGCTTGAGCCTTGAAACAAACCATCGTAAATTATTTTACTATCTCGTATATCATTATCGTCTTTTTATTCTTGATTTACACGGTATACTATTATTACGCCTTTGCAGCCTCTAGACTGATTCGTATTTTAGTGGATAGTTAATTCCCTTACTTACTCCTTAGGATCACTAGAGACGCCACACGAACTAATTGTCCTAGATCCGTTACTATCTGTCACGGTAGTAGTTTCAGAGGGAGGCTTGATAGCAGTGAATGGTAAATGTGACGTTGAGTATTACCTTAATAGTCTGAATGATGTTGGAATTGAGTATCGTATTGTAGAACCAAAATTGCCGGGTAGTTGGGATAAGTGGTGGCCTTACCCGCTAGATGCCTGGCCTCTATGCAATCTTACGTTTTACTCGGGCATTTATCAGCCGGGTAAGATTGTGGTCATACAGCCGAGAAACGTGAATGAGCTGAAAGAAGTAGTTTCGAGAGCCCGTAATCATACTGTTTGTCTCTTGCCTAGGGGTGGGGGTAGCGGGGTGCTCGGTGCCCTCGCCCCTCGCGACTGCTGTGTCTATGTTGACTTGTCTAGATTTGACTGGATCGAGCCCCATGTGGAGGAGGGTTATGTTTACGTGGGAGCCGGGGCTCTGCTCTCGCGTGTAGAGGAGGTACTCGGCGGGAAAGGTTACACGACTGGGCTGGAGCCGCAGAGTATAAGGGTTGCAAGCGTTGGGGGCTTAGTCAATACTCTCGGTGCTGGAGCTCTCCAGCCTGGGATCGGGAATATAGAGGACATCCTCATTTACGTGGACATGGTTGACGGCGGGAGTCGTAGGCTGAGGCTGGGGGACCCTCGCCGTCCTAGGGCCTATGGCCTTGCGGGGGGCCCATTCCTAATTGCAGGTAGCGAGGGTAGCCTGGGAATCGTGTATGGCGTCGGCCTGAGGATACGTAGGATCCCGCGGTATACTAGTAGTGGGACCTTTGAGTTCAATAGTATCGAGGACGCCCTACTTGTGGCTAGAAGGCTCCTGCAGTGGAACCAGCCAGCCCTACTCAGGGTGCTCGACGAGTATGAGGCCTCAACGCTCTATGGTGGGAGCGGGACCCTCCTATTGGTCGCCTACTATGACAATGAAGACCCGAGAGTTCCACAGGCCCTCCTCGGCAAGGCCTCCAAGATAGCGGGAGCCCAAGGCGGAAGGTCTACACAGGACATTTACGAGAAGTGGAGGGAAACAAGGTACGACTACCATAAGCTAGTGGAACAGGTGGCTGGCATCGGCCTATGGTTTGATACCATAGACGTTCAAGCTACGTGGCCAAGGCTACCAAGGATCCATAAGGCTGTAACCGAGAAGTTGCAAGCAACCAAGGGTGTCGTTGGGGTATTCAGCCATATATCACACTTCAACACTATGGGCGGATCCCTCTACACCACGATAATAGTTGAGAGGGACCCCCAGGTACTCGCTAATGCTTGGCGTGTAATGCTTGACACGGTCCTAGAAATAGGGGGATCAGTGACGCACCATCACGGAGTCGGCCTTCAGAAACTATACTGGATACTCCGGGAGAGGCCCTGGGAGATAGAAGCCTACTGCAGGGTTAAGAGAGCCTTCGACCCAGAAGGAATACTGCAGGCTCACGGACTAGCCAGCGCCTGCAGGAGGAGCTAGTGGGGAGCCCCTTGACAGACGCCGATATAATAATAGTGGGCGCCGGGGTCGTAGGCCTATTCACTGCTCTAGAAGCCGCCCACAAAGGCCTAACGCCACTAGTACTAGAAGAGAGATCGCCAGGAGCAGGTGCATCGACGCGTAACGCGGGGGTACTCCACCTAATCCAGCCGCCCCCAGGCAAGCTGAGGCGCAGGCTAGCCCTCGAGGGGGCAAGACTCTACCGGGTACTAGCCGGTGGGATAGGCTACCAGGTCTACGAGACAAGACTGCTAATACTTGCTACCACGAGGCTTGAATCGCTACTCCTCCGTCCAGCCCTCATAGCGATCAGGAGGCTAGCACCGGGTGTGAAAGCGAGGATAGCCGGGAGAAGAGAGATACTTAGACTGGAACCCGAGGCTAATCCAAAGGTGCGATCGGGGATCATAGTGGAAGGCTATGGAGTCGTCGAGCCACGACACCTAATAAGCAGGCTAGCTAGAGAAGCTGAAGCGCGTGGAGGCATAGAAACGGGGAAGAAAGTAACCGGGATCAAGTGCAGGGGCGATAAGGTAATCGTGGAGGCAAGCGATGGAAGCGAATACACGGCTCGTTACGCTATAAACGCTGCTGGTGCGGGGGCGGAAGTCCTAGCACGCCAACACGGGATAAGGGTAAGGGTCGAGTTAAAGCCGGGAACAATGGAGATTTACCAAGACCCCAAGCCCAGAAACATTCTAGCGAGGATACCGACCACGTCGAAAACCAAGGGAGGAGCAGTCATACCCTGGCCGCAGGGGACCCTCTACGGCCCCGACCTAAGGGAGAGCCCGGGGGACCCCCAGCCATCGCCTGGAGCGGTAGCCGCAAAGTATCGCAGGCTAATTCGCAGGGACCCCAGAGGCCTACTCGAGAGGATCGAGGGCCTCCGGACGGTCGCCAAGCCTAGAGACTTCCATTTAATCGTACCGGAGCGTTGCCCGCGAGTGGTCCATTTGCTAGGCATCGAGAGCCCTGGACTGACAGCTGCGCCAGCCCTAGCCCGGCTAGCCCTCTCAAAGCTCTTCGGATAGCGGGCCTACTCGATGGGGACCCTCTGAGCGGCCTTAACCATCTCTAAAGCCGCTATGGGATACCTCATAATTATACTATAGCTGCCCTTCGCTAGCACAAGCTTCCTCCTCATAATTGCTGAGAGGGGGTTAACCTTTCCCTGGATAATATCGAGCCAGTCCTGGAGTGTCGCCTCGAGCACGTAGGGAGCATCGGCCTTTGAGGCATCGTCATACCACTCCACACCCTCACACTTGCCATTGTTCAGCTTTAGGACGAAGCCCTTCTTCCTACCGTTCTTCACGACGAATAGGATGGGCCAAACCCAGCCCCGGGCGCTCCTAGCATAGGACTCGCTACGGTTGAGCTCTTTGCAATAAGCCTCCGCCCACTCCTTACTTGGAAACTTGGGCACTTCAGGCTCCCCCATAATTTTTAGAGAGCGCATTGCCTATAACGTTTAACTACTCATTAAACTAGTTATTTAAGCTGTTACTGAGATCGGGGGGAACTCGTACCTTTCAATGCACTCATTTGTATCCTTTGGAACTCATCATATAGAACCTCTGCAAAGAAGTACCTCAACTGGCTCCTCGCCTTCTCCTATTATTGCACCACTGAACGGGTCAGATACTAGAAGAGTATATTCTGTTAGCGAGAGTTTTGCTCTCTATCAGCGTAGATATATGTGACCTTCACCCAGATTAAGGCTGCTTAACACTTACATTTTCCTTAGATTCGAGGGCTAGGAGCTCCTCCAAGACAATAGGAAACCTGTCTGCAATGGATCCTAATAGGCGTCTCGCTACCCCCTAAGATGCCGTCGGGAAAAGGACTATCCTGTAGAAGGTGTTTCAGGAATACTGAGATGATTCTTGCAATATATCACTAGAACTTGTTAGAACATAAACTATAAAATATCGTAACTATATGAAATAAATAATTAGTCTCCGATTAGGTTGGCCAATAATTCTCCGATCTCTCCAGCCGAGTCCTCATCTTCAAACCCTGTAAGGAGCCTGTCGAAAGCCTTTCCAATTTCATAGTATAATTCCCCTCCTACTCCAACATTGCTACACTCTGTTAGCGGATGCCTATCGCTGAGTGCCCTCGACGCGAGAATCGCCGCTCCCAGAGATGTTGGATCTTGGCGGCAATAGAATACCTCGCCAGGCAATACACGTTGAAGTATTTCCCTAATTAGAGGTATGCTAGCAATACTGCCCGTCAGGTAAACCTTCTTAGGCTTGCTTCGCTGAGAATGGAGCCATAGTAAATGGCTAGCAATGCCTACAACACCGGTCACAATGGCGCATGTGAGCTCTTCATTTCCTATTATAGAAGGACTGCCTAGTATGATGACCCTTGAAGCTCCAACTCCTGCTCCTGGTCCTGCTGGGTATGGTAGTAGTATTGAGCCTTGCCATTGTTTGCAGTGTTTGGGTTTGAGTTGGTGTAGTGTTTGGAATCCTCCTATTGCCTCTGCTAAGCCCTGTACTGCTAGTCCTGCTCCCGGTGCTAGTGTTTCGATGCCCCATTCTACTTTTTTACCGTGCTTGTAGACTACTATTGGTAATTGTCCTCGTGGCAGTGTTAGTGGCGGTGGGCCCTGGATTCTCCTGTCGGCGAAGAAGCCTGTTCCTAGGCTTAGCTTCACGCAGATGGTGTCGCATGGTAGTGCTAGTAGTGCTGCTTGTTGGTCTGAGATTATCGCCCGGATGTTCATTGGCTCGTCGTCTAGTATGTTGTCTCCTAGTAGTGGTAGTTGTAGGTCTCTTAGCGCTGCTAGTTCCCGTATTAGTGGTATTGGCTTGAGGGTTCGGGGGTTGATTATTCCTGTTAATGCGGCCGCCGTGGGCTCGGTTCGGTAGCCTGCTCCTATCCACTCGCTTACTAGTGCGTCTAGCGTCCATACCCTGGCATTCGGATGCCTGGTGTGGAGGTGGTGGATTACTGGTAGGGGTGTGTGCTCGTTTATCACTTTGTTGTAGGGTGGTATCTTGGAGGCTACTCGTGCCCGGAGGGGTAGCTGGCGGTATGCTTCCTCGTGTATCTTGCGGTCTAGCCATAGGATTACGGGTTCCAGTGTTTCACCGCCGGGTTTCCATGCGGTGACGCTTGCCCTGTAGAGGGCTATCCCTATCGTCTTGGCTCCTTTTTCGATTGCTTTCTTCCTCATTTCTAGGAGTGCTTGGCGTAGTGCTTGGGGGTCGTGCCATGCCCTGCCCCGGTGCCAGTGGAGGGGTGAGGGCCTCGACTCTGAGTAGACTAGCCGGTCTTCCTCGTCGTAGACGTGTAGCTTTATCCTCGAGGTTCCAATGTCTATTCCCGCGGCTAAGTGCTCCATTTCGTGGGACCCTCTCCTAGGGGTTTACCTGGTGGGGGTTGGTGATTAGTGATGTGCATGGTCCTGGCCCCCTCCTGGCTAGTTTTATGTGGAGGGCTGGGTGTATCTCGGCCCACTGGCCGTGGTCTGTGTCTACGACGTGGACCCCGGTCACTATTAGCTCGTCTCCCTTGCAAACCATTCCTCCTAGCTGGTGTAGGAGGCTCCTGTCCCTTGGTATGATTTCTACGTGGAGGTTGCCGTGGCGTAGCACTATGTTGCCTATGCTGAGTACGGGGGTTGCATTAGCGTCCTCTACTCGGAGGTCGAAGCAGTAGTCTCCGTCGTCGGCTGTGAACGGTATACTAGCTACTACACCCCTCACCGTTACGCACTCGTGTACGATGCGTAGCCTCGCCGGGTCGTGTACACCCGTGAAGGCGTTGGTTCTCCCTTGGCAGGCCTGGTGGAGGCTCCACCTCCCCGTGGTGTAGCTCGAGGGCTTGAAGGGGTAGCTCAATATGGAGGCGTTAGCCCACAGGCCGGGTCCCCCAAGGGCCACTCCTACTAGTAGGAGTAATAGTAGGCCTCCAATTGAGGCTCTCTTGGCCTGTGTCTTGGAGGCGAGCGGTGGGGCTAGTACTGCGGCTAGGCCTCCTGCGAGGGCGGTGGGGCTTGGAAAGAAGATTGTCCCGGCTATGTAGAGGGCTGTGCCTAGCCATGAGAGGAGGCCTAGTGCTTTGTCCCTTCTCCAAGCTATTAGCCCCGTGTAGGCGAGTAGTACTACTATGGTGTTGAACACGCTTAGGCCGACATGGATTCCATCGTCTCCATAGTAGAGTATGCCGGCGAGCGTCGCGACTAGAGGTGTTAAGGCTGAAAGGGCTAGGACTCCTGCCAGTGGACCCTTCCTAGCGGTTACAAGGCTGGCCGCGTAGGCGACTAGCGGTCTTAGGACTAGGCCTAGCACTGCCACGGGGAGGAGCATGCTCTTACTCAGGGCTATGATCGGGAGGCCAGCGAGTTCTCCCAAGAATACTGTGGCTAGCGCCCACCGTGGGTCTAGTAGGAGGGCGGCGAGGGCCGTGGCGAGTGTTATGAAGCCGTAACCTGAAGCTATGCTGGGAGCGTTCACTGATAGGGGAAAGGAGGCGAGGACCACTAACGTGACAAGTACGATTCTAATCCTTTTCAACCCTCGTTACACCTAGTGATTGGCCCCACTAGTATCCTACCCTGATCGTAATACTAGGGCTTATCCCCTTGGATAGTATTGAGGGGTTAACCACCCGTGTGGGGAGGCAGTGGTGCCGGGTCTAAACGGTGCTTGGCTAGTGGTTGGAGAGGATGCTGAAAGGCTTAGGAGATATGCCTCCCGCCTCAGCGACCCCAGGCTTTCCGCCCTTGTGAGGATGGCTGCTAACGTGTTGGAGCAGGCGAGCTGGGAGCTCATGACTGGCCGTGTCACGTCTAACACGATTGAGAGTCTTGGGATTGTGGAGAGGCTCCTCGCCTCCACCCGGCTACCCGTTGAGCCTATCCGGAGGGCCCTGAGGATTGCTAAGATGAGTGTTAGGGCCAGGCTCGAGGGCCTCGCCGCTATTGAGGAGGAGGTTGTAGCCCTCCCCTAGCATTCTGCGTGGGCTTCGAATTCCACGGCCTCGTAGCCGTCAAGGCGCATTCCTTTGCTTATAGATATCTCGACTATCCTACCTCTCGCTAGCCTGTCCACGTACCCGGGGGTTTCCACGCCCCTTATCTTACCGCAGGGCTGTGCTATCCAGTAGACGGTGTAGGGGTACTCTGCGGTCTCGGGCTCGTAATAGTCCTCGTAGACGTTCAAGCCGTCGATGGGCTCGTAGGGGATCCTGGCGTGGAATACTAGGCTGTGCCTCCTCCTGCTCCCCCTGAAGACTATGCGGGCGCTGTCAACTATAGTACGTGTTCTCATCCCGTTGACTATTACTTTCTCCTCGTCCATGAACTCTTGCATGCGTCTGCGAGCCTCTTCCGCCTCCTTATCCTCTAGTTCATGGCTCGTAACATAGTCGTAATAGTCGCCTTCAAGGTCGACGTAGTCGAATACAATGGTGTAGTAGATAGTCCCCCATGTAATATGAAAGAAGCCCTCCCCGAAAACAGGGACAAGCCTAGCCACCCTTGAGGGACCCCCAGCCAAGGAGAGAGTATAATGAGCTATTACAGCTTTGAGGGACCCCCGCAACTAGTACGTGGCGGGGGCTGGCAAGGATTGCCGAGGGCCGAGCTACACCTCCACACCACCGCGAGCGACGGCTCCCAGACCCCGGAGAGGGCAGTAAGGGAAGCCGTGAGGCGGGGCCTCACTGCACTGGCCGTGACGGACCACAACACGTTCCGGGGGTCCAGCCTGGCGATGCGGGTCTCCAAGCTACTCGAGGGACCCTTGATAATACCTGGGAACGAGGTTAGAACAGACTACGGAGACGTCCTAGTATACTGCCCCGAGCCCCACGAGGAAACCCCCAAGCCACTAGCCGAGCTGAGGGAATGGGCCGAGGAGAATAACTGCGTACTAGTCGTCGCACACCCGCTACAGCCTGGGAAGCACAGTGTCGGTCTAGCGACTAGAAGGCTAATCCCGTACTTCGACGCCATTGAGGTATGGAACTCCCGGGGGCTACCATGCCTCAACGCCCTGGCAATACTCCTTGCCAGGAAGCACGGGAAACCAATGACCAGCGGGTCAGACGCCCACACACCCCAGGAGGTCGCCACAGCCCCTGTAGAGCTACCCGGTGAGCCAGAGACGGTGGAAGACGTGCTGGAGTGGATAAGGAAGGGGAGGGTCAAGCCTCTCTATAGGCCCGTTAGGCCCTGGGCCATACCCTACATGCTAGCCTGGAGCGTGAAGAGGCGCCTTGGGAAGGGAGAGTAGCCTAGACTCCCAGGCTACGGTATCCTCTTATTCCCCGGGAGGGTCCCTCAATGGAGCACGGCGTGGATTACATTGCTCACCCCCAAAACCCTAGCACTACCAGCATATCCTCCCAGCAAGCCGGAGGAGGCGCAGGCCCAGGTCGAGGAGCTAGTAGCCCTACACCTTGAGGGGAAGATCCAGGCAGGCCTCGTAGCCTCCTCATGGAGTGGAGAAGGCCTAGTCCTCGGGTTCTACGAGGCATACCGTGAGGGTGCCAGGTGGAGGAGGATAACCGGGGGACCCTCATACAAGGCCACAGGAGCGACTGGGTACGCGGGCCTAGTCTTCGCTAGCGAGGACCTAGGAGAGGTCGCCGAGATAGCAAGTAGGCTAGCCGAGTGCATCGGCGGTGAGGCGTGGGGTGTGACGAGGATAGGCCCCCCACAGCTAGCCGCTGGAGTCGTCGAGGTGCTCGGAGGGTTCACTCCGGACACCGCGGTTGCATGTGTCCAAGAGGAGCTATTCGGTGTGAGACTCGAGGCGAAAAGTGTAGGGTTGAAGTCTACTGAGAGGATTTCGAAGGCATACGCTGCAAAGGGCTGGGTGCACTATACTGGAGCAGTCGAGATGCCATTCGTCGGGAGGGTTGAGCGTGGGGACTACTGGGTTAGAATGGGTATCGCTGTGACGGGTGACGGCTTCATATCCAACGCTAGGATTGACGGAGTGTTCCACGCTGCTCCGCCTAACGAGCCCTATAACCTGGTGAACGCAGTCCTTGGAATGCCTGCGGGAGAGCAAGCATTGGACTTATTCGAGGCCAGGAGCAACCTCGTAGAAGTGTGGGGCTTGGAGAGGAGCGACCTTGTCGAAGCCCTAGCCAGGGCGATAGATGCTTCTAGTAAAGGTCTAGACGACGAATAGCGCCCTCGGAGAGACTAGCACTACGTCGCCATCGCTGAGGGGCGTGTCGAGGCCTTGGAGAAACTCGATCCTCCTACCATTAACCGAGACCATGGCCGGATGCTTCAACTCTCCCTCAGGGGTAAGGACGCTGCTCTTTACTGGTTCTGGCAGCCTTTCTAGGAGGTCCCTGACCTTTGCACCCTCAGGGACTTCTACTATGAGCTCGTGGCGGCCTAGAGCCTGGTAGAACTCCTGGACTAGTAGTACCTTGATCTTCAACTCGGATCGTACCGTGTATGAAGGAGTGGCTCCCGGTCTATTAAAAAGGAGGAGTATGCGGGGGTTGAGGGACCCTCAGGGGTCCCCCAGCTGTTATGCTCCTAGGTCTATGAACTCCTCGAGGCCCACTCGCTTGAGGGTTTCCTTTGTGGGCTTGCCGTCTACCCAGCCCCTGAGCTCGTAGAAGTAGGGGAGGTAGACCTCCATTGCTTCCTTAGCCCTCTTACCCTTGGCTGGGCCGTCTGGTATTGGCTCCTCCATGAGCCTCTTGGGCAGGTAGTCCTTGTAGCCGTGTCCCTCTCTTACAGCGAATAGCCTCTCGAGGTTGTAGATCCTCTCTCCGGTGAGGAGCAGCTCTTCGCTTGTTAGATCGTCCCATCCCATTGCGGCTTGGAGGAGGCCCACGTAGTCTGGCACGTCGGTGGCGAATGTGTTGAACTTGCATAGTACTAGGCTGTCGATCACGCTGAAGTAGTCCTGCTGGTACTTGACTAGCTCAACCTTCCTCTTATCGATCGCTAGTGGGTCGAACTTCTCCGGCACTCCGAGGACATCGAAGCTCACGGCGTAAGCCCTGAGGTGGCATCCGCCCCTGTTGCTCGTGGCATAGCTTAGCGCCATGCTGTTAATGCCTCTCGGGTCGTAGGCTGGTAGCTCGAGGCCCCTCACGTGTATCGCGCTGTCGGGGCTCCCGAAGTACTCTGCCAGCCTAGCCGCTCCCTCAGCCATGTAGTCTCCTATGCCGTGCCTGTACGCGGTCCTCCATACTGCCTGGATGAAGCTGTCTGGGTCGCCCCAGTCTGGCTTAATGTCTTCGAGGAGGTCTAGTAGCTCCTTCGCCTTATCCTCGGGTAGCTCGCCCTTCTGAGCCTTCTCGTACAGCTCCCTCAGGACTGCCATAGTGTTGCCGAGGCTTATAGTGTCGAAGCCGAGGTCGTTGGCCAGGTAGTTCAGCTTGATGATCGCCTCCATGTCTCCTATCAGGTTGTTGGCTCCGAAGGCCCATATTGTCTCGTACTCTGGCCCCTCTGAGACAGGGGTCCTGTAGGGGCCGTTATCCACCTTTGAGACCCTGGCGCACCTTATCACGCAGCCCCAGCATCCCTTGTTTGATACCAGGTACTTCTCAGCTAGGTACTCTCCGCTTATCTCGAATGCTTTCTCGAAGGTACCCCTAGTCCAGTTCTTCGTTGGGAATGCTCCGTGAGCGTTAATTATGTTGACTAGCACTGCTGTGCCGAACTTTCCTAGAGCCTCGCTTATGCTGTGTTTCATTATCTTGTCTAGGACCTTCTTGCTCTCCTCTTTAAACTTCTCCTTGTCAACAACCTCGATCTTGCGGGAGCCCTTGACGAATATCGCCTTCAACTTCTTATAGCCGAGGACTGCGGCGAGGCCAGTCCTCCCTGCGGCCCTGTACTTATCGTTCATTATCGCTGCTATCTTCGAGAGGTTCTCGCCTGCAGGGCCTATTGCTAGGACGCTCCCTATGTGCTCGCTAGGCGTCTTCATTTCTTTGCGTATAAGCTTCTCCGTGTAGACTACGCCCTTCCCCCAGAGCTTCTTCGCCGGGTGGAATGCTACCTCCCCGTCGACAATGCTAATCCAGACTGGCTCGTCGCTGGCACCCTCTACGACTATTCCGTCGTAGCCGGAGAAGCGTAGCCATGGGCCGAACTGTCCTCCACTGTTTGAGTCTCCTAGTATCCCGGTTAGGGGGCTCTTTCCTACAACGTGGTACCTGCCTGATTCGAATGCTCCGGTCCCGGTTAGGGGACCGGTGAGGATGTAGATCTTGTTTTCGGGGCTTAGAGGGTTAATGTGAGGAGGTATCTCTTTCATCGCGAGGTAGGCTCCAAGGCCTCTGCCACCAATATACTTCCTGAGGATCTCGTCTGGTACTTCCTCGACTCGGTAGGACCAGTCGGTTAGGTCTACCCTGAGGAGTTTGAATCCCACTACTAATACACCCTTTATCGCTTTACCCGTATAGTCTTTACTGGTATTTAAGTTAGGATGCCATTAATACAATGAGATATACTGGGGCCGGTGACGTGGATCGCCGGCACTGTAGAAAATGATGAGCAGGTTAGACTCGCCGAGGCCCCCAGAAGGCTAGAACCTCCTAGCGAACGCCACGGCCGCAGCCACTATTATGACGGCTATAATAGCGGCTGCCGCTAGTGTCACTGTCTTGCTACTCGTTGCGGTTTCTACCCTGACACTATCGAGATCCTTTATCTTGATGGTGTCCGGCTCTATCTTCTTTATTCCATTATCGCCGGGCTTCAAGTGTACTGTAGTGTTGAGGAAGTCTTTCTTCTCATCGCTTGGTAGGTTGCTTGCGATGAGGTCTGCAAGTGATTTGAGGGTATCTAGGGGGTTAGTGGCCCCTACTTTCCGTATCTTTGGCGTAGAGGCTAGCATCATATTGTTAGTAACTATGAGCCGGAGTACTCCTCCCTCTTCTACCTCGTAATCTTCTCCCAGCTTGCTTAGTAGGCTCGACACGTTTTCCCCTCCGGATATGTTGTAGGCGCGGTCGACCTTCACTATGAAGTCAGCGTACATTTTTGCTAGCTTGTTAAAGCCGACGTGTAACACGGTGGTAGAGTTCGACTCGTACATGCCCGGTTTCATAACATACCTGTAATGGATCTCATCGGCGACTCCAACGCCCACGGTTAAACCGAAGATGCCGCTCTTCGCAATAGCTATCATGGGGAGAGGCGCCATCCCTGTTACACCAGTGAAGCCGGACGGCTCTAACATCACCCTAACCGATACGCTCATAGTATCCTCCTTCCTGTTGACAACTAGTCTCTCAACGCTTAAACCAGGGATTCTTGTGGAGTTGAGCTCTCTAAGATAGCCGGTTATCTTAGCGAGAGTAGCGTTAGACCCTTTAATCGTCACGTTACTATCTACTATAGTCTCGTTACCCTGGCTTATTACGGCGAAGACTCCGGAGGCCTCCAGGTTATATGGATCCACGTTCACGTATGCGTGGAAGCTTCCTCTCAAAGCACCGCTCTCCCTCTTTCCGTCCACCTTCACTTTGATTGTTGTATTGGTGTTGGACTGGCCTGGTAGTGGTGTTGGAATCGTCTCCTGTAATGATATTTTCTCGTAAGACTTTATTATCGTCTTATTCTTCAAGAATTTAACCATAGTATCAGAGACAGTAGTGACTCCTCTGGTAGTCGTGGAGTTGAACTGCTCAGTAGCGTTTATCTTCACCCAGCCGTCGCTGTAGAGTATTACGGTGATCACGGGTTTACCTGACTGCAACTCCGTTACTCTAGGGCTGGCCGTCGTGGATACTAGCTGGGCTTGGGGGTAAGTTGGGGTTGTGTGCTTCTGAGCGAGGGCGGATGCTCCCCCTAGCATTATTATGGTTAGAAGGCCTACGAGGATGAGTAAAAGCAATGGTCCAGACCTTGCCAAGGCTCACACCACTAATACCGCTTTCCTAAAGTAACCCTGGGGGTATATGTAATTATGTATGCATACGACCACAGAGCATGTAATAGTGTGTTTATACAATGGAGGACTAGCTACTTGAATACTATACCATCAACAGACCTCACCACTATCCCTTTGTAGAGCCATGATACCTGCCGGAGAGTGGCGTGGAGGTCGAAGTCTGTTAGGGCGCTTATTCCGTCTATCGGAACTATCACCTTGTACCACCTTAGTGCGGCGCTCGCCGCAGTATGGAGCACACAGATGTTGGCCACGGTGCCCACTATCACTGTGTTTTTGATGCCATACACGCGGAGCAGATCGTCTAGCGGTGTCCCGTAGAAGCCATCGTACCTAGTCTTAACCACTACTATGTCTCCCTCTTGGGGCTTCAACTCGTCTATGATTTGCCAACCCCATGTCCCGTAGCGGACGTGCTCTCCCCAGATCTCGTATTCGGGGTCGTTGTCGTAGTGGGTGTCCTGGGTGTAGAATGCCCGGGCCCCCGCCTTACGGGCCTTTTCTAGGAGCCTCTTTATGGGCTCGACTGTGGCCTGTGCTGTTGGAACATAGAGCTTGCCCTCTGGCTTGACGAAGTCGTTTTGCATGTCAACCACTATGATAGCTGTCTCCTTGGCGGAGAGCTCTACCTGGTCCACGACCTCGTATTCGGGGACTTCCACTGTGGCCATAGCTACATCACCATACTACTAGTAGTCTTCACGAGGGGAGTTTAAGGTTGCGCGTATAACCCTGTAAACACCCATAACACGTACCCGGGGAGGTGCTGTAGGAAGTGACGACGGGGATACCTGGCCTCAGGCCTGGAAGGTTAGAGGAGGCTATTAGTGTAGAGGATATGAGGGCATACGAGCTTAACGGCGTATACCTGGGGGTCCCCCTACTCCTCATGATGGAGAACGCTGGCAGAAGCGTTGCCGACTATGTAGAGTACAGGCTAGGCGGAGTTAAGGGCAAGAAGATCGTAGTCTTCGCCGGCAAGGGCGGGAATGGTGGAGACGGCTTCGTAGCGGCACGCCACCTAGCCGCTAGGGGTGCGATCGTCGAGGTACACCTAGCATACCCGCCCAGCGAGGTCGAACACCCAGACGCCAGGCTCAACCTAGAGGCGCTACAACGCCTGGATAGCGTCAGGCTGGTGAAGCCCTTCGCCAAGGGATGGCTCGAGACAAAGTCGGCCGACGCAGTCATCGACGCCCTACTAGGCACTGGCGTGAAGGGTGCTCTTAGGGGCAGCATAAGGGAGGCGGCGAGGGCCTACAATGAGGCGGGAGGCCTAAGGGTCTCCGTAGACGTGCCTACAGGCGTAGACCCCGACACTGGCAACGCCGTGGAGGGAGCTGTGAGGTCTGATGCAACAGTTACAATGCACAAGCCCAAGAAGGGCCTCTTTCAAGCCAGACACTATACGGGAGAGATCATTGTAGCAGAGATAGGTCTACCAAGAGACGCCGAGGTAATAACTGGGCCTGGAGATGTAGCCGCGAGGATCCCGGGTAGGCCTAGAGACGCCCATAAGGGGTCGGCTGGAAGACTCCTCGTAGTCGCTGGTAGCAGGTACTATGTCGGAGCCCCACTCCTGGCGAGTATGGCGGCGGCCAGGGTTGGCGTGGACCTCGTATTCCTCGCCTCCACGCGCGAGATAGCGTTCGAGGCCGCTAGCCAGTGTTCAACAATAGTCCCAAGACCCTTCCACAGCGAAACGCTCACGAGCAGGGATCTACAAGAACTATCAAAGCTACTCGACAAGGCCCACGGACTACTCGTAGGCCCCGGGCTGGGCGACGAGCAGGAGACACTAGAAGCAGTAGTGAGCCTCGTCCATGAAGCCGTCGAGAAGAAGATCCCCGTTGTAGTGGATGCGGATGGCCTCAAGGCGATAGCAAAAACTAGCGGTAGACTAAGTGGATCAGTGGTGCTTACACCTCACAGAGGAGAGGCAAAGAGGCTGGCGGGAGTGAGTGATAGTGACGATCATTCTGACTGGAGGAGGCTCGCAAGGATGATAGCTGAGAAGTACGATGCGGTAGTGCTTCTCAAAGGCCCTACTGACTATATCTGCGATGCCAAGGGGAGATGCCGTGAGAACAGGTCCGGCGTGCCAGCCATGAGCGTGGGCGGGACCGGGGACGTGTTATCAGGGCTAGTAGCCGGGATATTGGCTAAGAGGAAGGCTCTAGGCAAGGATCCAGACCCCCTCAACTCGGCGGCGACAGGAGCGTTCCTAAATGGGAGGGCCGGAGAGCTCGCTTATAACGATCTCGGGGAGTCCTTGACGGCCAGAGACCTTCTCACATATATACCCGTATTGTTGAGGGACCCCCTCTTAGGGGTCAAGTAAGCTTAATAATATTCACATTTATCCAAGCCATACGCGGGGCCACAGGTATTGGATATAACAGTAGGCTTCAGCATCGACAGGCTATTCGACCTTATCCAGTGGGGAGCACTAGAGAACCCCGGGGAGGCCAGGGCACGGGAGAGATTCTCCAAGCTACGAGACTATTTTCAGAAACTCCTTGGAAGGAAGCTTTTCGAGAAAATCGCTGGCTCCGAACAAGTACTGGTTGTAGACGTCATGGGCGGTACAGGGATAGCCGGAGCAGCTTTTCTAGCGGCCCACCAGGCCCTAAGGGGGGAGAAGGGAGAATACAAGCTAACCGTGGTCGACGCGAGGAGGAAGGCCCTGGACTATGCCTCGAGGTGGCTTAGCCATGCGGGTCTCCAGGGAGTGGAGCTCTCAGCTATTACTGGCGATGCTAGGAGGCTCCCAGAGGTACTCGGCGGTGAGAAGTATGATGTAGCCCTCGTGTGGGGTAGCAGTCTACCTCACGTAGACGTGCCGGGGATGATACTGCTATTAGCAGGCCTGCGAGAGTCCATCGCCGAGGAGGGAGTAGCCCTGATAGAACAGCACGACCTTCTGCCCCGCCTTCTATTCGCCAACAACTATAAGGACGTCTTGCTCGAGGGCGAGGCCATAACTATGCACCGCGGCTACGACCCCCGTACTGGTAGCGTGGAGCGGGTCGTGTATGATGCAAGGACAATGCTATACCAGGGCGTCATGAAGACGAGGATATGGGAGATGAGCACGATAGCCGGGTACGCCTGGCTCTTCTTCCAGGAAGTATATCGCGACCACTACCTCGAGCAGGCTGGAGGGGGCCGCGCAGCCACGGTTTTGATAGCCTCTAAGCCCCGGGGCAACGCTCCGGGCTGGGAGGAACTGTGGGGGTCCCTCGACGAATACTACAAGCCATTATAGCAGTCCCCCAGGGAGACCACCACCCCGGAGGGCTACCGGGTAATGGGTAAGGGCCACAGGATAAGGGAGAGGTACGAGGCCACAGCCGCCGGGTACGATGAACTCTACAGGGCCGAGCAATACGAGAAGTATAGCGTAGCGTTGAAGAGGGTCCCTCCAAAGGGCCGAGTCCTAGACGCTGGCTGTGGTACAGGGCTCCTAGCCGAGTACATGCGCACCGCCGGCTACCTCGACAATGTCAGCGAGTACTACTGCCTCGATTACAGCTGGGAGATGCTACGAATAGCCCGTTGGAGGCTGAGCCATATCTGCCCTGGCAAGTGCCACGTTTTGGAGGGCAACGCGATGGCCCTCCCCTTCCATGATAACGTCTTCGACGTTGTATACAGCTTCACAGTACTAGACCTTGTAGACAATCTAGACATCGCAGTAAGGGAACTAGTAAGGGTCTCCCAAGGCCCCGTAGTGGCGAGCCTCCTAAAGAAGCTACCCTACAAGGACAAGCTCCTCTCACAGCTTAAGCCGATCGTAGCGGTCACGAGCAAAGACGTAGTCCTAAGGCTCGACTAGAGGGACCCCCAAGTCATCCTCCTAAAGAAGGGGTTCTCCCTGCGAAGCCTCTCAACAGTCTCCTCAACGCTAACCCCTGGCGGGACCTCGACCTTTAGGAATACTCCCGTCCTCCCATGCTCCTTCCTTCTAGTCAACACCCTGACCCTCTCAAGCACCGTCTCAATTGACACGCCTACTATTCTCGCGACGAGGTGCTCGTTCCCCTCAACCTCGACCTCCACGTGCCCCCCTGGAGTGGGTATTATGAGGCGTAGCTCCTTTGACACTCCAGGGACCCTCACGCTCCCTATTAGGCCCTTGTAGTCTAGCTCGCCTCCCCACTTGTAGAACTCCCTCTCCCTAGGCCTGAGCCTCGCTAAAGGGTGGCTCACAACCTTCTCCTCCCTCTCGTCAAGGTAGTAGTAGACCTTGGGCACGTAGCCAGGAGTGGCCTGGACTATCTCCCGGTAGTATACCATGTACCCAGCCCTTTCGAGCAGTAGCTCGACCATGCTGGGGGGCACGGGCTCCAGTATGACTACGTCTATATCACTATCCTCACGGACGTCTCCCCTCGCGATACTACCGTGTACCACTACTGGGGCTCGGAGGGGCTGGAGAGCCTCTACTAGGCGTTTAGCCCTACGCCTCTTCTCCGCCAGGACCTCCCAGTGCCTTGGGGTATACTCCCTCTCCTCCCCCAGCCCCTCCCAGGTCATCCCTCAACCACGTACCTCTCGTTCAGGGCCTCCCCAATTATCTCCCCCTGGGGGTCCCTCGCTGTTATTATGAAGAGGGCCCTCCTACCGTCGAAGGAGGCGAGCCTAGCCTCAACGATAACCCTCTCTCCGACGCCCACGCTACGCCTATGCTTCACGTCAACCCTATACCCCACACTAGTCCTCCTATCGCCTAGCAGCTCGTCGAGGCACATCCTAGCGGTAGCCTCCATGAATAGGGCGAGACAGGGCGTTGACAGGACGAGCTTACCCCTACCCGCTAAGTGCTGGGCCACATGCTCCTCGCCTACAGTCCACTCGGCCTTACAGACGACCTGCTCCTCCCGCTCTATGCTAAGGCTGGGCATACTCCTCAGCCCTCCTCACGAAGCCCTCGGCTGCGGCAAAAATGTCCTCTGGCTCCACCCCAGCGTATTCTAGGAGGCTTATGAAGCTGTTAGCGAGCGAGTATGCAAGCCCTGGGCTGGGCGGGGAGTAGACAGTCTCCTTTACGAGGCTCCGGGCCAGGCCTGGAGGATAGACGTGTATGTTCGAGTCGGGCCATAGCCCCCGTATGAGGCCGTCGCTCACGTATCCCACTAGGCCGAACACGCTGCCATTACGGGTAACCCTGTAGGAGACTAGGCTACCCTCACCCCTAACGGGGTCTATCCACTCTTCCCTGGAGAGCTTTGAGACAATTGGCTCCAATAGCTCTCTAGGAACGGGTTCGTCATCCTCTACTATATCCCATTCCCGGAATGCCTCCTCGACAACGGCTTCAAGGCTGCTAGGCGAGTATAGTTCTATGAAGGGTTTAGAAGCGCTCTTACCGACACCATAGACGAGACCGCTATATCTCGAGAACTCATCGACCGCCACTTCATATGCCCACTTGAGGGTCCCCCCGTTAAACACTATGACCCCGAAGTAGTCGCCGCCACTAGCCCTATACTCGCCACCACCACTAGCCCTCCTAAAAACACCACCACTACTCCAAACAGCTGCAAGACTTCCCACCGTGACACCGGAGCCGTCAATCCTGCCAGTAGCTACTAGGGCCTCATAGCCCTCTGGAAACCTAGGAGCGGCGAACAATGGTATAGCCGCGGCCTCGGCCAGGGATAGACTGCCAGCATCGACCAGTAAGACCCTCGGCATCCTAGAGGGACCCTCCAATCCACCGGGGAAGGCCTAGTCGAGCAACCCACTATAACGGTCGAGTACATACACCGGTGGGACCTCCCTGAGACTCCGCCTCCTAACCGTCACAACCACCGCCCTCTCATCGGGGAGGTAAGCCCAGTCATAATCCTCCCCATGCCTCTGCAACGGGGGCTCCTCACCCTCCTCCAAGTAGTAGTAAGCCTCAACGAGCACTCCGTCGGGGCCCCAGTCCACGCGGAGCCTATCAGCCAGGAGATCACTACCCTCTAATGCGGCGAACTCCATTATGAAACCGGGCTCGTCCGGGTCGAACTCCAGCATCTCAAGCTCAAAGCGGCCCCTAGCCTCCAACCTATCCAGGACTCTCGACACGAGGCTCCTCCAAGCCTCAACAGCGTAGAAATAGACCTCGTCGAACAGTGAGGCCAGCCTGTGCTCCTTCCTAACCTTCAGGTCGAGCCCCCACCTGGCTAGGTCGCCCGAGTAGGGAGCCATTGATTCAAGGCTGGCCTTAACAACATCCTCAACGCTAGCCTTCAGCCTTTCGGCAAGGCGGGAAAGCTTCCCAAGAGTCTCCTTGTCAACCTCAACCCTAACCTCTACCATCAGCTTCACCAAAGCCCCAGGGTTAATAGTGAGGGGTTATAACCGGGGTCAAACACATACTCGAGTGTAAAAGATAGCGCCTTTATACCATTCCAGCCCCTCGGCCAGTGAGGCGACGAGAGAATGATGACGGCAACACAGGCAATAGGCGTCGCAGGAATGCTACTCGTATTCGCAAGCTTCATAGCCAAGAACTGGATATGGCTCTACAGCCTAAACCTCCTAGGCTCAACCCTACTGATGCTATACGCGATACTAAACCATGACCCAGTCTTCACAATACTCGAGGCAGGAATAGTATCCCTCCTAGTCTACAGGCTCATAGGAGAGGTGAAGCGGAGGCGGCTCGAGACTCGGGTTCGATCCTCACCAGAGAGTGTCGGCAGCGGTCAAGCCACTCCATAGCCGCCTCCAGGGAGCAAGTATTGTATACTCCTAGTTAAAATATTAAACAACAACCAACGAGTTGTTAAAAGGTACTACAATTTCCACTCACAAATGGCAGTAAACGAAACCGGAGAAGTAACCAATAAACATATATAGCCCCGCCACGATAATAGCGTACTGACAACATAATAAGGTGATGTATGATGGCCAGGTCGAGGAAGGGTATAAGCCCAGTAATCGCCACCGTAATCATCGTAGCTGTAGCGATTGCAATTAGCATCGCCGTGGCAGGATGGCTATTCGGACTATGGGGCGGCCTAGCAAGCGGAACCGCCCAAATCCAGGTATCAAGCGTCTCAGTCAATACGACAACCGCTAGCATCTACGTAGTAAACACTGGCAGCGGCGCCGACCAAATCCTCAAGATCGAGCTAAACAATGGAACTAAGACCGTAACCCTAACGCCAACAAGCGCATTCGGCCAGGCAGTAACAAGCTACCCAATCAAGATACAGGCTAACCAGAAGGGCTGGATCTACGCAAGCGTGCCCACCACGATAACGCTAACCCCCGGCCAGAGCGTAACCGTCAAGATCTACTTCGAGAAGAGCGGAACCGTAACAGTCCCTGTAACCGTCCAGGGCTAACATCCTTAATTTTTTGTTTAAAGTGTAAATTATTTAGTAATATAGTTTTAAGTTCTATAGAGATAGTATAATTTAATACCTGGTATTTTCCAGGTAACAAAACACGGGGCGTGCATTGAAGAAAAGAGCGATATCCCCGGCTATAAGCGAGTTTATATTAGCAGTAATAACGGTCTCTCTTGCAATCCTAGCGACATCATACTTTATAGGCGTGTGGAACCAGCAACAGGAGAAATTCTCAGTAGTACCAATTGTTAACATTAGGAGTACCTTGAACTCTACTTCCACACAGCCCGTGCTGGTTTTACATATTAAGAATGAGGGGGCGCGGGCGGTTCACATTATCCGGGTCGAGATCCGGGTGGGGACTGGTGCTTGGGTTAATACGTCTAACTGGACTATAAAGCCTGGAGAATCAGTTGACCTGACGATTTCTAGCTGGGAGTGGTGGGGGAATGATAGCCCGCCTGACTTGAATCCGGGCGATAAGTGTAGGGTTGTCATAATAACCGAGAAGATTGGATCACTCTTCTATGATGTAACAGTCTCGTAGCAACTTCCTCTACACGAGCCTATAGGGGCACTCCGTTCTAAGACTGCAGGCTGAGCATTTATTCCCTGCTGGAGGCCTCGGCTGTACAAGGCCTACGAGTAGTCGGACGGGTCTCGCTAAAAGCCGTAGTATTTCGTCCTCTCCAAGTATCCTGGTTTTTATGGTGTAGGCCGGGTTTTTGGCTGGTTTTGGGCCCTCATTTTTAATCTTCCATACTGCTTCCCTGAGGGCCTCTTCGTCCCTGGCTAGGGCTAGTGCGAGGACGATCGTGTCGGGGTCTCTCCCGGTGATCTGGCCTAGGAGTAGGCTTGCTAGTGCTAGTACTGCCCAGTCTCCTGGGTAGTCTCGGAGGTTGGGCCTTATCTTGCCTCGTATGATTGCTTTAGGCCGGGCGTTTTCGAAGTATACTGCGTCAGGGGTGGTTATTGCTGGGTATCCCATTATTTCGCCTGCTAGTGTTAGTTTTACGTAGGCTTTTCCCACCCTTGGTATTTGCTTGATTGTTTCAAGGGTTCTCTGTACTATTCTCCTGGCTAGTCCCGGGGTTATCCTGGTTTGCTTCTTGGCTTCTATGTATGGCTTGTATTCGCAGTATAGCGCTGATTGTATTAGGTATCCTGTTATTGCGCCTGTGTATGCTATTGGCGGGTCCATTGTAGGTCTTTCCTCCCTGGGGGTCCCCTGGCTGGTGGCCCTTGTTTCATCTGGGGTTCTTGTTGTTTTGTATTACGTTTTGTTAGTGGATTCTATTAGGCTTCGCATGGGTTTACATGTGGAAGCTATTTATTTCTGCGCCTATACTGAGTAGTTTACCCAGGAATCGAGTAAGGTCTTTACTTAGGGGAGGGTGACGGGGAGTGAACCTGCTGGGACAGTGGGCTAGCTACCCAGCGTTTCACGATAGAGTATTGTCGATGATTGGCATCGAGGTACACTGGGCCATACTACAATACGTGCTGGGGCTTAGCGCTATCTCATTCATACTCTACCTCATCTACCTCAAGACAGGAGACAAGAAGTGGGAGAAGCTGGCCTACACCACCTTTAAGGGCTTCGTCATAGTATTCGCCGTAGGAGCGGCTACCGGTACTGCAAGCGAGTTCGGCCTCGTACTGCTATGGCCTAACCTTACAGAGGCGGCTGGCAGGTACGTTTACTTCCCCCTCTACGCCGAGGTATTCGCCTTCCTACTGGAGGTAATCTTCGTCTACCTCACCTTCTACGGCTGGAGGAAGTTCGGCAAGGCCGCAATGGTAGTATTACTATTCCTATCAGTGCTGGGCCCATGGTATAGCGCCGCTATGATTGTCAGCGTGAACAGCTACATGGTCGCCCCAACCGGGATAGAGCCCGCCTACAACCTTGCAACAGGCCATTGGATGTACGATCAGGGATACCCCAAGGTAACCCTAGTAGTGCCCAAGGACCTCGTCAAAGATCTAAACGTTACCCTACTCGAGAAGCTCGGAATGGACGTCAAGGGTACCACCAATGATGCCGTGATAGTTGCGATGCCTTCGAGGATAGTGCAACGCCTCGCCTATGAGTCATGGGCCGGGTACAAGGTGAAGGACAGCATCCTAAAGGTAGTCGTCAATAAGACCACGATCGCGCACATGTCGAAGGACCAGTTGAACAAGCTATTGAACACCCCCGTTAAGGCTATCGTTGACAAGATACTCGTGAAGACTGTCGAGACCGTTGGAGTAACATGGGTGACCTTCAAGAGCCCAGTATACGCCGCGTCAATAATGCACGTGATAGGCGCAGCACTAACAGTCTCATCCTTCACGATGCTTGGAGCCTACGCTATGAGGATTCGGAAGTATAAGAATGCTAGCAAGGAGTACAAGGAGTATATTAACGCCGCCTTCAAGTTCGCAGTCGTGTTCGCCCTTATAGTAATAGCGGTACAAGGCCTCGTCTTCGGCCACGAGATGGGCAGGGCCATTGCACACTACAACCCGGAGAAGTTCGCCGCCATGGAAGCCACCACCGTACAAATCACCCCGGTAACCAAGTACCTGCCCGGCGGCGAGAAGCTCGTAGCACTACTAGCCTACGGTAACCCCAACGCTCCACTACCAAGCTATGACAAGATACCCAACGACTACTGCGTATGCCAGCTGACCAAGGCACAGGACCTGGCCAGAATAGGAGGAACCTGTAGGCCTCCACTACTCATACACTACCTATACTACACTAAGATAACCCTAGCCGTCCTCCTAGGATTCTACGCCCTCATACTAACCGGGTACCTGTGGTGGAAGAAGGACCCGGAGAAGACGCCAGGATGGCTACTAAGCCTGGGAATAGTAGCGATAATAGTAGTACACCTAGTAAGCTACCTAGGCTGGGCTGTCAGGGAGATAGGCAGAAAGCCGTGGACAATCTACGGCATAATGACCACCGATGTCGCCCACACAATCAACCCGGCAAGCACCACTGCAGTAGCACTAGTGGCGCTATTCTTCATACTGATACTGATAGCGCTCGGCTACAGCGTGTGGAAGTTCCTCTGGGTCCCCGGTAGGCCCGAGGAGGAGGTCTAAGGGGGTGGTGGAGTGATGCTCTACACGGTGTTCTGGCTGGCGTTAACCTTCGGCCTCCACATAATGCTCGTAAACCTAGGCATATTCCTAGCCCTATACGTCCCATACCTGAAATGGAAGGCTGACAAGGAGGGCGATGAGGGCCTCGAAAAGGTGGCCTATAAGCTGATGCGCTTCTACGCCGCAACCTACGGTGTAGCGGGAGTATTCGCCACCGCGTTCACAGTATTCCTTCTAAGCTACTACCCCAACTTCCTCGGCCTAGCCGGTAACATTGCGATGATACCATTCGGCATCGCAATAACAATGATAGTGCTACACTTCTTCAGCATCGCCACATTCTACTACGGCTGGTACAGGTGGAGCAGGCCGGTACACTACACGCTAGGCTTCCTGCTAGCACTATCAGCAATTCTAATACCGCTAGGCTTCAGGTCAGTATTCGCATTCCTCAACATACCAGTAGGCCTCCACTTCGCCAATGGCAAACCCTATCTAAACGTCTCCGAGGCCCTAGGAAACCCAACACTATGGCCACTATACTTCAAATCACTAGTAGCCGCGATAACCGCTGGAAGCCTCGCAATAGCCGGAGGCCTCGCCTACAGCTACCATAAGAGCGAGGACCAGGCTTACAAGGCAGCTATCAATAAGGTACTGAGGCAACTGGCACCCGTTAGCCTAACAGGCCTGATACTAATGTTCTTCCTAGGCCTCTGGTACGCCTACACGCTCGAGAGCATACCATACAAGTTCAACAATGTCTTCGCCAGTCTAGGCTGGAAGGTAGGAGACGGCGTTGTACACTACAACGTTGCGTGGGTCTTCGTACTGAAAATGATACTCTACGTCTTCCAGTTCGCAGTCATAATAGCTGTCTACAAGTACATGAGGAGCGGTTCAATGCCCTTTGCCAAGGCCAAGCTCCTACTCTATGGTGGCCTCGCCGCCCTGGCCACGATAATGCTGGGAGAGTGGCTCAACGCTTTCAGCCAGTACCCCTACTTCATCGCCTGCCTAGGAAGCCCCCAGAGCTGCCAGAGCATACTCGCGGAGATACCTAAGGACCAGCTACCATATATTGCCAAGATACTTAACCTAGAGAACTACAACCAGTTGGCGGTAGTATCGAGCGTAAGGATGTTAACCGATGGCTTCATGCTATTCCTACTGGCCTCAGTAGTATACTTCTTCTACGCCTACTTCTTCAAGCCAGAAAAAGCCTAGCCCCAGGCCAGGAAACCTCATTCTTTTTCCTTCTAGACTATTATCATTTCTTATTTACTCCTAAAATCTGAGGGACCCGACAGTACAAGAATTAATCGAATAACCAGTGAGTGCAATCACACGGGCCGGGTGCGAGCAAATGGTGAGGCTCGTAGTCCTTAACGATAACGAGCCGAGCCCCGGACTACTCAACGAGTGGGGCTGGAGCCTCTACGTTGAGGGACCCTCACGCCTCTTATTCGACGCCGACACAGACTACCACGTCATAGAGCACAATGCTAAGACACTAGGCGTAGACCTAGCAAGTCTAGACTACGCAATACTAAGCCACTGGCACAGGGACCACTATGGGGGCTTCCCAGCAGTAGCGAAGGCCAAGCCAGGGCTAACAGTATACTCTCCACCCGGGCCTACCTTCAGGCTCGAGAGACTCGGCCTAAGAGTAGTCACTGTGAGGGACCCCCTCAGGTTAGACGACGGAGTAATCATACTTCCACCCCTCTACGCTGAAAGCGTAGGCCTCTACGAGCTCGCCGCGAGCATACCCTCGGCTAAGGGCAGGATCCTAGTAGTAGGCTGCAGCCACCCGGGCGTGGACAGGCTGGCAATGCTACACTTGGAAGTGGTGGGGGAGAAGCCCTACATGGTGATAGGCGGCTTCCACGCCCCGCCCAGGAGTGTATTGGACAGGCTGGCAGGGATAGTCGAGGGACCTGTATGCGCCGCCCATTGTAGCGGGGACGAGGCGAAGGAATACATAGCCCGCGAGTACACGTGGAAGGCCTGCAGTGTTAGGACGGGCTCCATAGTGGAGGTCTAGGTGCCTAGTAGGTTGCCGGTTAAACTCTGGGTTATCGCTAGGCCAGTGTACGGTGGGAGGAACGCCTTCGCCCCACTACTGTCAGCGATCGAGGACAACCTAGGCGTCGAGTACAAGGTTACAATCATAGAGGGAGACCCCCTCCCATTTGCCAGGAGGGCGAGTGAAGCAGGGTATAAGCCCGTGGTCCTCTACGGCGTCTCCTCCCCAAGCTACCTCGACCTACGCGGGGAGATAGCAAGAGTCTCCAAGAGATACCACGTTATAGTAGGGGGGCCTCATGCTGAGGGAGCCTACTGGCACTTGTTGCGTGACGGCGCCTGGGCTGTAGTGGTTGGGGACGGAGAAGAGGCTATCACACCGCTACTAGAGGCAGCGGCCCTGGGGGACCCTCCAAGTAGTACTCCTAACACAGCGTATAGGGATGAGGACGGGTTCCACGTTACCAGGCAGGTCTATGCTAGACTAGACGACTACAAGCCCCACAACTCTACCCATGGCTTATACCCGCCGATCGAGATAATGCGTGGCTGCCTCTACAAGTGCAAGTACTGCCAGGTACCATGGCTCTTCAAGGCCAAGGTGAGGTATAGGAGCATTGCTAAGGTGAGGGAGGCAGTTAGAGACTACGTGGCCGCTGGTAAGAGGAGGATAAGGTTCATCGCTCCAATAGGTTTCGCCTACGGTAGCGCGATTCCTGGAAAACCAGATCCTATCATGGTGCGTGGCTTGCTTGAAGCGGTGAGGGAGGCGGGAGGGACCCCCTTCCTCGGTAGCTTTCCAAGCGAGACGAGGCCGGAATACGTTACACCCGAGGTTCTCGAGGCGGTGAGGGAGCTAGCTGGGAATAGGAAGATCTCCCTGGGCCTCCAGTCGGGTAGTAATAGGCTTCTGGAAAGGGTCGGAAGAGGGCATACTGTGGAGGAGGCCCTCGAAGCCGTGGACCTCATCCTCGAGTACGGGTTCACCCCTGTAGTGGACATATTGTTCAGCTTGCCCGGTGAGGAGGAAGAGGATGTTAAGGAAACAGTTAGAGTAATGGAGGAGCTAGCGGGTAAGGGGGCAAGACTACGCCTACACACCTTCATACCACTACCGGGAACCCCATTCGCGCGTAGCCGGCCCCATCCAGTACATAGGCTATACCGCAGGACAGTCCTCCGGCTACTGGGGCGAGGCGTGCTCGAGGGCTACTGGGAGTGGCAGGAGGAGATAGCCCCAGCAGTCTACTGCCTAACAGCCCTAGACCCCGCTCCTACCCCTACACCCAGACCCCTGCCTGGTGCACGACAATACTGTCGTAGCTATTTAAAACAGAAGTATTACAGGACAGCCGCCCTACACCTCACCTGAATCCTTCAACGACATCAACCCGCTTTCTAGATTAATTCAAGAAATCCCCATATCCCAACGATTCCTGTATAAGACAATTTACTAAAACACGCAACACACGAGGGATCCCACATGAGTATCTCTGAGAAACTCGACGCTTTCTTCCACGTGAGCGAGAGAGGCTCAACTATACACAGGGAGATCCTAGCAGGGATAACGACCTTCATGACAATGGCCTATATCCTCCTAGTAAACCCCGCAATACTAGGGAAAGCAGGGGTCCCACCAGCAGGAGTGGTAACCGCTACAGCACTGTCGGCGTCCCTGGCCACGCTAATGATGGGCCTCTACGCGAACGCTCCATACGCCCTCGCACCGGGAATGGGTCTAAACGCCTACTTCGCCTACAGTGTTGTACCCTTCGTATCCGCGATCCTAGCAGTGAGAGGATTAGATGACCCCGATCCTTGGAAGATAGCCCTCGCCGCCGTCCTAGTCGAGGGCATAGTATTCATCCTACTCTCGGTTACCAGGGCGAGAGAATCCGTAGCTAACTCTATACCTACGAGCCTGAAGTACTCGATAGCGGCTGGAATCGGATTATTCCTCACATTGATAGGCTTCGAAGACGCCGGCCTTGTAACGGGTAACCCTGCGACACTACTCTCCTTCAACATTTCATCCTTTACGAAGCCAGGCCCCATCATAGCCCTCGTATTCGTCCTAGTCGCAGGTGCACTAATGGCCCTAAGGATCCCTGGAGCTCTCCTAATCTCAATACTACTAGCTGCTCTGACGAGCTGGGCACTAGGAGTATCTCCCCCACCCAGTGGCGTGGTCTCGAGGCCAGATTTCTCAGCGACCCTCCAATTAGACCTGCAAGGCCTAGCAAGCCTAGGGCTTGCAACGGCAACAGCCATAGTCTTCACCTTCTTCATGGTAGACTTTTTCGACACTCTAGGAACCGTTACAGGACTATCAGCAATAGCTGGACTACTAGACGAGAAAGGACGGGTTAAAGGCATTGGGAGAATGCTCCTAACCGACGCAACCGGTACAACCATCGGAGCGCTTCTCGGGACCAGCACTGTTACTACCTACATAGAGAGCGCGGCCGGAGTCGAGGAGGGAGGGCGCACAGGCCTAACCGCTATTATCGTAGGCTTACTATTCCTACTAGGCCTATTCTTCGCCCCAGTATTTACGTCTACACCCGCATATGCAACCGCTCCTGCACTGATAATCGTGGGACTCCTAATGGCCCAGGCCATAACTAGAGTCAACCTGAAGGACCCGACGGAGGCGATACCAGCATTCCTAACCATAGCAGGAATACCTTTCACTTTCAGCATAGCGGACGGTATGGCCCTGGGCTTCATAAGCTACGTCGCCCTGAAAGCCGTGACGGGCCGGTGGAGGGAGCTCAACCCAATACTGGTTGGCGTAGCCCTACTATTCCTGGCATACTTCCTAAGCCTACCCCACATCCAGTCAGTAACCCTTAAAGGCTAGCCTAGCCCTAGCACTCAATAACAAATACCTTCTTTTCCATCTCCATAATCCCCGGCGGCTGACTACATGCCAAAGATACTAGTACTAGCAGGATACGGGGGCCACGCCGGCTACGCCTACGCGGTACTATACCATCTAAGACACGCATACAATGTCCCCATAGAGGACATAGACGTTCTAGTCCCACAAGGCTACAAGTGGGTGCGAGAAAAGTTAGAGGGTCTAGGAAACATCCTCGAAGCACCACTCCCCCGCAAACCCAACGAACCCTTCATAAAGACCCTTCACAGGTGGCCCGGAGCACTTATAAGAGGATTAAGAGAATGCCGAGACTACAGCGTTGTACTAGCCACGGGGAGCAACTTCTCTCTCCCCCATGCGGCGACATGCCTATTGAAGAGGAAGGCTAGAGTCTTAGTAATCGAGGCTGTAGATAGGGTGATAACTGCTAGTAAAACCCCGAAAATACTCTCACGGCTAGGAGCAACTCCAATACTTGCCTGGGAGGAGCAGAAGAGAAACTACCCCGAGGGAATCGTCGTAGGCCCAATATATGAGCCACCAATATACGAGGCCAGAGACGAGGGCTTCATCCTGGTTACAACGGGGACGCTCGGGCTTCCACGCC
>WAOR01000087.1 GCA_015521175.1 Thermodiscus sp.
AAGGCTACTGGGTATCAATACGAAAGCCATCTCCCCGCGGAGCCAGTCCGGCACCTCCCGGAGCTGGCGGGGAGTGAGGCTCAGGTACCCCGTGGCCCCTGCCCCATAGGCGTCCTCCGGCGAAGCCAGGCCTCCCGGGTCAGCGAAGACCACGTATTCCTTGGATGCTTGCCTGACAAGGCGGAGGTAGTAGTCTCTCCGAGTACCCCTCTTGGCTCCTATAACTATGATGCCTGCTCCCTCTCCAGTAGCCCTATGAATCCTTCCGGCATCCCCCTGAGGGTCCCCTGAGGCGTAGATGTCAGCTGCCACCAGTATTGGTGGGGGTCTCCGAGGGACCCTCGGCTCTCCCCTCCATGCTGGCTCGAATCTAGTGGCGAGTTCTTCGCTTAGCCTGGTAGTTAGCCTGAGGTAGTACTGGTCTGGGTCCTCTATTAGCTGGCACCAGCCGTCGCGGGAGGCGTGGGTTAACAGTGGTAGTATGAGGGTGTCGTGGGGGATCCTCACAACCAAGCACTCTTCAGTCTCGAGTGTATGGTGGCGTGGCGCTACGACTAGGTCTCCGGGCTTGCATGAGCCACCGTATTCCAGTAGGGGGACCCCGTCTATGCTGTCCACGTCTCTGAGTACAGGGGGCTTGCGGGGGGCTAGGAGTATTCTGTGAGGCTTGCAGTCTATAGGCATGAGAGCTCCCACCGCACCCTCGAGAGCAACTCGTAAAGGGTCTCTCTTACCTGCTCCTCGACCCTTGACCCGGGCATTGCCTGGTAGATTAGCCTCTCAGCGCCGGGCTCCAAGACGGCGTGGATCCCGGCGCCTCCAAGTAGCTTAACTGCCCCAGCCGCCTCGGGGAAGAATACGGCCTCGATATCACCACCGGTATCGTACCTGTAGTCCCCGTAGAGGACTGGCCTCAGGTGGCTACTAGAGAGCCACTTGTAGAGGGGTTGCCACCCCCTCCTTCTAGCCTCCCCGAGCACAGTGTGTAGGAGTAGCCTCGCCGGTAACGGCCCCGGGGACAGTATCTCTTCTAGCCTCTCCTCGAGGCTAGCCCATAAGGGTTCCTCTAGCACAGTCTTAACAGTAGCCTCTACTGCGGCTCCAGCGGCCTTGGGATCAGCGTTCTCCGGCGTATCCCAGGGTGTGTGGTAGATTCTGCGGACCTTATCGTTCCACAGGGTGTGGATTGAGATGCTTGGCACCCCGGCCCGGTGGAAGCTGAACCCGTCGCATTCGGGGCAGTCGCAACACCTCTCCCAGGCTTCCACCTCGAGGGCTCTCAGGGATGCGAGGAGACCCCTCGTGTATTGGGGCGCCCCTGAGACTACTAGGGGCTGTGTCCCGGCGACGTCGAAGTTCACGACTAGCTCCAGTGCGCCTGCTAGCCCCGCCTCGCGGTACTGGCGGGCGAGCCACCTGCTACCCCACGCCCAGTACCATCCCGCGGGTCCGGGGGCGCCGTGCTCCTCCCCGGTGAATACTAGGAGTTCCACGCCCCTCCTCGCCCTGAGCCTCTTGTAGGCTGCGGCTGCCTGGGCGATCCCCAGTATGTTGTCTTGGAACCCCGTGTACCACCTATCATAGTGGCTTGTGAAGGCTATCCTCCCGGGTCCCCCGCTTACCGCTCTAATCGTGGCGCCCTTCTCCTCTCTCAGCATCGCTGACACGTGTATTCGGGCCCTGCCCTCCCAGAGGGCCCGCTTTGCTGACTCCTCGTCAACTACTACTACTGGTATGGGGGTAGGGGCTCCCGCCGTGTAACTGTAGCCCCACGAGCCCGTTGCAACGATCTTTCGGGGGACCCTCGACCCCACTATGACGCCCCGGGCCCCAGACTCCCAGGCGTGGAGCACCGCGTACTTCAGGTCGTCGGGGTTCCCCGGAGGTATAACAACTGCTATACTACCCTTGGGCACTCCCCTCCAAGACCTGTAATCGCTCGGGTCACCCTCGACCATGAAGGTTCGAGCCTCGACGTCCGCGTCTAGGACGTAGGGTGCAACGCTTACGAATGAGGGCTTAGGGGAGACCTCGACGCCCTTAAGCCTCCAGGATACGAGGGGCGTCTCAACAAGCTCCAGGTCCTCGCCTAGGTAGTCCTCCAGGATCCCCCTTATACGGTCGGCCTCCCTCCAGTCCCGATGGCCGGCGACATGTTCTCTTCCATCGTAGATCCTATTGGCTAGCTCCCAGACCTCCCTCACAGTATCCTCGTATGGCAACCCCCGCGGTACACCCCCCTCGATGCTGAAAGGGTGGCTCGGAGGGCTCCTAGTCCTCACACCCCCAAGAGGGTGGGGGTCAGAGTCCACCACAATCCTCACAGCCCTAGCTGAGGAACTCTCAATAGAAGCTAAGAAGGTTAGTGTGGAGGGGTCTTTCTTCTCCGGGGATCTAGCAGTCTGACCTTCTCGGGCGAACAATTACCGCGCAGAGATACACGCCTTTCAGAGCCTTGAAGCGTTCGAGGCTATATGAGAGTTGTTGGCTCGCCTTCCCGGGTTTTCACGTCTTTTGCCTCGGACATCATATTGTGCGTCCCCCGCTATTACCATATTTATACTACTAGAAATTTTATTCTGTTGCTACACTCTACTAATAAGTTAAATATACTATATATAATAATTATTTTATTGTTGAACATTATGGTGGAAAGTGTTGTAGCATGTCTCACTAATAAATACCGCTTCGGCGGTCAAATATGTTGAGCATTTCTATACAAGACAAGAGGCTGTTCAGCCTAGCGGCTTTCCTACATCGGGAGACCCTGAATGCCCCCTGGTGGAAGTTCTCCACGAAGAAGTCTAGGCTACGCCACTCTAATCCTGCTGAAGCTGTCGAGTCCGATATGAAGAAGTGGGTCCGGGGCCTAGCCCAGCGTTTGAACGCTAATCACGGGATCCAAGTATATAGGAGAGTAATCTTTAGTGATCAATCGAACTCTACTGCGGCTCTTTTTCTACGCTATGGCAAGGAGTACTACCTATTCTATGTTCAAGCTAGCGATATCATCCAACTACCACCAAGTAAGAGCAGATATGTGATTCCAATCAGTCTCAACTCGGCTTTAGCCCGCCTACCGCGCAGATACGGGAGGGCCTACGATATACTCTTGCCAAGGTACAAGCGGAGGTTAGAGGGTGAAGGTTACCTTGTTCAGGCTGTACGAGTCCTTAGGGATATAGGGGTATCCGAGAACGAGTGGATGCTGATGAATATGGAGAGCCTGAGTGTAGAGCAGGCAAGGCCCAAGGCTACCATCGATGTTGGGGATAAGCGCTTTAGCCTTATTGAAAGACGAGGCGTTGAGGCATCGCAATCCTTTATGTTAGGAGTTGACTGCTACAAGGCGAGAATGGTATTCGAGGATTACAAGGCTAAATACATCCTAATCATACCACCAATAATCCTGTGGAAGTGGGGACACGTCGTGTCACCCACCGCGGTATATAATGTTGAGAAAGCCGGGGAATTATGCAGCAAGCTTCAATCGTAGGTAGTGGGAGAAGCAGTAATGCGTCTGGAGTTCCAGTACCCGCCGTTCCGGGAAACCTCGCCTCTACTGGCAGCCGAGATAGTGAATGGCCGACTGGAGTACTACTCGGAACCCCTTAGCATTAACGGCCACGCCTATTATGTCGTAGATGCGAATAACGGCTCGCCAAAATTCGCGATTTACTGGGTTCCGAGGCCATTAACGCGCGAGGCTACTCGCGAATGGGAGACTGTTGCCTATAGGGTCATACGCTTCAGGTCTCGCCACGAGCCCTATAGTGAGAGTATTGTTGAGGGACAAGTACGCTATGAATACAGGCCTGGAGGAGAAAAGGAGCTAGCCGAGCTAATTGGAGAGGCGAGGAGAATAGCAGGGCTAACACCCGTCCCCGCGGGGAACCTCGCCGACACCGCTACCGGGTATGCTTCCCGGGGAGACGCGGGTAACGAAGCAGCCTCCGCCCTACTAGAAGCACTACTAGACCTTGTAGATGACCCGGAAATACTCGGCGTCATAGTGGAAAACGACCTCCTCACCGGCCCGGTAAACATTACTAGAGCCTCTAATACCTACGACATCCCGAAGGCAACGCTTCACAGAATCCTAAGGCACCTCGCAAAAATTGGCGCCGTAAAAGCATGTAATTCGCGGAGGAAGAAGCACGAATACTATGTAAACCTGAGAAGCGAACTAATCCTCACACTAATCGCCCAGATACTCATTGGTATCGATAAACACGTGATCTGCCGTATAGCTCCCTACATCGAAGGGGTCAGCCATAAGGACTGGGTAGTCTTCCCCTCTGGCTACGAGGCTTGTGAAAGCGCTAGTATGGAGCTAAGAAGGCTTGAGGCGAACCTGGACTTGTCTCAGAAGCCTAAATTGTGCTTGAAAGATAGTAGAGATTAGCCCAGAACCCTCCTCTAAAGATTGAATGGACAGGTAGGGTTCTTTGAAGCATTAGTCAAGAATAACTATTCAGAGAAACAGATTCTATCGCAGTCTGCGAATAAATTTCAATATTTATATTTTATTAAGTATTTATGTCCAATATTGTTGTTTCAGCTAAGAGTTGCAATAGTTTATGATAATCCAAAATACCATCTAACCCTGTAAAGGCCTCCTCGAGTTCCCTTGGCTCGGGGTAGTTGTCTACCCATGCCCATAGCTCATAGTCTGGGCGTTGGATTAGTATGACTGCCTGGAAGAGTATGCTCGTGCTTGTCACCCGTAGGGCTCCGGCTCCCACCTTTCTACCATTAAGGAGTATGTCTGCGGAGCCGGTGTAGGCCAGGCATATACTCGTCTCCCTCGGCACTAGCCTCTTACGGCCAGGCGGTTCGGGCCATGTTGACACGTTGAATCCTAGTTGCCTCAGTGCTCGGGCTATCCATTCTGCTAGGGCTAGGCCTGCCTGGTCTATGCCCCCATAGGCGTCGAGGATTGCCTTGGGGGCTATTAGGTGGACTGTGAGGGTCCCCCTATCGTGGAGTATTGTTAGGCCCCCGGTGGGCCTCTGGACTAGGCCTAGCCTCTTCTTGGAGAGCCTATCGGGGCTCAGGGGTCCCTCAGGGGTTTGCCTCCTGCCTATTGAGACTGCCGGGGGGTCCCATACTCCTATCCTTACTAGGGGCTCCTTGGGGTTAGAGTAGAGGAATGCTTTGTCTACCCTCATCTGTACTTCTCCAGGCGCCTCTAGTACCCCTAAGGGTAGGGGCTTCACTTGCAGTTCACCTTTCTCTTGGCCTCTTCATAGGCTTCCTCTGCCTTGTAGCTTGTCCTTGCGAGGGGGTGTGCTAGCACGTATGAAAAGCCTAGGCTCCTCGCCTTCTCCTCGAGCCTCCTGAAGTCTGAGAGCTTGTATAGCCTCGCTACTGGTAGCTGGCGTGGGGTTGGGCGCAGGTACTGGCTTAGTACTAGTATGTCCACTCCCACGCTCCTTAGGTCTCGCATCGCCTCGATCACCTCGTGTTCCTCCTCTCCTAGGCCTAGGAGTATGCTGGACTTAGTGATTATGCATGGATCGTACTCCTTGACCGCCTCCAGTACTCGTAGGCTCTGCTTGTAGCCTGCTCGGGGGTCCCTCACATGGGGGGTGAGCCTCTCCACCGTCTCGATGTTGTGGGCGTACACGTCTACTCCGGAGGAGGCTACTAGCTTGACCAGGCCCGCGTCTCCCTGGAAGTCGGGTGTTAGGACTTCGACCCTCACATGGGGGACCCTCTCCTTGATTAGCCTCACGGTCCTGGCGTAGTGGCTTGCACCCCCGTCGGGAAGGTCGTCCCTCGTCACGCTGGTTATTGTTACATAGCGGAGGCCTAGGAGTTCTACAGCTTTAGCAATCCTCTCGGGCTCTGCTGGGTCTAGGGGTTTGGGGGTCCCCCTCTTCACAGCGCAGAACCTGCACCCCCTGGTGCAAACGTCTCCCATTATCATGAACGTCGCAGTCCCTCGGCCCCAGCAGTCTGCTATATTGGGGCAGAGGCTCTCCTCGCACACTGTGTGGAGGCCTAGCCCGTGTACTACCCGGGATACTCTTTCGACGGTTGGGGTTATCCTTACCCTTATCCTAGCCTTACCCACCACTGGCACCCTCGGGGCGTATGGCTGCGAGGGGCGTGCCCCGGGTGACCCGGTCGCCGCGGGAGACGTATACCTCTTCTACGACACCGTCTACGGGTGACTCGACCTCGACTACGGCCTTCTCGACCTCGACCTCGACCAGGACATCTCCCTCCCTAACCCTATCCCCCGGGGAAACATTCACGCTCGCAACTACGCCCTCCCAGTCGCTTCTACTCGGCCACAGGTCCGCTCTCACGATAACCAGGCCGTCTCCACTCAACCCTAGGACACCCTCAAACTCGTACCCGCGTGTGAGGGACCCCTTCAGGCCCCTCCACATGCATGATTCAACTGGGGACCCGCCACGATATATCCCCTACCCTGCAACCCTTCCAGCCGGAAGACACCATCTTCCCCGGGCGAAGGCTTTGATAATCGAGAAGGCCTGGAGAACACTTAGGCAACTACCGCCATGGGAGGCTTACCGTCTAGTGCACTCAACCCCCCAGTGGGTATCGAAGCTACAGGCACTACTAGACGGGAGACCCACCTATGAGGCCCCGGTGAGGTTCCTAGGCTACAACCTCGACAACCCCGTAGGCCTCGCCGCAGGCCTCGACAAGGACGCACGCCTAACCTGGACCAGTTGGAGCATTGGATTCGGCTTCACAGTGGTGGGAAGCGTTCTCCCCTACCCACACCGTGGAGCAAGTGTTAAGGTGCTGGAGAGGCTCCCGGACGGTGCGCTAGTGAACCGCTTGGGGCTCCCAAGCGAGGGGGCTAGAAGGGTCGCTTGGCGGCTGGAACTCTCCAGGCCCCCATTCCCCATCGCGGTAAACATTGCTGGGCTGGAGCCCTCGGACTATCCCAGAGTTGCTAGAGCGACTTGTCATGTAGCGGACTGGTTCGAGGTCAACATATCGTGCCCTAACACCCGGGAGCACTCGACATTCGAAGACCCCCGGCAGGCCAGGAGAATCCTGAGAATTACCCGTGAGTCAGCCTGCGGGAAACCCCTACTGTTGAAGATCCCGCCTACGAGGGACCCCGACCTTATAGCGGAATACGCGGTCGCCGTGAGAGAAGCGGGAGCTGATGGAGTCGTCGCGAGTAACACACTGAAGACACGGGTCAATGGGGTGCAGGCTGGCCTGAGCGGGCCACCGCTCTACCCTACCGTGAGGTTCATGGTTGAGAGGCTCCGCGAGCTTCTCCCTGGGGACAAGGTAGTCGTAGCGGTTGGGGGCGTGGACTCGCCGGGGAAGGCCTTGGAGCTTCTCGAGCACGCTAGCCTCGTGGAGGTCCTCACAGTACTCCTCTACCACGGTCCCGGCAGGGTGAGGGAGATACTCGAGGGTGTTAGTAAGGCGATGGCTAGGAGGTAGCAGTGGCTTGAAACAGTGGGCTAGGATAGCTCTAGCACTAATCCCGGGATTGGCAATACGCCTCGCGCTAGCCCCTTATACGAGTGGGAGTGATATACCCCAGTTCGCCGCCTTCGCCGACTCCTTCCTAAGGCACGGCCTCCACTTTCTAGAGTACTCGGATGCCTCTAAGGCAGGGCTCGAGGGCTGGCCCTACCCCTGGCCCTATGTTTACGGGCCTCTAACCATTATACTCCTAGGACTGGTCAGGCTCGCCGCACATGGGAGAGTACTGTTTTGGAGCGACTCGCAGGGCTACCATGTAATAGCCCCTGTGGACTGGGTGGTAGCCCTTAAGCTAGTCTACATTGGCTTCGACACTGCCGCGGCAGTCCTCGTATACATGTTGGCTAGGCGTAGGAGTCCGAGGTACGCGTTGCCAGCACTAATTCTATACTACTACAACCCTATGACCATCTATATCTCATCGATCTACGGGATGCTCGACATGATACCCCTAGCCTTTCTACTCGCTGGTGTGTACTATTGGGAGGCCAGAGGGTCCCTCAATGCCGCCGGCCTCCTGTGGGGACTCGGCGCCGCTGTTAAGCCGACGATTCTCCTAGCGGCTCTCCCCTACAGTTTGGGCGAGGCCAGGAGGCATGGGTTGAAAGCCCTGGTACCATTGGCGTGGTCCCTGGCAGTACCCTTACTCCTACTAGCTCCCTTCGTCATCGCCTCTCCAGGGAGCATCCCAGTATACCTCCACGCTATTAGGATGGTTGGGACCCCGAACTACCCTTCGCCGATCGTTTACAGTTTCAACGGGTTCTCCAGCATAGTCTACTACGCCTGGGAGCATGGAGGCGCCGACATCTACTCCTACCTGCACTACTGGCCCATACCATTCCTCCTACTCTACGCCCTAGCCCTCGCCACCGCCCTGAGGGACCCCCTATTAGCCGGGGCCCTCGGCTACACGGCCTTCACGGCCTCGTACTGGAGGGTTAACCACCAGTACCTGGTCCCCACAATAGCGTTTCTTGTACTAGCCCTCCCACTCCTAAGAGACTACTGCCACAGGCTGCTGGCCCTCTCGGCCTGGTTTCTTGCCGGGCTGTGGCCCCTCATGTACCCTGTGAGCTGGTGGGCTAAGGTGCACATGGCCCATCCTAACATGCTAGTGATACGCTTCCTCGACAGCTTCAACATGATAGTGTTCGACGAGGTCTACTACATCATCTACGGTATACTCCTAGTCGTGGCACAGGCCTGCCTCATCACATGCGTTGGAGCCAGAGTTATCGGTGAGGTAATCGAGTTATACCCGGGCCGGGAAAGTAGGGGTTAGACTCGGGGATGCTGGAGAGAGTTGAAGATCATAGACTTCCACGTACACCTCCCCTACAGGTACAGGGACCCCGTCGAGGCCGCCCGTAGGCTCATCGTTGAGTTGGACCGGGCCGGGGTGGAGAGAGCTGTACTCATAGCTGTCGAGGCCGGTGTCAGGACCTTTCAGAAGAATGTGGGGGCTAGGGAGGTTAAGAGGGCTCTGGGCGAGGTCCTAGACTTCGTCAGCCTATCCAGGATCCCCATGCTCAACAAGCTCGTATACGATGTGGAGGCCGGGATAAGAGACCACGTAGCTCTCATAGAGGAGCACAGGAGGACCACGAGGGAGGTCGTCGAGGCCTCTAGAGCCTACCCGGGCCGGCTCATCCCAGTGGCCAGCTACTGCCCCGATAAGGGCGTGGACGGGACGATCCGTGACAACATTGAGCCCTTCAAGAATGAAATACTCGGTGTCAAGATATACCCGACCCTCCACTTCACAAGCCCCTCGAACAGTAAGCTGGACAAGCTCTACAGGAAGATAGCCGAGATCAACGGCATTGTAATAGTACACACCGGGTGCGACCCCGGCCTCTGGGAGCTACCGAGGATGTGCAGGCTTGCCAGGCCCAAGTACGTGGCTGAGGCGGCTAGGAGGCATAGGGACGTAGTCTTCATAATAGCACACCTTGGTAGCTACAGTGCTCTAATGCCGGGGATATACTTCCACGAGGCCCTTGAAGCCCTAGCCCTCGACAATGTCTACGCCGATACGAGCGCAGTCGACCCCTTCTTCGTCGAAAGGGCTGTCGAAGAGGTGGGTAGTAGTAAGCTACTATTCGGTAGCGACTACCCATACCTAGTGGGCCTTACTATTAGCGACGTCATAAGGGAGATCCTCGAGCTGGGCATCCCCGAGAGGGATAAGGAGGCCATCCTCGGCAGGAACGCTTTAAGGCTTCTCAGGGAGAGGGGCAGGGTATACTAGCCCCCTCTTATATGGTATTACCAGGGGCTAGTACTACCACGGCACATCTAACAACCACTAACCCCCGGGGGTCACCAGTAATTGAGGCTGTCAAGACTCGTAGGACTAGCCAGGAAAGTAGTAGAAGCGCAAAAGAATAACGAGTCAGCCCCACAAGGCCCAAGCATACTCAGGCTAGACGACCTCCTAGAACTGAGAGCACCCGCCGAGGACCTCGGAGACGTGGAGTCAAGCCTCCTAGAATACTACCCCAAAATACTCCTGCCCGTAACATCGCCCAAGCCCGAGAACTCACAGTCAAGGATCATTATCGGCGTGGACTCAAGCTCAAGGCTCGTTGAGCTACAATCAGCCACACTAGTAGTATCAAGCGTGAGCGTTTCAAGCAATAAGAGGGGCCTCTCCTGGGACTGGCCACCAGTATTCAACGGCTTAGGCCCCAGCCTTGACGAGCCCGTGGTGAGGATACTCCCCAACGACGACTCTCAAGTTGAGGTCGACGACCCGCTCGTCACCCTCGTTAACCCAGCCGGCTACCAGTATGACCCCGACTATAACCAGTACCAAGCTATGGATGAGGCGAGGGTGTCGGCGGAGAACAAGGCTCTAGAAGCCCTGGCAGAGATCCTCGAATCCAAGCCGTGGAGCGATAGGGCCGTCATACTCGTCGACGGCCCAGTATACCTGGTACCCGGCGTCCTGGGAAGCGGGCAGGGCAGGCTCGAGTACGTGGAGGCGTGGAGGAGGCTCCTACGCGAGAGGGTGAGGATTATTGAGAGGCTGGCCTCCACCGGCGCCAGGATCTATGGGGTCGTGAAGAGGGTTGAGAAGGCGAGGATACTGGGCAGGGCCAAGCTTCCAGGCGGGTATCAGAGGTGTCTGGGGGACACGAGGGGTAGGAGCGACCTGAGCCTGCTATCCCGGGCTCTCTCGGCTAGGTGCTACCAGTCATCGCAGAGGGGCAAGCCCCTAGCTTCTCCCCCGGCTCTTGTCAGGTCTCGTGGGGGTCCCTCAAAGGTGGCCCAATATGTGATACTACCCCAGCCGTGGCACCTGCCCAAGCCGGGGGCGAGCGTCTACTATCGTGTAGAGGAGCCCTATGAGCAGTGGTCCTCGAGCAATGGAAGACTCGACGGCTACAGGAGCCCTGTCGCAGGAGTCCTAGTCGACTCGATCGCCCGGGGGTCCCTCGAGCCGGTGACTATCCGGTGGAGTGACAGGAGGGCCCGCGAGACAACCAGGTACCTGAGAAGCCTCCTACTCCGGATGGCCTTACGCGAGGGAGTTCCCGTGACCTATGGAGAGCTTGTTGAGGAGGCGGTTGAGGCTTGGCAGAGGGCCGTGGCTTAGACGACTACATGATCGAGGAGGGTCTTTCAAGGCTACCGGAGCTCCTGCGTAGGGCTGACGAGAAGGCCGGCGAGCTCGGCATAATGGTGGGGAGGGTCTCCCGGTTCCACGAGATAAGGGTTAGCCCCGGGGGTAGGATTGCCGTCGAGGTGGACCCGGAGACCTACTTCTCCCACACGGGTAGCCCTGTGCACCGTGTGGGCGACTACCTCGTAATAGTCGACCCAAAGGAGAGGCTCGTCCTGGCGAGGATTGCGGAGATCTCTAGGAGCGACCTGCTAAGCCTCGTAGGCTCCCACGCTCCTGCTGATATGAGCCTAGCATACACTGACCCCTCGAGCATTGCGACGAAGGCTATACTCTTCGTAGAGCCCGTTATGGAGAGGGACTGGGAAGGAGTAGAGAATCCCAGGCCAGCTACGACTAGCATTGAACCCCAGAGCCCCGTTATAGACCCCAAGCCGGAAGTCGTCCAGGGCCTACTGGGCCTCCCCGAGGAGGGCATACTACTGGGTGCCCTCGCCACGCCCGCCGGGCTAGTCAAGAATGGGAGGATCCGCGTTCTCCTACCGGGGAAGGCTCTGCTACAGCACGTGCTCATAATAGGTACTACTGGGAGCGGTAAGACCACGCTTCTCAAGAACATGGCCGCCTACGCTTACAGCGCCTGGGCCCCCGACTCGCCCCATGAGCCTGTAATGGTCTTTATAGACTTGAACGACGACTTCATACAGCTCCCCTTCGACCCGGAAGAATACCCCAGGGATGACCCAGTATACCAGGCGGTTTACCAGGGCGTGAAGCCTCCCCACGGAGTACTAGTAGTCCTCCCCGTAACCGAGGACGCCGTGAGGAGCGCCCTAGAAGATGCCGGGAAAGTAGGGGAGGACCCGTGGTGTAGCATAGCGGAGTACCTCGTTGCCAAGCACGTGGAGGAGAGCCTAGCCCCCATAATCCCAGGGATTGAGGAGGCCAGACCCCGTAGTTATAGGAGAAGGGGCGCATGCCTGGTTGAGATCAGGGTTAATGATAAGATAATTGTGTACTCGCCATACACCGTGAATACTACGAGTAGCCCCTCGAGCATAGTTTCGAGACTAATGCCGGGTCTCACTACCCTGGCCAGGGAGGTCTTCAATAGGACGAGGGAAAGATTTCTGCGAAAATATAAATTCTATCCTCCTTTATCTTTAATTGCTGTGGGGATCGCGGCGTACCTCTCCCTTAGGGGCCAGCAAGGGCAAGGAGATTACTATAATAAAATTGAAAAAATAGTTGAAATACTAGCTAACGATTTTCTTCTACCCCGAATTCCGGCTCGAATCATCAGGGGCAATATTGAGGGCATCCTTGCTGCCTCTATCAAAGAATTTAATAAGGCTCCAACAGATATAATTACCGATTATGCGAAATTACTCTCAGAGTACAAGCCTAGCTATAGGACTCTTGAGGCTCTCTACAGGCGTATCCTCGGGTTAACGGATACTGGCGCAGTAGACGTATTGTACAGTATTGACGGGTCGAGGCTCCTGCTGGGTGAGGAGCCTGGTTGGGGAGTACTAGTCGAGACTGCTTCAAGCCTTGGGGTTCCCATTGTGATAGACTTGGCGGCTCTCAGGGTGTGGGGCGGTGATCCGGGCGATGCTGGAAGGGTTATTGCTTACCGCCTGTTAGAGAGGTTGAAGGCTTGGAAGCACGAGTTGTGGGCTAGGCGGAGTAGGAGCGGGCTTGCCGGGAAGAGGATTGTCGTTGTCATAGATGAGGCTCACCAGTTCTTCCCCCAGGAGCGTGGGGAGAGGGATGAGAAGGAGGAGAGCAGGCAGGTCGCAGGCATGATCTCCCGGATTGCTAGGCTGGGTAGGGCTCGTGGTATTGGCCTAGTATTCGCCACACACAGCCCCAAGGACCTCCACGATATTATCGTCCAGCTGGCGAATACCAAGATAGTCCTAAGAACCGAGAGGAGCCAGCTAGAATCCGTAGACCTGCCCGGCGACGCAAAGCACTACATTCCAAGGCTGCCCGACAGGTACATGGTCGTCTCTAGCTTCGCCTTCCGCGACTACCTCATGGCCGCTACAGCGCCACCAGTCGTCCTCCACTATGATCTCTCAAGATAGGCTTAGTCGGGGGTGATCCTAGGTTTTCCTTTCAACGTTTATGGTCCCGTAGCCGACGTAGACGAGCTTGTCCGGGTTGAGGGCGTCTATCACCTCTGGCCTGTTCGTCGCCACTATCAGGGTTATGCCCGATTTCTTTGCCAGCTGGCCGACCTTCCTTGCGACTCTCACCGCTGTGAGGCTGTCGAGGTGAGCGGTGAACTCGTCTATTACCAGGACCTGGGGCTTCTCGGCGAATAGACTGGCGAGCTTGGCCCTCTCCTTCTGCCCAGTGCTCAGCTCGTTAAACCTCGCCCTGTAGAAGACGGCGTCGCTAAGCCCGACCATGTTTAATACTTCGACGGCAGCAGCCGCATCCCCTATCTTCCTGGCGACGTGCTCCAGGAGGGTTTCCTCCCCGTAGACGGGCTCCATCTCGCCGGGTAGGAGTGCCGCGATCCTGGCGCCTTCCGGGGCTTCAATCTTACCATCGGTGGGCCTGTACGCCTCGTTCCCAACCGCTAGGTCTGGGCGCAGGCCCCCGAGGACCATCCGGAGGAGAGTGGTTTTGCCGGCCCCGCTTGCCCCTACTACCACGATGGTCTCGCCTGGTTCTACTTCGAGGTTCGCATCCCTAAGCACGTACTTCTCTACTAGCCTCTTCTCTACTCCGAAGGCTCTCAGGACGTCTTGTAGCTCTGGTGGTAGTCGTGAGACGTCTAGCTCGCTCGAGTATATCTTCGATACACCTATCAACTTGATGAGTCCGGGTAGTGGGGGTACCTTGCCGTAACGGCTCTTATAGAGGCGGCCGCCGTGCTGCCTCGCTACTGGGTCTTCACGGAGGAACTTCTCAATATACTTCTTAGCCTCCTCGGTTAGGGGGTACATAAGTACTGGCCTGCCGCTCGCCGTGTCCCACATGTAGTAGAACCCGGCTTTCTCGAAGAATGGGTTGTACCTGGCCATCATTGCTATGGTTTCTATTACGTGCTTCCTCCTCTTCATCTCGGGTATTCTCCTCTCCCGCACCCACTCTATCGCCGCCTTCACCGCTAGCACTCCGAGGCCGTCTCCACGGTAGTCGGGGTGGACTACTACCCTGGCTATCCTGGCCGCGGCTGTGTTGGCTCTCCGGAGTGCTATCCTGCTGATCTCCTCGCCTATCATTGCCCTCGCTATGACGGGGCCGTATAGCTCGCTTAGCTCCTTGTACTTGGCTAGTAGCTTCTTCCTCCCCGCTAGGGGCCAGAAGGTTGGGTGGAACCAGTCTTTGGGGAACACCTTCTCCCTGATTAGCTTCTCAACGCTACCGTCTGGGAGCCTCCTATTCATCAGGGGTATTGGCGTGTCTATCCTCACGTACCCGACTATCCTGGGCTCGAAGGGCTTTCGAGAGGCGAGCTCGAGTATTAGGAACCTGCTGCTTGGGAGGCTGCCCCTTATCTCTTGTAGCTTCATGGGTACCTTGTCGACGGGGCATATTGGCTGTACGTTTGACTCGGCGTATCTCCCGCAGATGGGGCACCTCCATACTGCTACTATTTCCTCCTTGCTGGCGTAGTGGTGTTGCTCGAGGTTTACGATCTCTATGTAGTCGTCCTCAGTCTCGGCCTCCCTTGCTACGACCCTGTACTCGTAGACCCTGCGCAGGTTTAGGGCGTCTCTCCTCTCGAGGGAGTACTCCCTCCTCCATGGGGGCCATACCTTGACGGGCTCTCCCTGCCATATCCTGTAGAGCTCGTAGTCCCTTGGACCCAGGATTTTGGTTTTCCCTACTTGCTTTGGCTCGTCGAGGAGGACTACTTCTACAATCTCGCCCTTAGAGAACCACTGGGCCACAGTGCCGGTGCTCCATAGTAGGACTTCTCCCTGCGGTAGTTTTACAGGTATTATGCCGAACCACTTGTAGCCCCTCCTACTCATTAACCGGAAGGGGTCCCTGGAAACCCTACCCCTCACCCTTAAGCCCTTCGAAATCTGGATGGCGCTCGACAATACCCACCGCCTCTAGGATACCCGTTTACCGCTTGTACATGGCTGTACACCATAATAATAGTATGTGGAGGAGGCCCTCCTAGTATCTTATCTCGAACGTGTCGAACTCTCCCCTGTAATCCTGGAACTCGACGTGCAACTCTCTCACACGTGCGAGAGGGGGACCCCTAAGCGCCCAGCATATAACCCTCTCAACAGCGCTTCTCTCACCTTCGAGCACAGCTTCAACGCTCCGGCCATCTGGAAGGTTCCTGACCCACCCCTTAACACCGAGTTCTAGAGCGAGGTTCCTCATGTTCGCCCTGAAGAAAACCCCCTGCACTCTACCCCGAACCAGCAAATGGGCCCTCACAAGCTCGGGCGCCACCGGGCATCGCCTCCACTAGGGTCCACTATTACTGAGTAGGCTATTGCCTAGACAATTAATTCTCCAGCACTGGACGATACTGTTACGCGCGGGTGGAAGAGAAACTTGAACGCCAGTACCGCTAGAAGGCTCCCGGAGGAGGCGCTCGAGAAAGCCAGGAAATTCTGTGCTGACGAGTACTTCGACTATAACGTTTACAAGTACTTGGCTAGCAGGGAGAGGGACCCTAAGCTCAGGGAGATACTGGAGACCCTTGCGAGAGAAGAATACGAGCACTACCTCTTCTGGAAGAGGATACTGGGAGGGGACTGCAAGACCAGCTCTCCCGGGTGGAAGCTCAAGCTAATACTCCTGGCGAGGAAGGTGTTCGGGCTAACGTTTACCCTAAAGCTCCTCGAGCTGCACGAGGACGAGGTAGTAGCAGAGTATAAGGCCTACATGAAATACCTGGAGGGTAGTGACAGGGAGGAGCTAGAGAAGATAATAGCTGACGAGGAGAAGCATGAAGACGAGCTAATATCCGGGATCAACGAGGCGATAGTGAGGTACCTCAGCTTCATAGCACTCGGAATCGCCGACGCTATAGTCGAGATAACAGGTGTACACGCCGGCTTTCTCGGAGCCACCCGGGTAACCGAGGTCGCAGGTATAGCCGGGTTGATAGTAGGGGTCTCAGCCGCCTTCGCGATGGCTGGGGCCGCCTACCTCCAAGCTAAGGCTGAGGCGGTAGTAGCCAGTGAGAGGAGCCCTGGAAAGAGCGCCCTGGTCACAGGTGTATCCTACCTCGGGAGCGTCGTCATACTCGCCTTGCCCTACTTCCTCACTAGGAGCATGGCAACCGCCTTCACAGCCTCACTACTCATGGCTATAGCCATAGTCTCGAGCTTCACCTTCTACAACGCCGTGTTAAACGAGTCCGACTTCAAGAGAGAGCTGGCCGAGAACCTCTCAATACTATTCGGGACAGCTATAATAGCATTCCTGTTCGGCGAAGTCGTAGGGAGCGTGTTCCACGTCTCCACGATAATATAGCCCTCTCTTAATGCTTGATTAAAGCGTGGGGCCGCGGTGAAATGCCGGGATTAGCCCGATACGGGGAGAATGAGGGAGAAGCACAGCCGAGCAATGAGCGGCCCCCTCCAGTCCTCGGGGTAATAGTCAACCCCTTCAGCGGGGCTGGAGGGAGGCTTGGCTGGAAGGGGACCGACTGGCCCCTGCCATTAAGAGTTGTAGAGGAGAGGGTCCCCCTGGTCGCGCCTTCCAGGGCTAGAGAGTTCATGGCCCACCTATCCAAGAGGAAGCCAGGCCTCGTAGTCTATGCACCCCCAGGGCCTATGGGCTGGGGGAGCCTCGGCGAGTATCCTGGCGACGTGAGGTTTCTCGACTGTGTTAACCCTGGAAAGTGGCCTACTACCCCCGAGGACACTAGACGGTGTGCGCGCCTCGCTGTCGATAGGGGCGTTGGGCTCCTGGTTTTCGTGGGCGGTGACGGGACTGCTAGAATCGTGCTTGAGAGTGTTGACGAGGAGGTGCCGGTACTGGGAGTGCCTGCGGGGGTCAAGGTGTATAGTGGCGTCTTCGCTTATACTCCCAGGGAGGCGGCCGAGATAGTTGCCTTGTTCTTCGAGGGCCGAGCTAGGCTGGTTGAGAGAGTGGTTCTTGACGTTGACGAGGAAGCCTTTAGACGAGGAGAGCTAGTCGTTAAACCCTACGGCTACCTCCGGGTTCCAATGGCTCCGGGGCTAGTTGCCAGCGGTAAGTCTGCAAGCCACGGGCCTGGGGAGGAGGCTGAGATTGAGGAGATAGCGGAGTACTTCGCCGATGAATTGTACGAGGACTGTACCCTCTACATCCTGGGCCCGGGGAGGACTGTTTCAAGGATAGCTGAGAAGCTGGGTATAAAGGGGAAAACTAGGTTGGGGGTTGACGTCGCCCATAACAGGTCTTTGATAGCCAGGGATGTTGGCGAGGAGACACTCTACAAGATAGTATCCAGTTACCCTGGCAGGAAGGTCATAGTAGTCTCGCCGATAGGCGGGCAAGGCTTCCTCTTCGGCAGGGGCAACCAGCAGATAAGCCCGAGGATCATACGCCTTGTGGGTAGGGATAACATCATAGTGGTTTCCTCGCCAAGTAAGCTCTCTAGGCTCCGAGCGCTACGGGTCGATACGGGGGACCTCCTGGTGGACGAGATGCTGAGGGGCTACATTAGGGTCCTAACGGGCTATGGTAGGTATAGGATGGTGAGGGTTGTATAGGCGGGAGCACCTTCTCCACCGGAGGCTAGCTGAGCTCTCGGGCTCCATAGAGTGCCTGGGCTACGATGCATGCCCGGGCCCAGGAGGGCTCCTCTACAATATTGACGGCTACCACGAGGATTACAGCAGGTACCCCTTCATGTCTAGGGCGGACTGGGCTTATAGAGCAGTCGTCGCGAGTGCTGCCGACGTTATAGCCTCTGGCGGGAGGCCTCTCGCAGTAATGTACAGTGTTGGCGTTGAACTCGAGGCCCACGCCCTTGAAGTAGCGAGAGGGGTCGGCGAGGCGGCGAGGGATCTTGGGGTAGTCGTCCTGAAGTCGGACTACAACAGGGGGAGGGGCTCCTGGATAGACGTGGCCAGCATAGGCTCTACTAGCAGGCCGGTATCCAGGAAGGGGGCCTCTCCCGGCGATGTTCTCTTGCAAGCTGGATACCTTGGATACGGGCTACTGGAGAGACTTGTAGCCGAGAACATTGTGGGTATAGATGAAGCCCTTAATGTCAGCGGCTTCCTTAGGAGACTGCCTCCTCGAGTGGAGGGGATAGTGTCGGGCTATGCTACCGCTAGCAGTGACAATAGTGACGGGTGGGCTGCAACCTTATGGGGTATCGCTGAGTATAGCGGTGTTAGGGTAATTGTAGAGGAGGTACACCCGGACCCGACGGTTGGGAGTATAGTCGGTCGGGCCGGGGTTTCCCGCGAGGCTATCTGGCTCGAGAGTTGGGAAGACTACAATATTGCCCTAACGGTGAGGGAAGATGAAGCGGAGGATGCCCTCGAAGATTGCGGGAGGGCAGGCGTTCCATGCTGGATTATTGGCAGAATAGCTGAGGGCGACCCTCAAGTGGTCTACAAGGGCAGGGTCGTCACGGGTGGCTGGTCATGGGTTTAAGGGGTTGGCCGCGTCGACGTGGAGCTTTTTGTCCATCCTCCTCTTCATGTCTACGGCGAATCTCTGGGCGTCCAGCCTCACCTTCTCGACGCTAGCCGTTATAGCTCTCGTAGCCTTCATTATGTGCCTCGCCTCCAGGGCCTTCCTGGAAAGCTCTTCAGCCCTCCGGGCTAGGTCTTTCTCTCCAGCCATGTCAAGTACTATTCCAGCCTCCCTGAGCGCGTCTTCGAGGTGACCCGTCTTTATGGGGGTTAGCCCGCTCATCGTGTATGATTCTATCTCCTCAGCTAGTTTTACACCCCACTCCCTGACGATCTCCTCTTCCTCCTTATTCTTCCTCACGGGCAATTCTCCTCCTTCCCTCCTAACCATTATTCATGCAGACCTATTAGCTCCTAGCCTTGTAGTAGCCTGTGCCGCCCATTGGCAGGTAGGGGTGTAGGCCTGCGAGGTATCTTACCTCCATTATGAGGTCGTCTAGCTTGTCGATGAAGTAGGCTGTGTCGCTTATATAGGGTGTACCGGCCCGGAGCATCCTCACCCTCAGGGCGGTGGCCAGCTGGGCTAGGAGCCTGACCCTGTCGGGGAGGCCCACGTAGGGCCTTGCGAGTAGGCCTATTGAGGGTGAGAGGCTGGATAGGAGAGTGTAGGCGTCTCCTAGGACCTCTTCAGCTTCTCCCTCGAGTATCGCTTCTGGGACCCTCCGCCGGAGGGCTTCGAGCTCGAGGACCAGCTCCTCCAGGGCCCTCGCAGGCCCCGTGTACACGCCCCCTGCCATGCCTGGTCGCCGCTTGGCCTGTGGGGAGATAGTGGGACTGGGCCTTATATGCCTACCTTTACACGTAACCATACTATACAATCCCCCAGCTGGTACCCTCTAAATGAATGGGAGAATAGAGGGGACTGGGATGGCTCTTGAAGAATGCATGCTCTACACCTCGTGGCCCAGCTCTCTAACAAGGTACCCTACAGTCCTAGACTGTGCGCCCCGAGCCAGGGTAGAGCCCTCCCAGGCCCTCCTAGAGGCATACAATTACCTAGCAATCCTCAACCATGTAGAAAAGAAGCCTACAATAGAGACCCCGGAACTCATAGGAGGAAGATACTTAGTCTACAAGGCACGTAGTGGAGAAAGGTCCAAGCCTTTCCTCGAGGCGAGAAGCGTCTACGATAAGAGAACTGACATGACAATATGGGCTGGAGGCGTGACGCAAGCCCTCATACCAGGAGCCCCAAGGAAGCCTCCAAAACAGCCAGAACTCCCCGAGCCAGAGACTATTGAAGCTCCTCCAGCACCGGAGGGCCAGAAGGTGATAAGAAAACCGGTGATTTACAGCGCCGAGGGTGCCTTCCCCGGGCACAAGGGGAAGCTCCTAGTCGGCACCTACGACGAGCACGGCTTCAAGCCCACGAGCGAGGTCCCTGTTAGCCGGATCGAGGGCGAATGGGTTCAAAGAGACTTCCACTGCGTGACCGGGTGGAGTGTAGGCGGGATAAAATGGAGGCTTGCAAGGCTCGACGATATACTCTCCCCGCGGGGACTGAAGGGTAAGTGGCTCATAGCTGTTAGCACCGGAGGCTATACGGCAAGTATTCCTCTCGAGCCATCTTTACTCGACAACGCCTATATTGCTACTGGGCTTAATGGGATATCCCTTCCAGTAGAGCATGGAGGGCCTATCCGGCTTGTAATACCCGTTCTCTACGGGTGGAAGAGTGTGAAGTGGCTAGCAGGCCTATTCGTATCCGACCTATACCTCGACGGTTACTGGGAGGCGAGAGGCTACCACTGGAGAGGCCTCGTAGCCCTCGATGAGAGGTTCAAGAATAGGAGTATTGACTAGTATTATCTCTAGGCTTACCTCTATTGACAGGTTTAATTAGTAATAGTTCTAGAATATTGGGTGTAGGCTTTATATAGGCCCCTCGAACTGAAAGGTAAACGGATTAGCCCGGGGCCGTTGAAATGGAGACATGGCAGCTAACGGGCAGACGACTGGAAACCAGCAGAATAGCAAAGGAAACCGTTAAACGGATAGCTAGAATTATCGACGACGGCTTCAGCAGCAGGATAGCCGGAGACGAGAAGATAAGAGTGAAAGCTGAAAACGCCTACAATATAATTCTAGAGGGAGAGGCTACTCTTGAAGAGCTAGCCGAGACCCTGCTTAACATGGCAGGCCAGGCCGAGGAGGGAGAACTGATTGTAGGCGTCCTTTTGAGGGATGAGGACGAATTCATTTTGGCCGTTAACCCTAAGACCGGGAGGATCGGGATAGCTAGAATAACGCCCGAGGGTAAAGAACACGGGCACGAAGTATACAAGCTATACTCTAGGGCTAGCGGGTACGTGTATGCCACTAAAATCCTGCTCGACTAACAGCCTCGCGGATCTTCGATAACAGCTTCTCCCTCTCCCGGCGCAGTAGCTCGATTGTCGAGCGAAGGCTTGAGAGTTCCTTCTCTAATTCCTCCCCCGCTTTCTCCGGAGGTAGTTCCACACCTATTCTCCCGCCGTAGACCTTGTATACGCCTAGTACCTTCACGGATTCCAGTAGTTTCCTAGCTTCTTCGAGTTCTCTTAGGCGTACTTCTAGCTGTGCTAGGGTCTTCTCTATTTCCTGCAGGCGTACTCTTGCTTCTACGAGCTCTAAGGTCGCCGCCACTACTACCCACCTCCGTGTACTGTACGGTTTACGATTGGAGTGGGAAAAGAAGATGGTTTAGCGGCCCCTATAATGGATTATAGGCTTGGCCGGGCGGGGGGTTACTGGCGTAGGCTCTCCTCGAGCCTGGGTAGTATTTCGTTGATTCTCCTGTTTACTTCTTCTAGCTTCTTTAGTAGGTCTAGCCTTATCTGCTCGAGCAGCTTGATCCTGGAGTCCACGGCTTTCTTGGCGTCTTCGATGCTGGTTTCTACGTTAAGGGTCCCTCCAATGTTCATTATCACGCTCTGCACGTCCTCTACCTTAGCCTTGATTATGAGGTTGCCGCCGCCGATCGGTACTAGTATTGTCTTACCCTTCCCCTCACGCTCTAGGTAGTCTAGTACCTCTAGGGCCGCAAATAGGTCTGTTATTACACCGTTGATCGTGGCTATCTGTGCCCTTAGCTGCTCGGCCTGGCTGATTAGGCCCCTAAGCTCGTCCTGGAGCTGCTTAATGGTCTCCTCAACCTTGGCCTGGGTCTTCTCCTCGGCCATCCCTATCACCGTATTATTACTATGTGCCCACCTTGAGATATTTATTCATTTGGTATACTATAATCCAATAAGAAATATAAGAGACTTGGATAGACTATATTAAGTATAAGGCAGAGCCAGGTAATACGCCGGAGAGCCCTATTTGGAAAGCGGATCGATTTATTACATTCAAGTCCATCAGCGAAGGCTATAGGGAAGAGTGTCCAATGCCGGTGCTATGGTAGATGGGTAAACTCTCCGACGTGGTGAGAACAGGCTCATACGTGTACATGGCTAGTATCGCGAACAACCTTGGAGGCTACACGTACTGGCTAATAGTATCAATACTCGCAGGACCCTCACCCCTAGGAATAACTTCAGCAATAATAGGCCTGGCATCACTCATCGTGGCGGCCCTTAGTCTTGGAGTAAACGTTGCGCTCCAGAGGTTTATAGGGGCATGTGAGGGTCGGGGAGACGTTGAGTGCAGGCGCCGATATTTCTGGTCCTCATTGACTTATGGACTGGTCGTTTACTCGGTTTCCGCGTCTATCGTGTTATTTTTAGGATTGTTTGGAAGAAGTATCTCAAATTTCACTCCATTAATGTTGGAGTTCGTCTCAGTGCTCATCCTCGTTATGGGGTTGAGCCAGATATTATGGTTCTATATGATAGCGAGGCTAAAGACCAAGCTGCTCTTCGAGGTTGCAACGGTTTCCAACTTGTTGAAAATAGCGGTAGGCTCTCTATTAGTGTATCTCGGCTTCGACTGGATCGGCGCCGTAACCGGCTACCTCCTTATGAGCGTTACCCTCGTAGCGGTCAACGGAGCGGTAGCGCTGAGGGAGGAGGGTCTCCGCTTCATCATAGATTTCTACGCTATCAGAGAGCTTCTCAGGGCTGGCGCCTCCGCATGGCTCCCCAACTTCATCGTCCTAATGGGCCAGTGGCTCGGGGTCCTCGCAGTATTCGGCTACAAGACGAGCATTGAGACTGGCCACTACTATGCTGCCTACTCCATCGCAATGTTCCTGATAGCTGTGGCAACACTCGTCCTCGGAGTACTACTGCCAATACTATCTGCCATGGAGTCTGGCAGGGAGGAGTTAACAGCGAGGTCTACGAGGCTCGCCCTCCTCGCGGTCGCCCCTCTAGCATTGTACATAGCCTACTATCCTAGGCCAGTCCTACGCTTGCTAGGACCCTCCTACGTGGCCGCCGCTCCCGCCCTTACCATACTGACACTATCGTCTCTTCCCTACACTACGATAGCGGCCGCTAACAACCTAGCCTACTCTTACGGCAAGTATAGGCTAGTCCTCGCCCTCGGGCTTGCCCAGGCCTTGCCGAGAATCCTACTCTACCCAGTGTTAACCCCTCGATATGGGGCCTTGGGGACGGCTCTAGCCGTTTATACGGGAGCAGTCATTGGAGGGACAACCTCACTATACTTCTCAAAGCTATTGAGCCTCGAGCATCCCTACAGGGATTACCTCGTAGGTATACTGTTGCCGCTCGGGATACTCCTACCGGTAAAACTCCTTGGAACTCCGTGGCTAATGGCCGGGTTACTTGCCCTAACGGCTTATCCCTTATATGTCAGGCTCGGAGTCGTCCCAAGAGAAGACGTGGAGGAAGTATTAGAAGCAATAGGCGGCCAAAGGCTACGATCACTCTTAAGAAGAATCTCGGGTGGATAGTGGCTGGAGTAGCTTCCTGATTCCCATGGCTAGGGCTATTCGGGGTCTCCACCCGGTTTCCTCTTGGATTTTCTCAATACATGCTACACTCCGCCTTATGTCCCCTCTCCTCGCCGGCCTGTGAACTGGCTCCACGTTTAAACCTGCTAGGCCGGACATGAGTCTTGCTAGATCGATTATCCGGGTCTCCCTGCCAGTACCTAGGTTATAGATCCCGGCTCCCCTGTCTTTGGGCGGTTTAATGAGTAAGTGGGTTATCAGGCTTGCAACATCCCTAACATTAATGAAGTCTCTAGTCTGGAAGCCGTCCCCATAAATTATTGGAGGCTGCCTGCGGCCTATCCTCTCTAGGAATTTAGCTACTACGCCGGCGTAGGGGTTCCCCTCCTGTCTTGGACCATAGGCGTTGAAGAGTCTAAGTATAACAGCTACTGCTTGGGCCTCCTTTGCCCACTCCTCCACGATCCTCTCTCCCAACATCTTGGTCTCACCGTATGGAGAGAGGGGACGTAGCGGGTGGGACTCTCTTATTGGGAGCTGGATAGGAGAACCATATACTGCTGCCGAACTCATGAAGACTAAGATGTTTACCCTGCCACGAGCCTCCTCGAGGAGCTTCCTTGTACCCTCTACGTTCACCTGATGGTATAATTGGGGGTCCCTCAGGGATTCCTCCACGCTTATCCTCGCCGCCAAGTGCACAACGGCTTCAACACCATCGAGAGCTTCTTTTACGGTCCTCTCGTCTAGTATGCTCCCTCGCACTAAGGTTATCTTGTCTCTAACCGCCGCTAGGTTCTCCTCCCGGCCGGTGGAGAAGTCGTCTAGTACTACTACGTCGAATCCTTGTCCCACGAGCTTCTCGACTACATGGCTTCCTATGAACCCCGCTCCACCAGTAACTAGGACTCTCATTGCTGGACCGCCTGCTCTTTACCACATTTTTCCTCTTTGAGGCTCCGGATATGCTTGGTTATTCTTATCTCCATTCTTTTAAGGAATATAGTCTGTAATGTTAGCATGAGCGATATTATTCCCGCGCTTGTCAGGGCGACTCCTATTAATCCCTTAACGTAGTATTTCACACCATGTGCAAGGTATTCGTATCCCACGTATCCTACGAGTATTAGGCCTGGTATTAGGAGGAATAATATTCCAAGGCCGAATATTATTAGTGTGGGATTGTAATACCATGCTAGCTTAAGCATGTCTATGAATATGTGGAGGCCGTGTTTTACGCCGAGCTTCTTCTTACCGATCCTAGCCCTATACTCTATTGGGACCTCGGTTATTCTCCCCCCAGTTGAGGCCACGTGCGCAACGATCTCGGACTCGATGCCGAATCCTTTCGACACATAGAGTAACTCCCGTAATATGCTTGTTCTGACAGCATACATCCCACTGAGGACGTCCTTCAGCTTTATTCCGTAGAGGAGGTTGAATGTCTTCGAGAGGAGCTTGTTCCCCAAGTCGAATATCGGTTTTTGCGCGTCTTTCTGGGGGATTCTCCTGCCTATCACGAGGTCATAGCCTTCCCTTATCTTTGACGCGAGAATTGGAATGTACTTTGCGGGATATGTATAGTCGCCATCCATTAAGACGGTTATGGGAGTTTTAACATGGTTTATAGCAGTCTTTACTGCGTCTGTCTTGCCCTTCCCCTCCTGTAGTATGACCCGTACACCCTTCTCCTTCGCGATTTCCCTGGTTCTATCAGTGCTGTAGCCGTCGACTACGATAACGTTCTCCCGGGGTATGCCTTGTGCGAGTACCTCGTCTAGTACTTTGCCTATTGCTTCTTCCTCGTTGAGCGTTGGTATGACTACTGTGACGTCTTCCAGTCCACTAGTCACTCCTCTACCAGCCTCCTAGCCTTTATCCGGAAAACCCTCGTGCAGGGCGGGTTATCTGTTGTGTCCGGGGTCGCATATATTACTGTTTTTCCATTATTTGAATGCTTGGAAAAGATCCTATATACGACCTGGATCAACTCATCGTCTAAACCCGTTAGGGGCTCGTCAGCCACCAGTATCGGGGGGTCTTTGATGAGCGCTCTCAGTATAGCTACCCTCCTCCTCTGCCCCCCACTGAGACTTTGAGGCCGCCTATATAAGAGGGCGTCTATTCCCAGACTTGATGCCGCGCTCCGAGCCTTCTCTAGGGCCTCTTCCTCACTGAGGCCTTGGAGGAGTAGTGGTAGGGCTATGTTCTCCCAGACTAGGAGCTGGTCTATGATATTATCATGCTGGGGAATATAGCCTATGAGCCTGGCCCTGGCGTCCGCCCTCTCGCCATCTCCAGCACTAGAATAGTCCCTTCCACCGAGAACCACTCTCCCCCTATCTGGCCGGTCTATTAGTGCCAGTATTCGCAGCAGGCTCGTCTTCCCCGAGCCGCTCCTACCGTAGATGCATGCGAAGTCGCCCGGGTAGAGTTGGAGATCTACATGTTCGAGCACGTACTCGTTTCCCCGCCTAATCCAGACGTCTTCCAGCATTATTACCGGATTAGTACTATCCATGATCCACCATTGTTTGCCACAAGGCTTTCCCTGGTAATTAGCCTAGCTATCCGCTCGGGGCTTCCGCTTCGCAGGTTAGAGTTTAGCTTGTACCCGTAGACTAGATTCTCCTTGTAAAGTACGAGTAGGCCGTGTCTAGGCTCTGGTAACGGCATCTTGGTTTCGGTAATGCCGAGGTAGTAGAGGAGGTCCCTCATCTTCGCGTCAGCATAGATAGTTGTGTTCGAGTGGGGCGTCGTGGAGAGGAGCCGGCAGGTGGAGTACTCGTATTGGTGGTATGCTAGGTCGTAGGATTCCGGGTCGGTATTGCTTGCTAGAGCGCCCACATAGAGGATTGATAGCACTAGTATGATGAGGGCCTTCGCCTTTAACAGGCGGGTACGCCCGGAGTAGGCGTAGAGGATAGCGGCGCCGGGGACTAGGAAGTTAGCCAGCCTGCCAGCGGGTGACTGGCCTAGGGGGACTCCGCCGAAGACTAGGTAGGCGATAGCCCCTGATACTACGAGGAGCCAAGTTAGCGGGATAAGGGGGTGCCTATGGGAGGGCTCGTTCTTGATCCTCGCCAG
>WAOR01000088.1 GCA_015521175.1 Thermodiscus sp.
CCCGTACCTCTTCTGGGCCGTACTTCCATAGAGCGTAGGCTGTCTGGATCGTTATCGTTAGTATGCATGCTACCCCGGGGTCCCCCACAAGGTTAATCCCAGCGTAGTGCTCGTGCCAGCTCCCCCCGTTGAAGGGGAACGAGTTCACCTTATACTCCAGCATGAGGTCCCTCACGACCCTCCTCTCGGCAGGGTCTAGCCATGAGAGGTCGACCCTCTCACCCCGGACATCATACATGACGTGGACTGGGGGGCTCAGCCTGTCGACCCGGTAGGCGACCTCGTACAGGTCCCTGCCAGCATACTCCCCCAAGCTGTCGAAGCTCGGCTCCCTGCCGAGATAGTGGCGTAACATGTCTCGGAGAGGCTTATCGACCCTGTAATGATTCACCCCATAAGCCATACTGAGAGCTTCCGGACCGGAGAGAGGCACTTCTAACCCACCACTAACCCACTAGTAGGCACCGTGAGGCTATTTGAGTAAGCGCAAGAGGATACACCAGGTTAATAGGGCACGGTCCCTTAATAATTAGCCAGAGGCGAAGTCGAAAGCGACTTACATTTACCACGACTGAGATAATCCGTGGACAAATGCTCCTGCGGGGACCCCACTATCCTCAAGTATTAATCCTCTCTTCGATCAAGGATAATACTGGTGGTCTTAACGCGGAGAACCACTATCTCCCTCGTCCTAGTGATAGTTATTGTAGCATCATTAACGCTATTCGCATCGCTCCAGCATGAACCCCCTTCCAATACTACGAGCCATAGACGAGGGACCCTCAGGGCCGCCTACGTACAGCTCCAGGCGTATAGTGGTTGGAGGGGAGTTGAAAGCATGATAACGCCTCTAGACGAGTACGTGAAAATAGTAACCGGGTCCAATATCTACTATGGGGACTTTCACTGGCCTCTCGCGGACTCGAAGAGGCCTTTCCAAGAAATCCTAGAACATGGCTCCGGCGTCGTGATGGTGACGATTTTATCAATTGACAGGGTTTACCGCCACAGCATCTACGCTCACCTCACCTATAAGGCGAAGATAGACAAAGTCATAGTTAAGCCCCAGAACACGGTGGAGACGCCTACCCAGGCAGTCTGCGCTAAGGATCCCGCTTCGTGCAACCAGGCTAGAAAACAATATGACACTATTAGTAATTTAATATCCCGAATCCGTGAGGGCAACACCATAGAGTTGATAGTACCAGCCTTCATAGCTAGAGACGCTGTCAACAAGTCCAACCTCACGATTAGAGATGTGGCGACACCGTTCCCCCTATTAGAGCCGGGCTACCAGTACATAGTCTTCCTAGACCCAGAGCTCGACGGGGTACACGTCCACTACGATTATGTCTGGGGGCCATGGGCCTACCTGGTATGGGAGGGTAGAGTCTACAGCCTCAACTATGTCAGGGTTCCAGGCAACGTTTCGCTGGAACCATCGAGGCTCTTCTCAAGCCCCAATATACGCTGGGCCCCCTACCCATACAACCAGTTGAGGGAGACTGCGTTAAGGAAGCTAAGTGTTGACGGAGTGGAGCTTGACAAGTTTATAGCCAGGGTAAATGGGAGTTGAGGGTCCAGAGGTTACCGCCTTTGTTCTACTAGGTCTTCTGGCAGCGGCCTGGCTATCTTGGGTAGCTTCTCCTCCGGCTCGCCTTTGACTATCTCTGCGTACTCGTAGTATAGTGTGAGTGTTGTTGTGACTAGGTAGGCTATCCATGCTAGGATGTAGAGAAGCCACACGTAGTATACTAGCCATTTGTCCTCGGGGTGGTGTAGGTAGAGGTGTATTGTTGAGATCGAGTAGGCGGCTAGGGGGAATACGAAGGCCCACCAGCTCTCCGCGAACTCTATATCCCTGTTCCTCACGTGGCTAGCGGTTATCGCTATTACCAGGGCGAATAGTAGGCCGGCTGTGCCCCAGAAGGTGTAGTAGAAGAAGTCGAACATCGAGGTTAGTAGTTTAACCATTACGGGGCTGGCCGCCCCGTGTATTGCCTCCCTGTAGAGGCTCTGGTACACGCTCGGTGTGAAGCCGAGTAGGGCCTCGTAGGAGAGGGGGATCACGGCGGGTGGGGCGAGGTTTATCCATGTGGTCGCCATTAGCCTGGCTGGGGGCGGGGAGAAGAAGATTGCCCTGTAGAGCCATATCGCGAATAGGGCTGTCCACATGAGGGTCCCCGCGCCGAGGTATATTCCGAGGAGGCTCTTGGATACGGGTACCCCCTTGCCCGCTAGGATCATGCCGACGTAGGGTACTAGCACGTTGCCGACGGCCGGCATGTACCAGCCAGGGTTCATGTAGTGGACCTCTATACCAGGGTGCCTCTCGAGGAAGTACATTATCACGATGAAGAGTAGAGTGTGTACTAGTAAGCCAATGTAGAAGAAGGCCTCAGCCACCACGATATTGCCTAGTACTAGGCTCCAGTCGAGGCTAAGCATCATAGTAGCGATGCCAATAGTGGAGAGGAATGGGCCCTGGAGAGGGCTACGGACAACCCTTCGGAACGAGTCCCAGCCCGCCACCACACGGATACTATAGAGGATGACGGCTATCAGGTAAGTTACTGTGTTAACGTAGGCCAACAGCCTGGCCAGAGAGAGCATTGACTGGTAGCCCTCGAGGTTCCCCAGCGCGAATGTTGAGAGGACTATCGCGCTTGTAGCCAGGTTGAAGGAGAACCATGTTACACTCATCCCCTTTATCCGCTCGAACACCCTCGACGCTACGGCCATTACAGAGCGCCTCTACAATGGAGTAGGCTACACGGTTTATACGGGCCCCGTAAGTATTGGAATATGACCCTCCCTAGGAATCATTAAAGTATACCCTGGCCGAGGGACCTCCAACACTCTCGCTGGTTGGAGTAACCGGCCTGCCTTTGGTGTGGTTATGGAAGAGGAGGGCTAGAATGGCCAGGGCTATCGTGTAGAGTAGGGCTGTAAGCCTCAATGGTAGCTCTAAGTCTATGTCCAGCAGCAGTCCTCCCACCGCTCTTCCTATCCCAGCGGGGATTGTCCATGAGAGGCTTAGGAGGGCCGAAGCCCTTCCACGCAGCTCCACGGGTACAAGCCTCATTATGAAGGCGTTGTAGAGGGGGTTAGCCACGTTCATGAGGATACTCCGGGCCAGGTAGAGTGTTGCCGCCACCGGGTAGTTGTCCACTAGGGTCATTGCGACTAGGAGGGGTATGCTTGACCCTGTCACTGCCAGGTATACCCTGAGGGTCCCTCCAGCCCTATCCGCTAGGCTAGGCATGAGTGTCATGAGGCCTGCCATGACTAGCTGTTGCACGCCGAATACTGTGCCTAGCCCTGCGCTCGTCACGTGGTACTTGGCGGTGAAGTAGTAGTCAATATTGTGTATGCTTAGGGCTGCGCCGAAGCCTATGATCGCGTCGACCGCTAGGAGGGCGTAGAAGACTCTACCCAGCCTACCTATAGCTGAGGTTAGGCTCTGCCTCTTTGAGGTGCTAGCTAGTCTTTCCCTCACACCCCAAACAGCTGGGACTGCTAGGAGTGGTACAAGCCCAGAGCCTGCGAGGCTAACCTGATAGGCTCTTAGAAGGGGGACCCCCAAGTGCCTGTTGGCCAGGACGGGTAGCCAGCCTAGGAGGCTTCCAACCCCGCCTCCGAGGGTTGAGGCTGCGGATACGTAGCTGAAGGTGTAGTGCATCTCCTCGTCCCTGCCGGTCCTGGAGAGGAGGGCCTGCTGTGCGACCATGCTAAGCCCGTTACTAGCCCCGTAGAGGAAGAACCCTGTGGCCACGAGGAGGGGGTCCCCCATTGACACCAGCACGAGGCTCAAGGACTCTGAGACAAGGCCTACCACTAGTATGGGTCTTGAGCCGTAGCGGTCGCTGAGGGTCCCTCCCAGGAGGGTGAAAAGCGCCCCGGAGAATACCGCGGTGCTCCCAACTAGCCCGTACTCCTTGCCAGTATAGCCTAGGCCCCGGAGGTAGGGGGCTAGGATGGACCAGGCTAGGCCCCATGATATTCCCACCGCTAGCCCTGCTATTATCAGCCTCTTAACGTTCTCATCGACCCTTCCAGGCATCCTTACCTGTTCACCTATCCCTGGGGATTGAGGGACCCTCAGGGCGATTAGCGAACGGTTAGCTATATATCGATAATCAAGCTATCCCACCCGGGTGCCACCAAGAATAAAAAACAAACCACTTATAATAAAAACAATAACAAGGATATAAGGCTCAGATGAAGCAAGGGGAAACGAGGAGGAATACCCACTCGAACGGTTGGAGTCCTCCCCTGGAGATGCAACAGGAATGGGAGCATTAGCGAAGATCGTGATCCTAGTACTAGTACTCCTAGCCATAGGCTACTATGCCGACCGGAAGGGCATAATAGACATACACGGAAACATCACAGTCACAAGCCAAGAGAAACTGTGGACAAACGCCAACTACTCGAAGGCCGCGGCAGACCCCGACTCAAGCCAAGGAGACAAGGTGTCACTAAACGTCTACGTCTTCAACAAGCTTAACGTAACGAAGAACGGGCACCTAGTCACGGCATATGAGGCATACCTTGGCGATAGCAACAGCCTCGCAGGGGACCCTTACAACACTGCTAAGAGAATACTCTACGCGGCCCCAGGACCCCAGCAGGTAGGAGCATGCATACACCTAGAGGGAGTCATCAGGGGAGTAGCCACGGTAACAACCAATGATGGAAGCACTATAAACCCATTATATATCGAGGCCTCCTCTACATCGCCAATAAGCTGTAATGGGGTCTAACGCTCAGCTATAACCGTGTACTCGACACCGTCTGACTCCTCCTGGAGTATTCGGAAGCCCGCCTCCCGGAGAGTTCTCAGGGCCCTTTCGAGGGGGTAGAATGTCTCCTCTCCTTTTACCTCGATTAAATCGCCCTTCTCGAGTGAGAGTATTGTTGAGAGGAATTTTGCTGAGGGCTTGGCGAAGCATGACTTGTAGGCTTCCCTTGTTAGTAGTACTCTAATCCTCTTCCCCGCCACTGCTGGTCACCGCTGACAAGACTCCTATATCTATACCTTATCAGCTCAAGTATATATTGTTGCTTGAATCGTAATGGCTGGAGGATCGGTATTCAGCGGATCGTATATACTTGCCTGGGGTCTATGCGCCTTCCATTCTCTAGGACTATCCATTTAACCCTGCCCAGCCTCCTCCCCTTATCGTCGTAGAGGTAGACTTCGTTGTCGTCCTCATCAACAACGTGTATGTGTGCACCGCTACAATAGGGGTACGTCTTGGATAAGCCGCACCCACAGACGCTTACATGCCTCTCTTCATCGTTAAAAAGGGGATTTGGATTTGAAGAGTACTATTCTGGGCATCGCTTCCTACTCTCCCCGGGGGGTTAGGCTAGGTTTTAAGGAATTTTGAGACGTAGGGGCTCTCCCCGGGCGCCCTTCTGCGGAAGTGGCCGCTCGGCTTCCCGGTGAGTAGTTCCTCGAACCAGGCCTCGTGCTCTATTTCCTCGTGTAGTATTGCTAGGGCTAGGTCGCTTGTCCTGTAGTCCTTGCCCCACACGTAGTCCAGTATCTCGTTGTATACGCCGACCGCGCACCTCTCCGCGTCTAGGAGCACTTTTAGCAGGTTCTCAATGGTAGGCTCTTTGGGCAGTTTTGCATCCATGCAACTGGCCATGTTTGCGAACTCCCTGATATCGTTTGGCAACTCTCCTCCTAGCTCGTAGATTCTCACTGCTAGGGCCTCGAAGTGGTTCCTGTCCTCGATCCTGGCGTCCTCTACTATCTCCTTTATCGCCTCTCCCTCTAATCCCGCCGCGTGCATTCTCAGGATAGTGTAGTAATAGTAGGTGGTGAACTCTGCAGCCGCCGCTCTCACTAGCATGTCTATCAGCTTCTTCACGTCTATCCCAGCCTTCTCGAGGAGTTCCACGTTCCTTCGAACCATCTCTGAACTCACCTCTTTTTGAAAGTTATTTCTAATTAGATATCATTTCTGGTATTTATGTTTCTACCATGACCTAATATATGTTTAATAAGAGAGAAAATATATACTACATTATATCATCTCTGGGTAGGGCCATGCAATGTGGAGGAAGTAGATGTGAGTATAGTTAGCATGGCTTCCAGAGTACTACTACATGCTGGTGAAATGGATGAGCACATGGGTCCAGGCGGTCACGGCTGGTTCATGGGCTGGGGAATGCTCCTCTGGCTACTCCTGATACTCGTTGTAGTGGTTGCAGTAGTCGTAGCCGTTAGCCGTGCTGGCAGCACTACCGTTGTCTGCACAGGGTCCCCCGAGGGTGCTAGGGAGTGCAAGCGGTCCTAGCACTTATTTCCTCTAATAAGTAATCAGTAGAGGCGGGTACAGGTGGGGGATGTCTGGAAAGCGGCGAAGGGAGGGATCTGTCGAGGTATGGACCAGCCTCGTAGAAGAGGCCAGGAAGGCTGGCGTAGAGGTTGCATCCAATACTGTCGGGCTCTGGCGTAGGACTGCTCATGGATTAGCCGAGAGGATCGACGAGGTTTTACCTGTAAGCGATATTCGCGACCTGATAGTTTACGATACTCCCAGTGTGAGAGAAGGGTTGGCGGCGGGGTTCTATGAAGCCTCTAGGAAGAGCGTGGTTGCAGGAATCGACTCGAGCCGGACTAGGCCTCTCCCCATCGGCCTCAACTATGTTTCCTTTGTTAGCGGTGTCCTAGTCATACTTGAGCCTCCCCCGCCTGGGAGGGGTCCTGGAAGGGTAGAGCCCATGGCTGACAGCGTTGTCCTCCCGGAGACGGGGGA
>WAOR01000089.1 GCA_015521175.1 Thermodiscus sp.
GTTAAATCCTAGCATGTATAAAGATACAATGAGAGTTATTGGGGGAATGATCCCAGATCCTCCATGGCCTGCCAGATATGAATGTGCTAGATGGGCTCATGTAAACCTTGGAGACATAGATTCCTATCCTCCGATGAACAGGGTCCTCGACAATTTACTCGGCAGGTTCTCAAGGATAGTTGCGGGTAAACCGATGCCAGCGGTGCTGACTTCCGGGGCAACTGAGTCAAACATTCTAGCACTATACTATTGGAGAAGTACTGGCAAAAATCGTGTGGTTTTATTCAAGCATACCCATTACTCAGTGCTTAAAGGAGCTAAACTCCTTGGTATGAGATACACTGTAATAGACCCTGAAGATCTCGAGAAAATAGTTAGTTCTAGTGATGTAATAGTGGCTACACTGGGCACAACCGAGTTAGGCTGTGTGGATGACCTTGAAGTTATAAGAAGTATAGCTGAGAGTAGGGGAGCACGTGTTCATATAGATGCAGCCTACTATGGAGCGATATATCGATATTTGCATAACTTGAATGAAATAGTATTAGATGATACCGTAGCTACTCTAAGTGTTGATTTACACAAGATCCCGGAAGCCCCTCCTCCTGCTGGAGTGTTAATTGTCAGTAGTAGAGATATTATTAATAATTTATATTTTAAGGCAGAGTATATACCTAGTGGAAGCCAGTTCGGCCTCCTAGGTACTAGGCCTGGATGTGTTATTCCAGCGGCTTCAATAGCACTGCGACTTACCATGGAGAGGTGGCCGGGTGGCCCTGCTGGCTTGGCCAGGGATTTGCAGAGAGTAGTTGATGACGTTACCAGTAGTCTTGAGTATTACGGTTATAGGGCTGTTGGCGGTCCAGCTCCAATAAGATGCTTAATACATAATAATATTAAAAAAATATTGAGATATTTTCATAGAAAAGGATTTCGGGCTTATACCTGCAACGCAGGCCAAGGTATCCGCTTCGTAGCAATGCCGCATCATATATGGAAGGGTTATAATTGGATTATCCAGCTACTAGCCGAAGCGTCACGCGGGTAGTAAGGATGATCGAAGTAAAAGAGAGAATGAGGGAGTTCAAAGACGCGCTAAGAAGGTACACCCACTTGCTTAAAGGTGGAAAAATAGACCTCGAAAAATCAGTAAAAATAGAAGAAATAGAATTAAGTCTTATCGAAGACTTACTCAAAAACCAGCCAGTAATCTGCAGGAGTAGGAGAGACTTACAAGATCTAATTGGAGATCTACTAGATAGCGGATGGATCGAAGAAGCAATGAGGAAGACGTCGGAGGGGTTGAATGTAGAAATTGATGGCGATCCCAAAGAAGCACTAGAAGCCTTCCTCACAGGAAACGTCGAGAAGCCCGAGGGAAAGATAGCCCTACTAGTAGTCCAGGCTATTGCTAGGTGTCTAGCGGAATCCAAACTGGAAGACAATGAAATCGTAGAGGAAATCACCCCTATATGCCCCGTATGTGGGGCTGAGAGTAAAACGATGGTTTTAGAAAGAGACGGCTACTATATGGTGTGCCCGTTCTGTAGCTATAAGTGGCTCGTATCCCGTGATAAGATAAGATGCCCCTATTGTGGTAACGACAATCCCGTATCGCTCGGGGTGTTCAGCGACAGGGCTAGGAGGCTCGGGCTAGTGGTTTGCCAGGAATGCGGGGCAACATGGCGACTAGTCATAGATAAGTCAATTAAGGCGCCTAGAATCCTACTCCCCGTTATCAGCCTCGGAGCCGAGGCCTACAGGCAGTTCATCCGCGATGAAATGGTCCGAAAGCCAGGAGGCCAGCAGACTACTAACACAGTAGTGGAAGGAGGCGGAGAGGAGGCCTAGGGTTAAGACGTGTAAAATCTTGCCTGAATACCTGTTGCATGGAGTGTCATTAATGGGTTTTTCCATCACTATTTCACAGGTCTCTTCATACTCTCTATCAATGAAGTAAATGCCCACTAGGATGTAGAAGAGGGCTACTAGGAATGCCGCTTTACCCACTGCTCTTAGAAGGCTCTCTTTCGATCCAGTGTGCATGATTCTTAGTTTATATAATACTAGTAGATTATAGAATTCGAGGAACCCCCCGATAAATGAGAGGGAGACTGCTGTCGCAGCTAGCAGGTCCATCATAGTTCCGTATGCTAGGATTGATGAGAGGCCTACTATCATGCTGAAGGATAGCAGTATTGGAGCCCAGTAGTGGTACCTAGTCGATAGCAGGTGGGTGATCCTCTCGTATAGTAGTCTTTCATATTCTTCCAATGTTTTTCACCTTAGGCATGTAAGTGGCAGGTATCCCTAGTAGTCTCTCAATATATTTCGCCGTGTACCAGGCGTCCTTCCCCCTATATGCGTCGACGACGACCATTTTAGGGCTTGCATCCCTCACGTACTCGATTAACTCGCGGAAAGTAGCGTGATCGCTGAAGGATACGTTGAAGGTGCTCGGACTAGTCATTCTTACCATGCTTCTTACCTCCCAGCCGGTTAGCCTCACGTGTGTCCCTGGAAGCCTTGTTTTGCTCCGGCGCTTTGAAGCGTGTATGAATACTATCGCGCTTTCGTCCACAGGGCCTCCGAGGTAGCTCCTAGTGTCTCCTAGGTCAATGCCATATTCCTCAGCAGTTATTCTAGCAAGCTTGATTGTAACGGGTTCCGCTAGATACGGGTAGTCAACGCCTCTCTTCCTCAGCTCGATCATGACTTCCTGGAGCTTTCCATGGAAGCCGTATATCCAGACGGGGCCGTACTTTATTCTGTCCTCTATTAACTCTATTAGCGCCTGGAGTGCTTCCCAGTCGCTCCACCTTCTCTGGTATCTGGGGCTACCGTATGTAGCATCTACTACAAGGACATCGAGGTCTTCCAGAACGTCTGTGCCGGGAAGCTTGAAGTCACCAGTATAGCCCACCCTGCACCCACTGGATTCCACAACTACCTGGGCACTACCAGCTATATGACGTGCTCGGCGGAATTCTATGGATTCCCCATCAACATTAATCCTCTTATTATAACTAAGTTCTAAACGCTTCTCTCTGGGCACTGTTTCCCCAAGAACATCGAGGAACCGGAATGTTACAGGGGTAGCTAAGACGTAGAGGCTCCATCTCGCGCTTGATTTAAGCCCTCTAGTATGATCCTTGTGAGCATGCGTTACAACCCGGAGGAGACGCCTGGCGAAGGCGTCAGCCACTACTCCCCGGCCTAGCAGTATCTCTCCCTTATCACCTACCACTGCGTACTTGCTACATCTCGGTATCATTGCTTCGAGCACCGTTTCGACGGTAGTAGAGATAAGCTGGCACGGAGCCTAGGCCAATTAGCCCGGTTATGAGGAGTAACCCGGTTTTAGTGTCTTGTCCTGTCACAGCTACTCCACATACCTTCTGACTGCTTGATAAGATTTCGAAGTAAGCGGCTATCTTGGAGCCGTGATATGTGCCTAGGATTACTATTCCTCTTAGTGGTACCCTGGAGGGTGAGTAGAGGATGTCTACCGGCCCGGACTGGACTCGAAGCATGCGACTACAGTATACTAGCTCGATATTTTTCCCGGTGAGTATATAGTATTCCTCGTTACTTATGGGAGTGGCTCTTTGCGATAGGCTATTAGCTAGCCTCATAATATCATTGATAATTTTAATAATATATTGAGTATTTAAACCCGAGAAATAAACTCTAATTAGTCTAGCTTCATAGCCATTGTAAGAGACGAGGCCATGAAACACTATATGATTATTAATTAGATATAATTTATTTAGATTAACCACTGATATATTGAAGGTCGGTGGAAGAAGGGCTACGTCGAATCTGTAGTATATTTTCGATTGGCTCGTTGCAATGGTTGGGAAAACTAACATAATTAAAATAAATATAAAAAATATTTTATTTTTAATTTTAGATCCCTCTTAGTGCTTAGAGTTATACCTCTCTATAGCACTCTTAATTATAGCCTTCGCGTCCTCCGCGTGGCGCCACTCCTTTACTTTAACCCACTTCCCGGGCTCTAGCTCTTTGTAATGTTCGAAGAAATGTTTAATCTTGTTCTTAATAACCGTGGGGATATCCTCGACGTCGTGGTACGACTCAAAGTATGGGTCAATCTTACCTTTTGGAACAGCCACTATCTTATTATCTAGCCCATTCTCGTCCTCAGTAACCAGTACGGCAATCGGAACTACTTCAATGAGTACTCCCGGGAATAGGGGTTCCCTACTTAGGACCAGTATGTCGATAGGATCGCCATCCTCTTCAAGGGTCCCCGGCACAAAACCATAATTGAAGGGATAGGCCATACTAGTGTATAGGAACCTGTCAACCCTTATCAAGCAGGCCTCCTTGTCGAACTCATATTTTACAGAGCTATTCATTGGTATCTCTATTAGAGCGTTGACAACTTCGGGAGCTTTACTTCCAGGTCCAACGTTATCGAGGCAAGCCATTGCTATCATCCTCGCACTCACGTTGTTGCTTCGCTTAGCTTAAATACCCTACATCGCCTCACCACCAAAAGCGAGACGACCCAGGATAAGGGGAGGAGGATGAAATATGAGTAAGCCGTTCTATGTGAGATTCGAGGTTCCAGAGGACCTAGCCGAGAAAGTGTACGAGGCGGTCGAGAAGGCTAGGCAGACCGGTAAGATAAAGAAGGGAACCAACGAGACAACCAAGGCGTGCGAGAGAGGGATAGCTAAACTAGTGATAATAGCTGAAGACGTAGACCCACCGGAAATCGTCGCGCACCTACCACTACTATGTGATGAAAAGAAGATACCGTACGTATACGTCCCAAGCAAGAAGAAGCTAGGAGAGGCGGCTGGGATAGAAGTACAGGCAGCCTCAGCGGCCATAATTGACCCGGGCGAGGCTGAAGCACTAATAAAGGAGATAATCGATAAGGTCAAGGAGTTGAGGGCTAAGGCGGGCGTCTAGCCCCAGTACCCTCCTCACTAACCTATCACCCATCTCACCATAGATTTTATACCCCGCCTGCAGGGGTTACTTGGCGGAGCTTTAGATAGCGACAAGGGTGGAGTAGGATATGGCGATGGAGGGTAGACAGTTCAAGTACATAGTTAGGATCGCGGGTACTGATATAGATGGGAAACTGAAGCTACCTTACGGGCTAGCCGAGATAAAGGGTATAGGGTATACTACTGCCCTCGCTATAGCTAGGATCTTGGGCCTTGATCCCGACATGCGCATAGGCTTCCTCACGGAGGAGGAGATTAGGAAAATAGAGGATGCTGTCAAGGACTTGACACGCCTGGGCCTACCATCATGGCTATATAATAGAAGGAAGGATTACGAGACTGGCTTAGACAAGCACCTCATCGGGGCAGACCTAATCTTCCATGCTAGACGCGATATCGAGCGGGAGATAAGAATAGGCTCGTGGAGGGGTGTTAGGCATAAGCTTGGCTTAAAGGTCAGAGGACAGAGAACAGCTACTACTGGCAGGCTAGGCATGACGGTGGGTGTAAGGAAGAAGAGGTGACGTAGCAGATGGGAGACCCTAGGAAGCCGAGGAAGAAGTGGATAGGCCCCAAGCACCCCTGGATCAAGGACAGGCTCCTACAGGAGATAGAATTAGTCGGAAAATACGGGTTAAAGAACAAGAAGGAACTATGGATCGCCGCTACACTAGCCAGGAAGCTCAGGCATAGGGCGAGACAGCTCCTCTCTCTCCCCGAAGAGGAAAGGAGAGCTCAGATGGAAGCGATCCTCGAGAGACTATACGAGATGGGACTAGTAGAGAGAGACGCCACTCTAGACGATGTGCTCGGTCTAACAGCCGCTGACGTCCTAGAGCGCAGACTTCAGACAATAGTATACAAGAAGGGCCTCGCCAAGAGCATCTACCAGGCTAGGCAACTCATAGTTCACGGACACATAGCCATCGGTGGCAGGAGAGTAACCTCTCCCGGTTACCTCGTGCGCAGAGACGAGGAGGCTCTCATCGACTACTCGCCCGGGAGCCCATTTAAACGGGCAGAAGCAGAGTCCCAGTAAAAAAGGGGGTGAATAATAGATGGCATTCGCCTCAAGAGAGCTAAAATGGGGTGTCGCCCACATTTACAGTAGCTTCAACAATACAATAGTACATATAACAGACCTTACCGGAGCCGAAACAGTAGCCCGTGTATCCGGCGGTATGGTAGTAAAGGCTGATAGGGAGAAGCCCTCGCCATACGCCGCAATGATCGCGGCCAGCAGAGCCGCTCAGCAAGCAATGGCGAGGGGAATCGTTGCAATCCACATCAAGGTAAGGGCTCCAGGCGGCCACGGCCCGAAGACGCCTGGTCCTGGGGCTCAAGCCGCGATAAGGGCTCTAGCCAGGGCGGGCTTCATAATTGGCAGGATCGAGGATGTGACGCCCATACCGCATGACACGACTAGAAGGCCGGGAGGCAGAAGAGGTAGGAGAGTCTAGCCTTTATCCTCTCATCTAACACAGGGTGTTCTCGGCGGGGGTAAGTATTGGGTAGCCGGGATAAGCGCGTGATAGTTAACAGAAAAGACGATTCCTCGATCGAACTAATAGTCGAGGGATACCCCTACGTCTTCACGAACGCTATACGTAGGCTAACACTATCCGACGTTCCCACGCTTGCAATCGACTACATATATGTCTACGATAACTCGAGTAGCGTGTTCGACGAAATACTAGCCCACCGCCTAGGCCTGCTAGTTCTAGACAGCACCTATGCTTTAGAAAAGATGAAGAGCCCTGAGGAATGCAAAAACGCTGATGAGGAAGACGAGTCCTGTTATACGAAGATAATACTAGATGTTGGAATAGATGAGAATGCCTCTGAGGGTAGATACGTTAATGCCGGAGAACTCAGCGTTGACGAGAAAGTCACTAGAATAGTGTACCCGGAGACCCCTCTTCTCTACCTGATACCGGGCCAGAGGGTTCACGCAGTTGCCTACGCCAGACTGGGTAGGGGGAGAGAGCATGCTAAGTGGAGCCCGGTCGCTGTGGCAGTGATGCAGTACGTGCCTATTGTTCGGTATGATGGGAGTAGAGCGAGTGAGGAGTGCTTGAAGTGCCTTGAGGCTTACCCAGAGGTCCGCGAGAAACTTGAGAAAGGAGAAAAAGGGGAGATGGAGATCGCACACCATATCAATACTAGTGGTTTACTGTACTGCTCGGAGACTGAATGTAAGGAGGCTCTTGAATTAACATATAACCAGGACAAGCAGATACTCTACATCGAGTCGACGGGAAGCCTCTCCCCGGAGCGAATAGTTTTAGAATCCGCTCGAATCCTAGAGGCACGGGCGAAAGGGCTAATAGAAGCTTTGAAGGAGCTCGAGGTGGAGGAGAAGTGAAGAGAACAGGGCCGACAAACCTACTATTGAGGAAGCTGGCAGACGAGTTAGAGAAGGCTGGTAAAAAGAATGATGCAAAAGTATGGCTTTACATTGCAGAAACCCTGAGGAAGCCGACTAGGTCCAGGGTGGCCGTTAACCTATCAAAGATAAACCGCTATGCGAAGGAGGGAGAAATGATACTGGTCCCAGGGAAGGTCCTAGGCGGAGGCATCCTCGAGAAGAAGGTGACAATAGCGGCGTTCTCGTTTTCAAAGGAGGCGCTAGATAAGATAAGGAAGAGTGGGTCAAAAGCGATAACTCTCTCTGAGGCGGTGAAAATCAATCCTAAAGGATCGAATACTCGGATTATTGTCTGACGTGGGGTGTTAATCTTGGAGAAGGAGGAAGTTGTAAGGGAAATTGTTGTTGATGGCTCTGGCCAGATATTGGGGAGGCTCGCCAGCATAGTAGCTAAGAAACTCCTAGAGGGCTATAAGGTAACAGTTGTCAATGTTGAGAAGGTAGTCATTAGCGGTAAGCCTAGTGAGGTTGTGAAAGCTTACAAGAGTACGGTTCTAGCAGTAAGAAGCCATCACGCCCACAAGTGGAGGCCGAAAAGACCGCGTAGCCCTATTAACATCTTCAAGGCCTCTGTTAAAGGAATGCTTCCGAAGAACAACAAGAGGGGTAGAGAGGCCCTTAAGAGGTTGAAGGCCTACATTGGCGTTCCCGAAGAGTTTAAGGGAAAGGAACTAGTGAGGTTTAAGGAGGCTGATGCTTCCAGGCTGGGAAGATGGTATGTAGAGTTAGAAAGGGTCTCTAGGGAACTGGGCTGGAAGGGTGGTAGACAGTGAAGGCTAAGATAGTTGTCGCAACAGGTAAAAGGAAGAGGGCCATAGCAAGAGCAGTTATCTCGCCCGGCAAGGGCAGAGTGTGGATTAACGGGATCCCGATAGAGCTAGTCACCCCAGAGCTAGCTAGAGCTAAAATGCTGGAACCCCTCCTGCTCGCTGGCAAAAAGATAAGGAGTCTAATTGATATTAGAGTTAAGGTTGAAGGAGGCGGGTTCATGGGTCAGGCCGATGCCGTCAGGATGGCAATAGCGAGAGGGTTACTCGAATACTTCCGATGCGAGCGTGGCTCCGGTGAAGAGTGCGAGAAGGCCAATAGACTACACGAGGCCCTGAAACAGATATTCGAGGAGTATGACAGAACTATGCTAGCCGGCGATCCAAGGAGGACGGAGCCGGAGAAATACATGAGGTACAGTGCCAGGAGAAGGTGGCAGAAGTCCTACAGGTGAAGAACCATGCTACCCCCAGTACGTTGCTTTACCTGCGGAGCCCCACTGGGCCACTTATGGCCGGAGTTCAAGAGAAGAGTTGAGAGTGGAGAAGACCCGGAGAAAGTCCTAGATGAGTTGGGAGTGAAGAGGTATTGTTGCAGGAGAACCCTCTACACAGCTATCACTTATATAGAAAGGGTTGCATCCTTCGACTCGCCGAAAACCAGGGAAATACGTTTACGTATGTACACAGTCCCCGTTAGGAGTGTGGGTGTTGAGAAATGAGCGCACAGGGCCAGGCAGAGCTACTAGTCCCAGCTGAGCTTTACAGGAAGGCTGGGGTCATATTCGGGACCCAGATATGTACGAAGTACATGAAGAGGTTTACCTACAAGATACTCCCCGACGGCTTCTACCTACTAGATGTAGCAAAGATAGATGAGAGGCTAAGGATAGCAGGGCGCTTCCTAGCGAAATTCGACCCCGAGAAGATCGCCGTGGTCTCGGTTAGGCTATACGGGCAGAAGCCCGCTAGAATGATGTGCGAGCGCGTAGGCTGCAAAGCCATAACCGGCAGGGTTATCCCGGGCATATTCACGAACCCCCACTTAGAATACTACATGGAGCCAGACGTAGTCCTCGTAACAGATCCAAGAACCGATAAGCAAGCCGTCATAGAAGCATCGAAAATAGGAGTACCAGTCGTAGCCTTTGCAGACACCGATAACAAGATAGAGAACCTAGACCTCATAATACCTGCTAACAACAAAGGTAGGAAGAGCCTAGCACTCCTGTACTGGCTACTAACAAGGGAAATACTGCGGAACAGGGGCGTATTAGGCCCCAACGAGGACCTAGACGTTCCCTACGAGGCATTCATGGCTAGCCGGCTGAGGAGATAACACTAGACAAGCACAGAGACAATTTTCTTCTCCCCAGGCATTCTATTATACAAGGGTAGAGCCTTGACTGCGAGAATTATACGTAGGCCTGCGCATGCTGGCACATTCTATCCAGCGAGGAGAGAGGATCTTCTTAAAGCCATTGAGGATTCTTTCCTCCATCCTCTGGGCCCCGGGAAGCTTCCCCCAAGGGATATGGTAGACGGGAGACTCCCTGGCACAATAGGCTACGTGGCTCCTCACGCTGGCTATATATATAGCGGTCCCGTAGCGGCCCACGCGTACTATGACTTAGCCCTCAGGAAGAAGCCTGACGTCGTAGTTATCGCTGGGCCTAACCATACTGGTATGGGCCTCGGGGCATCGGTGTTCCGGGGGGATGCCTGGGAAACCCCCTTAGGCTTAGTCCCAGTAGATAATGAAGTAGCCCGTTTAATCGTAGAATACACTGAGTACTTCTCATTCGATAATGAAGCCCACCTCTACGAGCATAGCGTAGAAGTACAGGTGCCCTTCATACAATATGTGCTTGGAGAAGTCCCAATAGTTTCCATAGTAATCTACGTTCAAACACTAGACGTTGCGAGGGACCTGGGAAGAGCTCTGGCACGCATACGCGGGGAGCACGGAGTCGACTTATTATTCATCGCGAGCACAGACTTCAACCACTACGAGCCCCACGATATAACCGTGAAGAAAGACATGATTGCTATCGATAGAATACTATCTCTAGATGACGAGGGACTATACAAAGTCTTAGAAGAATATAATATAACAATGTGCGGCCCAGCTCCCGCAACAGCTCTAATAAACTATGCTAAGAGCATAGGCGCTCCAAAACCCGTCCTGCTTAAACACGCAACCAGCGGGGATGTGACCGGCGA
>WAOR01000090.1 GCA_015521175.1 Thermodiscus sp.
ACGGGTCTTGAGCCCGCCCCCTTCGCCCAGGCTCGGGCACCCCCGCTCCATTCAACTATGTATGCGGTTACTGGGATAAACCCTTCGTCTCACAAGCCACGATGCCATAAGCCTGAAGGCCTTGCCTCTGTGTGAAATAGCGTTCTTCTCACTAGTAGTCATCTGGGCATAAGTTTTACCGTGGCCTTCTGGTATAAAAACTGGATCGAAGCCGAATCCTCCGCTACCCATGGGCTCTCTACTAATTATGCCACAGGTTTCTCCAATGAAGAGTTTTTCGACCGGTGGAGAGATTAGTGCTAAGGCTGTCCTAAAACACGCTCTCCTGTTTCCCGAGTTGCCTAGGAGAGCAAGTATTCCCTCATAACCTATAGTTTTATACACGTAGCTACTATACGGGCCAGGGAAGCCTCTTAGGGCCTCAACGAAGAGGCCGGAATCATCTACTACAAGAGGCCTCTTTAGTAAAGCATACGCTTTCCTCGCGGCGTGAAGAGCTATTTTCTCGAGCGATTCAGCTTGTATCTCTTCTTTGCTTAGCGGCACTTGTTCAAGTCTTATTCCGTAGGGTCTAAGTATTAGTGAAGCCTCCAGATATTTATAATTATTCTTAGTAATTAGGAATAATTTTGACGAGACCATACTGTTCTCCTCTCCGCCACATACCTACCCATTAGCTCAAGCTTCGAAGCTCGTTCGATAACCTTATCGGCGTAATCTCCTAGGGTTGCACGGTACCCGTCGAGGAAGGATTCCACCAGTACGTCGGCGTATTTAGCGTGTGTAGCGAGTGCGGCTCTTCTAAAGAGGTGTATGTCGACGGCTCTGTCTTCGAGTTTGTCTGAGAACTCTGATAATCCATAATCAATTAAATAAAAATTATTATTTTTTATAATATAATTACTTGTAGTCGGATCTCCATGAACAATACCTATCGAATGTACCCTCCCTATTATCTCGCCTGCAACTCTGCCAGCTGTCCGGGGATCTACTAATCCCTGCTCAAGAGTTTCTTTCAACGTGTGTCCCTCTATGTACTCCATTCCTATCAGCCCAGCGTTGGGTAGGGAGAATAAGATGCGTGGAGAAGGTATTCCATTTTTATTTATAATAGTCATTATTTTTGATTCTTTAATAGTTCTTAGTACTGCTAGGGACTTCGCTAGTTCTGGATCCATGTACGGTTTCATTTTTCTAAATTTTAATATTATTTTATAATTATCTAGTTTAGTGACCAGTAAAACACTCTCAGCGCCAACACTAAGTATCCTAGCCCTGCTAGTTATCCGTGAGACTATTCTCCGAAAATCCTCGGAAACCAAGGTACATCAACCCTGTCAAGCCTCCATCTCTGGTTAATGATAGCATCTTCGGGTTTTACTCCGTTCAACCCCGACTTGAAGGCAAGGATCCCAGCCATAGCTATCATGACCCCATTGTCGCCAGCGTATCTCCTAGGAATAGGCTTGAACTTCGCGTGGTGGAGCTTAGACATACGGGACGCCTTATCGTTAAGGATAGAATTCGCCGCAACGCCACCGGTTAGGACTACTTGGTTCTTACGGGTATGTGCTAGGCACCTCTCGGTGACCTCGATGGCGCTTGAGAATGCTATCTCCCTCAGGGTGTAGCAGACGTCATGTATATCTATGCCTTTAGCCAGGCTCCGAAGAGCTTTTGTCAAGAGGCCGGAATATGAGACGTCCTGGCCTTTAACAGTATAGGGGAAATCACGGAGGAAGCGGCCGCCTCTGGCACACAAGTCTACTACATGCTCTCCCTCTACTATGTAGGGTGGGGCTAAGCCTGCCTCTCGGGCAAATGTGTCGAGGAGATTGCCTAAAGCTATATCGAGGGTTTCACCGAAGATCCTATACCTACCGTAAGAGTACGTCGCTATAACCGTTGTTCCCCCAGAGACATAGAGTATTACTGGGTCACGGGCCCCGGCAAAGAACCTAGCTATCTCTATGTGGGCAATACCATGGTTAACAGGTATCAGTGGAAGCCCGTAGGCGGCTGAAAGGGCCCGAGCGACGGTCGCACCGATTCTAAGCGCAGGCCCCATACCGGGCCCTAAAGCGACAGCTATGAGAGATAAATCCCGTATCCCTAGTCCAGCTTCGCCTAGAGCTTCTCTAACCGCTCTCCCAGCTATCGTGGAGAAGTACTGGGCGACCTCCCTAGGGAGGATTCCTCCCTTCGAAGGCGTATACTTGTACCGGATGTCGGCGAGGATATAGGGCTTCCTGTCAGAGACTATTCCGACTCCAAAGGTGTGAGCGGTGGATTCTATGCCTAGGGCTACCACGCTACTTCTTCCCGACGAACTCTGTGTAGCCGCAGTAGCCACAATGCCACCTCTCCACGGGCTTTAAGTGGTGTGCCATGAAGTTACCGCATCTAGGACACTTCTTATTCTTCCTCTTTATAGTCCCCGTATTATAGTCGACCTCGTAGAGCTTCCATATCTGTACTTTCCTCTTACCCATTACCTATTCACCCCTCTTCCTCCTCAAACGGGTTAACTCCGCCATTACGATCGATAACGTACTTGGGCTCAAATGCTAGGGCCCTCTCAACGCTATCATAGATGTGGACCTCGGCTATAGAGACTCCAATACCATACTCTGTCTCAATCTTTCTAACATAAACTCTTTGAATGTCAACGCCGAGCTTCTCCGATATGCCTAGCCTCACATTAATCCTCATTGGGGTCGATTTCAGTTCATGGTGGAGTCGGAGCTTTAACTCTCTCCGTTTAATGAGAGGATTGTACCTATCCTCTATCACTTCGGCCCAGACGCCCTCGCCTAAGTCTATCCTGGCTATTTGGCCGCTCACTGCTGGCACCCGCCTCCCCGGTAGAAGCCGGTATAACGGGTTTAAAGAGTATTATTCGCTTCACCCGGAGTCTCAGCGAGAACAGGTCTAAGCAGTAGAAAACGAGACTGTGCCTCACGTAAAATAGCTGGATTAGCCCGGATGATCGTTGCTCCTATAGAGGGAACCCCATATACGAGGGTCCCCTTCCAGGGCATACAAGAGAGAGCTGCTAACGCTATCATATCCTCCTCACCACGTACTAGGATTAACCAGCGGCCGGGGTTTGCTTCCACTCTACATACTGTCATGATAGCTTCTAGCGTTAAGTATCCTGGCGGGTTTACTACCTTTATTACTTGGAATCCTTGCATATCGACGCTTACTTTATGAGATCTTCTTGTTTTCCCATCGATAACTAGGACCAAGTGTTTCTTAGAGGTTTCGGCGCAGTACCCGGATACAACGTCGCCTACGCAGGTAAGAGGCTCCGGTGCCTCTTCCAAGTAGCCGGAGAGGTCCCCTCTAACGATTATTCCCCTAGGCTTCGAGAAATCTCTCCTATGCCGGTAGGGTAGTGCCAGGGCAGGTATTAATGGAGCGCTCACTACCCATCACTGTGCAGCTCTCTTAACAACTCTGCCGGCGACTCGTATAGCGTAGAGGCCGGGTTTCTCTATCTGCAACTCTCTCGCTAGCTCAGAGCGCGACGAGTCCAGTATGATAATCATGCCCTCCCAGTTATCGGTAAACTCTGTGGATCCGCATATGGGGCAAACGTTTACCTTTGAATCAACTAGTGCTCCACACCTCCTACACGCCTTCAGCTTGGGCCTCTTACTAGGCTGTCTTCCACGGGGCATTATGATCCACCTCTAATCCATTCTTCTTTGCCAAGGTAGGGCTGCCTCATAGTCATTCCTATCCGGAGGCCGTATCCTTTGCGATCCTTACCGATCTGGGTTATTCTGGCTCTTACAATATCGTTTATTTCAACTATTCTACCAGTATTTACGCCCTTGAACCCTCTCCTTTCGGGGAGGAATTCCACGGGCTCGTCCATTATCTGGTTTCTGTAGACGAATCCATCAATCGGTCCTAGGTCGACGAATATTCCTATTTCCCTGGCCTCCCTTACTATTCCCCTGACAACTTCTAGTTGAACGGGTTTAAATACGAGCATCTTATACCTGACTACGTAGTATACTTGGACGTCGCCGGGAAGCGGTAGAATTACTCCTTCACTCACTATTTTAGCATCTATTATAGATATAATTATACCACCTATTTCCGGGTCAAGCTTGCCTTCAAGCTTGTCTCGCAAGTATTGTAGCGCGGCGAGGTCAATGTTCTCCTCAGTGCCCACGAGCAGTCCTATCCATTCTTCGGCTTCAACGATCTCGTACAAGGCTGGCACCCATCAGTTGGCCTATCCGAGTGGCATTTCGCATGTGTGCAACAGCTCCTTAAAAACAATACTAGGGCAAATGCTACAAGAGGATCCAGTCGGTTTCCAGTAGCCCCTTACTCTCCCTGTAATATAGCGTAGCGATCCCTGCCTGCCTAGCTCTTCTACGTAGCTCGCGGTCATTAGAGGCTATCAGGACCCTGCATCCACTCGCCCTGATATTTCTGGCAAGTAGTATGAGGTCGTCATCGGGGTTACTAGCTTCCGAAGGAATTCTCTTATAACTTATCTCTCCCGCTTCTAAGAACCCGAGGGTCCTACTAGCGGACTTCCTAGTCTTATCACTTGGTGCTTCTCGCGTAAGTTTCACTAGCTCTTCAACGACCGACTCCGGTACGAGTAGCTCATAGGAGTAATCCACAGCCTCGTCTATAAGGCTAGGTGCTATTATCCCCGTTGCTAGTAGAATGAGGAAGTTAGTGTCGACGAGTATCTTTATTCTCTTACATGACCCCAGCCTATGAGCCTCCAACGTCCATGTATCCTCCTGCTAAAGGCCACTCTCGCACCGTTCCAAGCTACTACTGGCCGTCTTAGCTTGGCTTCGAAGTAGTCCTTTGAGACCGACTGTACTATTCCCAGGGTTATCGCCGTGCCAACAGTAATCATTAGCATCTCGCCTCTCCGGATAGGCTCTACTCTCACCTCTTCTTTCAGGCCCACGACTCTATCCAGGAGTTTGTACTCGACCCTAATGGTGTCGAGTACTGGTGGGAGTTGGCCGGGCTTGCCTACAGCGTTTCCGACTAGGTTATCAGCTTTTGTCAATGATGGGTCGAGTTTTGTTCCTATAGCTACTAGGCCGCCCGGCTTCGCCTCAGTGACGCTGAGCTTGCCAAACTTGAGGCTGGTTATCTCCGAGTAGAGGGGCTCGTACTCGATTTTACCTCCTGGCTTTCTAATGGGCAGGCCTGGTAGGATTTCGATCTCGTCTCCAACGCGGAATATGCCGTGGATTACTCCGCCTCCTATTACGCCTCCTACTAATTGCTCTGGTGGTGTCCCGGGTTTGTTAACGTCGAAGCTTCTCGCAATGAACATTAGAGGGGGTTTTTCTAGGTCTCTGGGAGGTGTTGGTATGAACTCTTCTATAGCTGCTAGTACAGCGTCTATGTTTGCTCTCTTAAGAGCGCTCACGGGGATTATAGGAGCGTTTTCGGCTATGGTTCCTTTGACGAAACGTTTTATCTCTTGATAGCTCTCCCGGGCCCTCTCGGGCGAGACAACGTCCACTTTGTTTTGGACTATTACTATCTTATCCACTCCTATGATCTCAAGAGCCACTAAATGCTCACGAGTTTGGGGCTGAGGACACGGCTCGTTTGCGGCTATAACTAGGATAGCCCCGTCCATCAGTGCGGCTCCCGAGAGCATGGTTGCCATGAGTATTTCGTGGCCGGGCGCGTCAACGTAGGACACCCTTCTTCTTAGGATGGGTGTTGCACTCGGATCGCACTCGCAGACGGGTTCTGGCGAGAACTTATCGGGAAAGCCGCAGCCTTTGCACTCCCATATTTCCCCGTCGGCATAGCCCAGCTTTATCGTCATTCCCCTGCGTATCTCCTCGCTATGCCTCATGGTCCAGATTCCTGTTAAGGCTTGGACTAGCGTTGTCTTTCCATGGTCTACGTGGCCTACGACTCCAATGTTTACCTCGGGTTGCCTATTATCACTGCTCATTATTATCCATCCCCGCCTCCACTGGTCGAAGAGGAGAGTATTAGGGGTTTTGATGTTGGGTTACCTCTAGTTTTTAATTATTATTTCTCATAGTGTATTATAACGTTGAGCTGAGCCAGCACCGTTTTCCTTCTCTCACCACGCGGGTCTGGGATCATACGGCCTCTCACGGTTTTCCTTCTCCTCTCTCCTTTCTCCCGGGGATGAAATCCTGGCGGGCCAGATAGGAGCACTTTCTTCTTACCGGAGCCGGGTACACCGGGGTGCATTGGGAAGCCGGTTGCATCGCTTCCACCGCGTATCTTGAATCGTACGCCCTCTATGCCTACGAGCGAGCCGTCGAAAACGTCTCCTATTTCGAGGCCAGCAAGTCTCTCTACCGTCTTTTGTGGTATGGCTATTTGCCAAGCCTTAGCCCTGAAAGCCTCAGCCTCGCCTTCCATATCGCCTATTAGCTCGCCTAGGTGTTCCATGTTGACGTGTACAGTATTGTCTGGGACATTATCGTCAATTATTACCTTGAAAGTCTCATTTATTCTTCCATCCTCTGTCTTGAAGCGTAGTGTTAGGACGCCGACTTCCTCGAGGTCTAGCTCCTTAGCTAGTTTTGAGTTAACCTTAGCTAGGGGGAGACGGGAGCGCTCCTTCTTGACTTTACCCTTCTCTTTCTCCCTTCTCATTTCCTTGGTGTACTCGAGGGCTTCGTCCTCCACGCCCTTGACCTTGACCTTGACCTTGACTATTTTCCTGCCTCCCTTAGGGTCAGAGATCACTAGCCTAAGCGGGGGTGCTTCCTCTGCCATGATCCCACGCTCCCACGCCGGTCTGCCCTCGAAGGCTCGAGGGCCTCCGACCAGCTCATGCGGTTATCCGACTCTACCACACACCTAATAACGTTTACCAGGATAAGGTAGACTCCCCGGGGTGTTACCGGTGGCTGAAAAGGCGGAGAAAGAGAAGCCAAGGCTTCGACAGCCCATAGTGACAGTGCTGGGACACGTGGACCATGGAAAGACTACTCTGCTCGATAAGATAAGAAGGACGGCTGTCGCGGCTAGAGAAGCCGGAGGGATTACACAGCATATCGGTGCGAGCTTTGTCCCAGCAGATGTAATTGAGAAAATAGCTGAACCATTAAAGAAAATTATACCTATTAAACTAATAATTCCCGGCCTCTTATTCATCGACACACCAGGCCACGAGCTCTTTTCAAACCTTAGAAGGAGAGGCGGAAGCGTAGCGGACTTCGCAATCGTGGTAGTGGATGTTATGGAGGGATTCCAACCTCAAACGTATGAGGCCGTGGAACTATTAAAGGAGAGGAGGGTTCCCTTCCTCGTAGCGGCTAATAAAATTGATAGGATACCTGGTTGGGAACCCCACCCCGATGAACCCTTCATATTTTCTATTAAGAAGCAGTCGCCACAGGTACAGGCACTATTAGAACAAAAAATATATGATATTATAGGTAAATTATATGAGCTTGGCCTGCCTGCTGAGCTATTCACTAGGATAAAAGATTTCACAAAGGCTATAGCAGTGGTCCCGGTCTCCGCTAGAACCGGCGAGGGAATCCCTGAACTTCTGGCGGTACTCGCAGGGTTAACACAGCAGTACCTGAAGAACAGGTTAAGATACGCTGAGGGTCCCGCAAAAGGGGTTGTGCTGGAAGTAAAAGAGCATCCAGGCCTGGGAACCACTCTGGACGCCGTAATCTATGACGGCGTCCTAAGGGTAGGCGATACAATAATTGTTGGAGGCAAGAACGGCCCCATTAAGACAACTGTCAGGGCGCTCCTCATGCCCCGGCCGCTCCAGGACATTCGATCTAGAGAGGCGAAATTCATGAATGTAGACGCCGTATATGCTGCTAGCGGGGTACGGGTCGCCGCTCCTGGACTAGAGGATGCACTAGCAGGATCGCCCCTCTACGTGGCGGCTAGCGAGGAAGATGCAAGGAGGCTTATGAGAGAGGTTGAGAAAGAGTTAGAGGAGATAAGGATCCGGACAGACAAGGTAGGAGTTGTAGTGAAAGCTGATACCCTCGGGACTCTAGAAGCGCTAGTAACTGCCTTGAAGAGGAGGAATATACCTGTTAGGATAGCCGACATAGGCCCGGTCTCCAGGATCGATGTGATAGACGCCTCTATAACCCGGAAGGAGGATCCCTTCCTAGGCGTTATCCTTGCGTTCAATGTGAGAGTCCTACCCGAGGCTGAAATGGAAGCCAAGCATGCTGGAGTGAAAATTTTCGCTGATAATGTAATTTATAGGTTGCTGGAGTCCTACGAGAAGTGGATTGAAGAGGAAAAGCAGAGGCAGAGATTGCAACAATTAGCGGGTCTAGTTAGGCCCGGCAAGGTTAGAATCCTTCCGGGCTACGTGTTCAGGAGGAGCGGTCCAGCCATTGTTGGCGTGAAGGTGGAGGGAGGCGTGATAAAACCCGGTTATCCCTTGATGGACGACCGGGGCCGCCCGCTGGGTAGGATAATGGCGATCCGGGACCGGGATAGGAGCCTGAGCGAGGCTCGCTTGGGCATGGAGGCGGCCATATCAATTCAGGGGAGGATACTGGTTGGAAGGCATGTTGACGAGGGCGACGTAATGTATACTAATGTGCCAGCTGATCATGCTAAGAAGCTTGTAACGGAGTTCCGAGATCTCATAAGCGAGGACGAGCTCTCTGTCCTAAAGGAGATAGCCGAGATAAAGAAGAAGCAGGGAGACATAGGATATACAAGCGTGTTATTGAAGTTGAAGAAGATAGCCTAGTAATCCGGTACTACTTCTTCCTCGCTGAATAACACGCTGAACTCTCTCCTGAAGCTCTCCTCGCTATCACTGGCGTGTACAACGTTATCCTGAATATCGAGGGCAAAGTCCCCTCTAATGGTTCCTGGGGCAGCCTTCCTCCCATCGGTCGCCCCTATCATTAACCTTACAACGCTTATGGCGGAGTCGCCCTCTAGCACCATGGCTACAATTGGCCCGCTTGTTATAAACTCTACGAGGCTGTTGAAGAAGGGCTTGTCTTTATGGACACTGTAGAACTCCTCGGCTTTCGACTTGTCGAGCCACACCATCTTTAGCGCCTTTATTTTTAGGCCTTTCCTCTCGAACCTCGAGATTACCTCGCCTATGAGACCCCTCTTCACGCCGTCTGGCTTGACGAGCACTAGGGTTCTCTCTACCGCCATAGGCTAGCACCTGGGTGGTGAGGTAGGTGGGATGAAGGGGTATTTGAGAACTTAGGCTAGCTTCTTCTTCATCTTACGGATCCATGCTAGCCTATCCGGCCTCCTCCTAAGCTTCATGAAGTTCTTGTAGCACTTACTGCTGCAGAACCAGAGGACTTCTCCCCTCCTGGTCACGAACATTATACCGGTTCCTGGCTCTATGGGGCGGCCGCAGTAGTCGCACGTCCTTAGCTTCGGCATCCTCCATGCACCTAGCCTAGGGGGCGAGTAGTTGAGATTTAATACCTTTAACCCCGTCTCCCCGTGGATAACGGGGGAATAGTATGTCTGAGGAGAAGTCGAGTATTATCGAGGAGATAGGCTACCCTGCTGAAGTAATCCAGATAATAGGCAGGACTGGGATAGCAGGCGAGGTTACGCAAGTACGTGTCAGGATCCTGGAAGGCCGAGACAAGGGCAGGATCATAACCAGGAACGTGATGGGTGCTGTGAGGCTCGGCGACATACTCATACTCCGGGAGACAGAGAGGGAGGCTAGGAGGCTAAGCCGGCGGAGAAGGTAGTCTACGAGTCTATCTCTTAGCTATCACCCAGGGCTCCCGGGAGCGGTCTATCTCAACTACCCTCGCCTCCTCCAGTGCTCTCAAGTAGCCTATCAGGGTTCTAGCAGGCACATATGCTTGGGGAGTTGGGGGTAGCCTGTAAACTTTGTAGAGTAAATCGTTGAAGGATAACTCCTCTTGGAGGCTGGACGCTACGAGTATTAATCGCTTGTTTTTCCTCGTTATAATGTTATTGAAATAATTAGTTGCGCTGGACCGGTCTTGGAGGGGGCCATGGCCTGGCCCTAAGTAGTCCCATTTTCCGCCTAGGATTCGTAGCACTGTGCTAAGATAGGCTTGGTAGTCTATTGTTGTAGGCGATTCTCCTATGGTGGCATTGTCGCCTACGAAGATGTAGTCTCCTAAACGTATACAATAGTGGTCCATGGTGTGGCCTGGGCATGGGTGGAATTCCACTGGGAGATTGCTTGGCAGGGGGCAGTCTTGGAACTCGTAGACTTCATTTTTATTCATAATATTTATTATATTTAAATATGTATTTTTTATTTTTTCGAAGAACTCTTTCATGATTGATCTGTTCCCGCCAGCTTCGTAGGGGTTAACGCCCATAGCTCTAAGGGGTGTAAGGACTCTCTCCATGATATTGTCGATAGATGAGAGAATGTTTATTGTTTGCTGTGAGGCGCAGACAACTCTATTCCGGAACCCTGTTATTCCAGCAGTGTGATCCCAGTGCCAGTGTGTGAGTAGTATATAGTCTGCTTCAATATCGTTTAAAGGTTCAGTGCCACTATCTATTAAGAATTTAATATTATTAATTGATATAATATAGTAGTTTGCCGGAGTTGTCAGTGGAAACCTCCACGACTCCCGTCTAGTAACTGTGACTACTGGCCCTTGAGGGTCCCCCAACGCTATTCCACCGGGTCTCCATGTGTAGTATTAATCGTGGGTCAGGGAGGAATCTTATATAAAGGTTACCGATAGTATGTATAAGGTTTTCTACCTTAACTTTAACCTCCCAGGTAACTCCTAAATGTGAGCGTTCAAAGTGGGAGAGAGGTGTCCTAGATGGACTTCAGCTTTACAGAAGATCAGAAATTGTTCCGGGAAGCGGTAAAGGAGTTTCTCGAGAAGGAGCTAGCGCCGAAGTGGGATAAGATTGATGAGGAGCACTGGATACCCACCGAGACTATACATAAAATGGGCGAGCAGGGCTTCTTCGCTATCCCAGTCCCGGAAGAGTATGGCGGGCAAGGAGGGGACTTCACCTCTGCAGCAATCGTAGTAGAGGAAGTGGCGTATCATGACCCCTCAGTCGCCGTAGCAGTGTTCACACTGCTAAACAATGCATGGCCTTTCATACTCTACAGGTATGGTAGCGAGGATCTAAAACAGGAGATCCTGCCATTGGTCGGTAAAGGCAGGGGCTTCTTTGGGATAGCTTCGACTGAGCCCCACGGCGGTAGCGATGTGGCTGGAACAAGGACTAAGGCTGTGAAGGACGGCGACTATTACGTGATAAATGGGGAGAAGATCTTCATTAGCGGAGTGCGCGAGTCGATGAAGCAGTTAGACCTTGGCTCCTGGTTCCTTATAGCTAGAACCGGGCCGGAGGAGGCTCGCCACAAGGCCATATCTGCCATCGCGTTTATAGGGAATAAGAATGGGAAAGTACCCGAGGGGTTCGAGTACTCTATTCTAAACACTATCGGTAGGCACGGCATCTCTACAGGAATGCTTACCTTCAAGGACGTCAAAGTCCCGACACGATACCTGATCGGAGAGGAGAATAAGGGCTTCTACTATGCTATGGAGGGCTTCACGCTTGCAAGGATCCTCGTGGCAGCGGCGAACATAGGAGCCGCAAGATGGGCCTTGGAAAGGATGGTAGAGTGGG
>WAOR01000091.1 GCA_015521175.1 Thermodiscus sp.
ATAGATGGTGTATCTATGCCGAGAGAGGAACTTGTCTCGTACTATGAGACTCTCGTAGACGAGTATCCCATTAAATACATCGAGGATCCCTTCGACGAGGATGACTGGGACGGTTTCAAGATGATAACTGAAAAATTGGGTAATAGAGTGCTGATCGTCGGAGACGATTTGTATACGACGAATGTAAAATACTTGAGGAAGGGTATAGAGATACACGCTACCAACGCTGTTCTAGTCAAGGTTAACCAAGTGGGCACACTTACCGAGACGTTCGATTTCGTCAGAGAGGCATACAATCATGGTATGAGGGCCGTGATTAGCCATCGGTCCGGTGAAACCGAGGATCCCTTCATTGCAGACTTAGCCGTGGGCCTGGGAACAGGGCTAATAAAAACTGGAGCACCAGCCAGGGGAGAAAGAACAGCTAAATACAACAGGCTACTAGAAATCGAAGATATGCTTGCTGGAGAAGCGGAATACGCTGGCAAGAAACCCTTCCAAAGGTGATTGGAGGTGGGAAATGACTACTACGTTGTCTATGTGACAGTTCCACGAGGAAAGGGTAGGGATCTCGCCAGGACTATTCTCGAGGAGAGACTGGCAGCCTGCGTGAATATTACGCCCGTGGAGAGCATGTATTGGTGGCAGGGTAAGATCGAAGAAGATCGGGAAGACCTGCTAGTTGTCAAGACGAAGGGTAAAGCCCTGAAGAAGCTCATCAGCAGGGTCCGAGAGATCCACCCGTACAGTGTTCCAGAGGTAATAGCGGTCCCCATAGTGGAAGGGAACCCCGCTTACCTTGAATGGGTGGAGCGCGAGGTGGTTGACTAGTGGCGGTTGTCTCGCAAGCATTGTACAAGAAGCATGTATACTCTAACCAATTATTGAAGAAGGCGTGGGAGGCTCTCACGAGAGACCAGGAGATCCAGGAATTACTTCGAATGGCTAATGTTAATGCTGTTGGAAGGCTTCTATACAATGATCACGGCCCTGTCCATGCCACGATAGTAACCGGGTCTGCATTAGAGATCTATGAGATACTGCGATCTGCCGGCATAGAACCCTCTAGTATTAGGGATAAAGTGGTTCCATCGGAGGATTATGCCAGGCTAATCGTAATGCTGGCCGCATACTTACATGATATAGGGAACTCCGTTCACAGAGACATGCACGAGCTCATCGGAGCCCTCCTAGCTGACAGGATCCTAGCAAGACTCCTACCAGGTATAATACTAGACAGGGACAAGGAAAAACTAATACCGCGGGTCAAAAGCGAAGTCCTAGGCGCGATATACTCCACCGCTATGAACGTAAACGCTCTCACAATTGAAGCGTCAATAGTTAAGGTAGCAGACGCTACAGACATGGCGGAAGGGAGAGCCAGGCTCCCCTACTCTAAAGGTAAGGAAGATATCCACGCACTATCAGCGTTAAGCATAGCAAGGGTAGAGATAGAGAGAGGCACAGAGAGACCCCTCCTCATTAAGGTTTACATGAAAGACCTAGCGGGAATGTTCCAGATCGAGCGGGTACTATTACCAAAGCTACAATACTCCCTACTAGCAAAGCACACTGAGATAAGACCTATACTAGTCAATGGAAACGGGAGAAAGCTGAAGCCCATTTTACCATAATATGCTCGTAGCAGGGAATGCTCAGGGCGTAGACAATGCCATACGAGGCCCTAATGCCAAGGCTAGTTGACTGCGTTGCAAGGATAGCGAGTGGAATAGCGAGGAAAGCGCCCTCTGAAGAGTGCCCCTCACTACCCAAGATAGCTGTTGAAGCAGTCGAACTAGTTGCCAACCGGCTAGCCCCCCAGGCCGCTCCTAGCCTATACTGCGCTCTATGCTCTAGAGGCCCATATACGAGGAAAGGATACTATCTCCACTTGAAGAGAGTTCACGGTAACGATATAAAGGAGGAGATTTCTAGCGAGATAAAGCGTCTCGAACAAGTCTATCGCGGCCACTTGGAATAACTAGCCTGGGACCCTCACTCGTCTCGAGTAGAACTGCTGCAACGTTTTCAGCTACTTGGAGGGTCCCCTCGTAAACATAGTAATTGCTTCCAGCATCATACCACTTAAACTTATCCTTTGAGACAACGATATACTCGCCCTCGCCACCCGCTTCCACGTCCTCCTTCTCAAGGACGCCTACACGTAGTAGCCGGGCAGGCTTCATGAAGAGCATCCTCTGTGACTTATACCTCGGATTCTCTCCGACTATCTCAATAATGCCAGGCGCCTCTACGCTGACCTCGAAGAAGTCTCCCTCCTTGTTCTTAGAGCCTTTCTCTAGATGCTCTAGAATGATCTCGATGGGATCACCGACCTCAACGGTCTCATACTCCTTCGCTGGGAGTAGGACGTCTAACACGACAGGGCCGAACTCCTTCCTCTCCACCCTGTACCAGCGCATCTTAACCTTCGAACTCTTCCTAGCCGGCAAACGTAGCCCCTCTCAACACCTGGTCCTCCCTATTTTATTAACCATACAAGCCCAGTCACTAGTACACGCTCGGGGTGCTATACGTGGAGACTCCCACCAAGGTGTTAAATCCTGTAATGCATGAAATAATGGGGGAGACCGCCTTCACCTTCCTCGCAAAGGTGAACGAGCTACGATCTAAGGGGCGCGATGTCGTAAGCTTCGGAATAGGACAACCAGACTTCCCCACTCCACTACACATAAGAGAAGCGGCCAAGAAAGCCCTCGACGAAGGGTTCACCGGGTATACGGAAACCGCGGGCATACCAGAGCTAAGAGAAGCGATATCAGAGTACCTGTCGCGCTATGGAAAAGTTAGCCCCAACGAGGTAGTAGTCACGACCGGGGCTAAAACAGCTATCTTCATAGGACTACTAGCTTACCTAAGGCCAGGCGACGAGCTACTCATCCCGGATCCAAGCTACTATGCCTACAGCCAGATAGCCAAGGTCGCAGGGGCTAAGCCTGTCTTCGTGCCTATGAAGTTCGAAGAGGGCAATGGGTTCTCTCTCGACATAGACGAGATAGAGGCGAGGATTACCAATAAGACGCGTGGTATAGTAATAAATAATCCGCATAATCCCACAGGAGCAGTGTTCGACAAGGACCAGGTTGAAGCTATCATGGAGATCGCGAGGAAGCGCAACCTTATAGTGTTCGTAGACGAGATCTATGATAACTTCCTATACGGAGAGACAGGGTTCAAAAGCTTCCTATCGTTTGACGACTGGAGGGACCACGTGGTATACGTGAACGGTTTCTCGAAGACCTTCAGTATGACGGGATGGAGGCTGGGCTATTTAGTCGCCCGGGAAGAGGTGATACCACGCCTACTAGACCTAGCGGTCTCGGTCTATAGTTGCGCCTGTAGCTTTGCCCAAAAAGCCGGAGTAGAAGCGCTCCGAGGAGACTGGACGCCCGTCAAGGAGATGATTAACGAGTTCGAGAGAAGGGCAAAACGACTCTACGAAATACTCCAAGAGGCGCCCGGCATCGAGGCCTACATGCCGAAGGGAGCCTTCTATATGTTCCCTAGAGTAAAAGGCCTCCTGGAGAAGTCCGGCCTAGACGTTCATAAGCTAGTAGAGAAACTCCTATACGATTACGACGTTCTAGTCCTTCCAGGAACGAGTTTCCCGGAGAAAGTTGGCAAGGACTTCGTTAGGATAAGCTTCGCAACCTCGATGAGCGATATTGAGAAAGGCGCTTCGAGAATAGTGAAGGCGGCCAAAGACCTCTACATGGGCTAAATAATTATTTTTTATATCCTATTTTTCTTAGAAACTCGTGTCTCTCTCTAACATCCTCGTCGGACTCCACGCCCACAGGCTTGAAGCCGTCGGCGACCCCAAGAAGGGCTCGTTGCTCTCCCAGGTCCGCAACAATCACTTTCACAGGGTTAGCAGTAGCGGCCTCGAGGCTTACCACCTCCTGGACATGCTTGATGGAATTTAGAACGTTGATAGGCCATCCGCCCCTGATGTAAATAACAAACACGTGTCCAGCCGCTATCCGCTTACATGCCTCGACAGCTGTTTCAACGAGTTCATTATCGTTACCGTCCCTACGTATTAGCCTCTTTCCACTAGCTTCGCACATTGCGATGCCGAAGCGTAGGGATGGGCATGACGTGACAAGGGTTTCGTAGAGGTCCTCGATGGTCTTTATGAAGTGAGTCTTACCTATGATAACATTTGCACCGTCGGGAAGCGGGATTTCAATTGCTTCTAGGCGTATGCTCACCGGAGTGGCACCCTAGAATAGCAAGTGTATAGCATCGGGGGGATTAATCTTTGCGGGGTGATAAAAACAAAAGAGAAGGAAGGGTTAAGGGGGCTAGATCCATCCCCTTAGCTTCATAGCGCGTACTACTCTATCGACTGCTATTGCGTAGGCGGCAGCCCTCATGTTGTACTTGGTCGTGTCTAGCTTGTTCTGCCAGTAGTCCCATACCTTGAGGAAGTTGTTGACCATCTTCTGCTCTAGCCTGGTCTTGGCTTCCTCTTCTGTGATCCAGCCGCCCATCCTGTTGTTGACCCACTCGATATGGCTCATGATGACTCCGCCAGCGTTGGCTAGGATGTCGGGTACTACTACGATGCCCTTCTTCGTTAGTATCTCCTCAGCCTCGGGAGTTGTGGGGCCGTTAGCCGCCTCCACTATGGCCTTAGCCTTTATCTTGTCGGCGTTCTCCTCTGTGATCACGTTCTCTATGGCGGCGGGTACTAGGATGTCTACTTCGAGTTCTAGTATTTCCTCGTTAGTCAGCTTCTTCACAGCCTTCGGATAGTTGATTACACTGCCGGTCTCATTCTTAACCTTCTTCACATCGTCGGGGTCTAGTCCCTCGGGGTTGTATATGCCTCCCCTACTGTCGCTAACAGCGATGACCTTAGCGCCCATCTCGTGGAGGAACTTGGCAGCATAGTATCCTGCGTTGCCGTAGCCCTGTACAGCCACGGTCTTGCCAGCTACGCCTCCCCATAGCTTGTTAGCTACCTCCCTCGCAGCTACTGCAGTGCCGAAACCTGTTGCTATGACTCTGGTCTCCATGCCTCCTAGCTCGACTGGTTTACCAGTTACTACTCCAAAGTACTGGCCTCTCTTGATCCTGCTGTACTGGTCGAAGAACCAGGCCATCGTCTGTGGGTTGGTGTAGACGTCGGGGGCGGGGATGTCCTGGTCGACACCTACAATGTCGCTGATTGCCTCGAAGTAGGCCTTGGAGAGCCTCTCGAGCTCGCCGGGGCTTAGCTTGTGGGGGTCAACCCTAATTCCGCCCTTGCCTCCGCCATAGGGGAGGCCTGCGAGGCTGTTCTTCCAGGTCATCCACATGCTGAGGGCGATGACCTCGTTCACATTGGTCTCGGGGTGGTATCTTACGCCGCCCTTATAGGGGCCTAGAGCACTGTTGTGCTGGCTTCTCCATCCGATGAAGACCTTGACAGTTCCATCGTCCATTTTGACGGGTAGCCTGACTTGTACTAGCCTCTCCGGGACTGCTAGGATCTCGTAGATCTCTTCGCTTAGGCCTAGGAGGTCGATTGTCTGGCGAAGCTGCTTCTTCGCCTCCTCGTAAGGATCATGTACTACTGCCATGCCTGGACACCCTGTACGGGCTTCATGTAGTAGTGATCTTCATATAACTATATAAACGATGGGCCTTCTAAACGAGTAGACCTATAGTGGGCGGGTAGAAAGGCTTGCATTGATGGCCGGTGTCGGGGAGGCCAGAGCCCCCCTATTCACAGCCGGGCCAACCCGCCTCTAGGGGGCGTCGCGCCTCCCCACATCCATGTATAAACCCTTTGAAGGGTTAAACCTTCTCCCGCGGGGATGATGTATCGGTGGGGAGTAGGGCCATCTATCTTATAACGGATTTTGGAGAGAGCCCCTATGCCGGGATACTGAGGTCGGTGGCCAAGAGCATCGCGGATGTAGACGTAATTGATATCGATCATAGCGTGCCCAGCTTCAAAGTCCTCGCTGGGGCCTATGTCTTAGCAAACACCTACTATTGGGCGAGAAAGGGCTCGATAATAGTAGTAGTCGTTGATCCGGGAGTGGGCACCCATAGGGAAGCGCTCTTAGTGGAGGCTGGAGACTACGTTCTAGTAGGACCTAATAATGGAGTGCTCTACCCCGTTATTATGAAAGAGGGGTTCAAACGGGGATTCTCGCTAATCCCGGAGAGGGTGGTTGAGGTCGCGAGCCAGTACTTTAAAGGCAAACTCCCCGGAGGGAAGTGGACGCTATCATCAACGTTCCATGGGAGAGACGTCTTCGTTCCAGCAGCTACGCTATATGCTTTCGGAGTACAGCCCGAGCTTTTCGGTACGCCTATCGACCAGTCAGCGTTGAAGAGGCTACTTCTTGAATACATAGAGGAGGTTGAGGAGGGCTACAGGGTTAAAACCGTGTATATTGACAAGTTCGGTAACATTGCGTTATCAGTGAAGCCGAGCCTACTACCTGTCACTTCATGGAGGAGGGTAATGGTTAGGACGGATGCTGGGACTTACTCGGTTAAAGTAGGAAGGAAGTTCGAGGATGTGCAGGTTGGCGAGCTAGTAATGTATGTTAACAGTTTCGGCTACGTGGAGATAGCTGTAAATCAGGGCAATGCGGCCAAGAAGCTCCGGGTATCAATTGGGGACCCGGTCGTGATAACACCGCTGGAGTAATTCTAGTAGCTCCTCTCGACTCGAAGTCCCCGGAAGTACCCTTTAAACTTCTCGTAATCCCCGCATGACAGTATAATGTCGTCGTCCTCTACAATGATAGAGAGACCCTCGAGAGGGTTAGCAGGGGGCTCCAGAGGGACCCTAGCGGGCTTGCGTGTTCCCGAGTAGACCAGGCGTTTACCCTTCTTTCTCCACCAGTACCTGCCATAGTATTCGTACACTCTCCTTCTTCCATCACTGAGCCTTTTGTAGACCTTGTGTACTGGTTTCAAATAGTACCCGGTACGGGAGATCTCGGAGTTGTACTCGTAGAACGGTCTCTTAATCTCGTCAAGGATTTCTCGTAGGACCCGTGCCCCGCCATATATGCGGAGTCTGCAATCGCTGGAGGGGGGCTCATTCGGCTCTTCCTTCTCACCGCCCCGGGCCGGGCTCTGCTCGTCGCAGGCTACCGTCATCGCCCCCTCACAGTCAAAGAAGATGCTAGTGGGGGTGATAAAGCTAGCTAGTAGCCGGATCGGAACTCATCCTTAGCCCAGAGCCTTAGGGCCTCCCTCCTCTTAATCTCTCGTAGAACCCGCTCTAGATACCTGTAAACCGTGCTATGCATTCGGCCCTCGGCTAGCATCTCGACGGCCTTCTTAGCCGCCATCGCCCTCTCATAGTCGCCGATAATAGCCACAATATACTCGCCCACATGGATATCGGTACCCGTCATCTCCTCGATGGTTTTCCGAGCCCTACCTGCCTCCCCGATGATCCGGCCCCTTATCCTCTTCAAGTGGTTAGGCGCGTCCCCCACGATCTGCTTCAAATCGACAACCACGAGTATCTGGTCCTCCTCTAGAAGCCTCATCGCCTTCTCGGGCGGGAATCCGTAGGCTATTGCTTTAATGATTTCAGAGGCCTTCATTACGTTAACCGGTGGGACACTAGGGGACTCGGCCTCGACGATTACGAGAGAGTTCTCGCTATCAATAGTAAGCCGGACCCCCAGCCTGTCCATGATCTTAAGCTTAACCTCCCCCCTCTTACCAATAACAGCCCCCAGCCTGTCAAGGGGGACCCTCACGTATATCCTCGGCCTCGCCGCCTCTGCAACCATTCCCCTAAGCACCCCAGTAGTCTCTCCCTAAGGGCCTCGATGCGCCCGCTGTCAATAACTGGTGAGAAGAACCTGTAAATGTTCCCAATATCTCTTTCTAAGAACTCCTTAGAGTGTGGGTGATCGTAGTGGACGGCTTGGCTGACATCTATGATCCAAGGCTTACCCTTGTAGACCATTATGTTATACTCGCTGAGGTCGGCGTGGACTAGGCCGGCGCCGCAGACCATCCTGTAAAGGTTAGCCTCGACCTCATCGTAAATCGCCATGATCTCCGAGCGGGAAAGCTCACCGACGGCCTCGGCTAGAAGAGGTGCTCTCACCCCCTGCTCGCCTATGAACTCCATTACTAGAATATTGCCTGTAAAAGCAATAGGGCGGGGGACCCTCACCTGGTGCTCCCAGAGCCTCCGGAGGTTGCGGTACTCCTTTCTAGTCCAGGCGTATATCAGCTTGCGGAAGTTCCCTTTTGGGATCGACTCGAAGCGGGGATCGCCCTCAATATACTTCCTTATACTCTTCCGGAACTCCGCGGTGAAGGATAGGTAGATTTTCACGGCTGCGTCCTCGCCACTCTTTAGTATACCCCAGTAGACCCTAGCCTCTTTCCCCGAGTGAACCACGCCCTTAATGTCGCGTAGTATGCCTTTGGATAGGAGCCGGTAGAGGTGGGAGAGGGTTATAGGATCGAAGACCTCCTCCACGGTCTTAGTAAGGTCTCGATCCTTTACCCTCCTCTCCTCGGCCCTCCTCCTCTTCAGCCATCTCCCCTTGCCGGGCACGCTACTCCATGCCCTCCTCAATGAATTCCTCGGTTATGAGGCCCGCCTCCATTAACTTCCTAACCTCATCCCTAGCGTACCTGTAGACTACCTCGCCCTTCATGTCGCGGGTCCCCCAGGGAAGGAACAGTATGATGTCGCCCTCTCGCATCCACATGCGCCTCCTCATCCTACCAGGGATCCAGGCCTTGTAGACCTCTCCGTCAGTACAGAAAACCTCTAGGAATCCTCCACCAAGATTCCTCCTGACAACGCATAGCATGGTCCCCTCTTCCTCGCTAGGCATCGGGGTTTCTCCCTTACGCTTGCGCTCGTAGCCACGCTTCTTCCGCGCCATTACTCGCTCACCTCGTTAGCCTCGCCCACCACGTATACTCTCCCGCCGGCTAGGAAGACTTTATACTCTCGTCCCTCCCTGAAATCGCTAACATACACTCTAACAGTATCACTGGGAACCTCAATCACCCTTTCATACCCCGTCTCGGCGTCGAGGAACACTGTTGTGGAGGGTCCCCTGCTGAGGAGCATATACCTCCTTAGCTCGACGCCTCCCGGGTACTCCTTGAACCCCATGCCCCATAGGTGATCGCTGTCGAAGTGCTCCTCCCTACCAGTATCCAGGTTAATCATGATGGCTCCGCCGCGAGACCTTGCCAGATAGAAGTAGTGCTTATCGCCAATAACGAGTAAGTCGCCGGGCTTAATGTCGGGGACCCTCACTGAAATGGTAAGGCGGCCCTTCCGCGATCCATCCGGATTACGGCCGACTAGCTTAAACGTTTCAATAGTCTTGGCTAGGAACGCTGAACGCATCTTAGAGGCAATCATTCTGGCAACACTCGGATCACTCACTAAGAGGTCGAACCCCTCCTTCTCCTCCTCAACCCCTATGATAGCGTCAGCAAGGCTAGGAGCCATACCCGCCAGGAAGGAGTCAATCCTCTCCCTAAGCCCCTTATCCAGGCGGCCCGAGCTACTCCTAACCTGGATGACGGCATTATAGCCCCTCTTAGTAATCCTATTAGTACAATAGGGGCAAACCGCAGCGTTAACCTGGACGCGGACTAGCTTCTCCTCCCGGGCTATGACACCGTTCGACTCACCCTCAACAACCACCCGGGCCGTATAGATCCCTGGCCCCGTAAAGGGCCGCTCCAGCCTTATCTCCCGTATCCAGGCCTCCTCAATATGCTCAGTTGGCCTCAGCTTCTTGGTCAGGTACATGTGGAGAAAGTTAACGAGAGTATCCTCGACAGACCCCGTGGGCTCGTTCCACCCACCCTGATACTTGTACCTCCCACAGTACTGGCAGTAAGTGAACACAACCTTCTCCGGCAGCCTAGCTACACCGTAAACCTCCACGTAGCAGTCACGGCATAGAGGGCCGATGAAGGGGACCTCCCTACTCGACCTTCCACACCTAGGGCATATCCTATACTCGCCAGTCATTCCTCATAATCCTACTAGACGAGCTAGCCAGCTAGAAGATTTATCCTAATCACTGAGACTATAGAAGTTAAGGGGTGACTCTTGAAGTGAAGGAGAAGGTAGCAGTAATCGGGACGGGCAGAATGGGCTCCGCCGCGGCAGAGAGGCTCTCGAGCCTAGGCTACGAGGTCATCCTATGGAACAGGACCCGGGAAAAGGCCGAGGAGCTAGCCAAGAAAATTAATGCACGTGTAGCAGCCACGCCCTTCGAGGCGGTGCAAGAGGCCAAGTACGGCCTATTATTCCTCTCAGACGAAGACGCGATCTACGGGGTGCTAAGCGGGTTCCACCGCATGGACGGGGCAGTCATAGTAAACCATGCTACAATCACGCCGCAGGCCTCTAAGAAGTATGAGGGCTTTGTAAAAGCACTGGGAGGATGTTACGTGGAGGCTCCAGTCCTTGGGGGACCCTCAGCCGTCAAATCGGGGAAGGCATTATTCCTAGCAGCCGGAGAGAGAATGTGCCTCAACACTGCGAGGCCAGTGCTCGAGGATCTGGCAGGCGAGCTTATAGTGCTGGGGGAGGATACCGCTAAGGCGGCGGGACTGAAGCTAGCCTTCAATTCTCTCCTAATCGGGACTATAGAACTCCTCGCAGAATCCACAATACTAGCCGAGTCCTACGGGGTAGACCCCGAAACCTTCAAGGACGTGTTATCACGGACTGTCTTCGCGGCCGCGGCCGAGAAATACATCCCTAGGATGAGGAGGGATCCGAGCGAGCCAGCCTCATTCACCCTACGAATGGCCATGAAGGATCTCGAGTACGCCCTCCGCGCGGGATACCCCTTCGACATACCCCAGCCTGCGATAGCCGGGACCCACGCAATGTACAGGACCGCGAGTAGGATAGGCTACGCTAACTCGGACTATACGAGAGTATACCACGCGATAAAAGGGAAGAAAGACTAGGCCGGCATGAATACTGGATTATCGATAGTGGCCACGTCCTTGACCTCCTCAATCTTTCTCCTCAGGTACTTGGGGAAAGTGAACATTGCTGCATGTATGGCTCCCTCGTAGAACCTATTCTCACCCTTAACATTCTCGGCGAGGTAGGCGTCAATCCTCTCCGGTGTCAGGCTCGCGGGGTCCTTATCATCGGATGCCAGGACGAAACCCCATGTGGAGTCGAAGCTCTTAACGTAGGCTTGGTAGGGTGAGGCGTACTTGAATACTGAGCGTATGGTATTGAGTATTACTGCGTGGGTATAGGTTGTTAGGGTCGGGCTCGTCGCTTGCGTGACGAATACTCCTCCGGGGTTTAGGAGGTTCTTTAGCTTCTCATAATATTCTTTAGTGTAGAGCTTGTATGCGGGCCCTGCCTCCAGCGGGTCAGCTAGGTCAGCTATTATGACGTCGAACTTCTCGGATGCCTCCTCAACATATTTCAACCCGTCCATAATGAGGAGCTCAAGTCTCGGGTCGTCGAAGGCTCCCTGATGCCACTCCGGCAGGTACTCCTTGGCCACCCGTATTACTTCATCGTCAATATCTACCATTACAACCCTCTTCACACTCTTGAACCGTAGGACTTCCCTGGCGGTAGCACCCTCTCCCCCGCCTAGTATCAGGACTTTCTCCGGCGACCCGTGCAGTATCATAGCCGGGTGTACTAGGGCCTCGTGGTATACGAATTCATCGTAGAGAGAGGACTGAGTCTTACCGTCTAGTATTAAGGCCTTCCCTACATCGTAGAGTTCAGCTACCATGATGTCCTGGTATTTGGACCTCCCCTGATAGACCACTCTCTTGACACCGTACATGTGGGCGCTAGTAGGGGTCCCCCACTCGATGAACCAGTGCCAGTTAAACGCCTCCCCCGACACGCCAGCCACCACCCTGAGGGATACCAGCCTCTAGCATAAATGGGGCACCCTTCCAGGAATAAAGGGCGGGCGTGGTCATGGCGATACGCCTAGTAGCTACGGACATAGATGGCACGATAACACTCCACAGAGGAAACCTCCTACTGAGCCAGGAAGCAATAGAAGCAATTAGGAAACTAGAAGAGAATGGGGTAATAGTCTCCCTGGTCTCCGGTAATAGTGTGCCAGTAACAGCTGGACTAGCACGCTACATCGGCGCCAGGGGCCCCTCAATAGCCGAGAACGGCTGCGTAATATTCTACAAGGGCAAGCGATACCATATATGCGAGGGAAGGCCAAGCCAGGATCTAGTAGACGAGCTATTGAAACTAGGCTTCAAGGAGAGCTGGCAGAACATCTACAGGCACCACGACCTAGCCTTCTACCCGCCAGCCTCTAGAGAAGCCCGTGAGAAAGGGATACTCTTAGCGCGCGAGAAGGGCTACAAGGCCTTCGACTCGGGCTACGCCGTCCACATACTACCCAGCCAGGGAGGAAAAGACCAGGGGCTCCGCAAGGTTATGGAGATGCTCGGACTAGAACCGGGAGAAGTACTAGCCGTCGGAGACGGTGGAAACGACCTCCCCCTCCTAGAAGAGGCAGGCTACTCGGCGTGCCCGGCGGACGCCGACGAAGCCGTAAAGAGAATATCCAACTACATAGCTTCAAAGCCTGGGGGCTCGGGGTTCGCTGAGATCGCAGAGCTAGTACTAGCTGGGAGAATCCCCTAAACGGGGCCCAGCCTCCACGGATAAGTTTGTAAAACCCGGCTCCTGTACCGGTATCTTCTGCGGACAAGGCTCCAGGCCAGCCTTAGCTTGCTAGACCTAGGGGCTAAACGCCCCAGCGATAATAGTCCATCAACACTGGCTCTCAGGCACCTGCCACTGCAGAGCTCCAAGGCAAGGTCTCCAAGAGTATACTTCGAGACTAAGTGGAGCACCTTACCGTCGAAGCCTCCATGACCCGCCATCGAGAGAATATCGGCTACGTCAACAACGTGGACAATCGGTACTAGTCTAGATATTGGGGCAACCCTTAGCTTAGCGGCAGTCCTAAGGAGCTTAACCTCGCTATGAGCCTCTCCAGGCCCATAGACAAGGCCTGGCCTAACGATAACCCACCTGCCACCACTAGACGAAATTACGCGCTCGCCAGTAGCCTTGGTCTCAGCATGTATGGTCTCAAAGGCCGCTTCGGGGCCGGGCGGGACATCGTGTTCGGTAATAATCTCGCCTGGAGACGCCTCTGCGGCGTCGGATGCAACCGCTATACTACTAACGTACACGATCCTAGCGCCTACACGTGTAGCGGCTTGGACTATTTGTTCCGCGAGGCCGACATGAGCTTCCCACTGTACACTCCAGGAGCCCGATGCTTTGCCTGCTAGGTGGTAGACCACGGCGGGTGAGAGTTTTTCGATGTCTTCCGCGGTGATGAAGTCTCTCTGGGAGGGGATGAGTTGCACGCCGGCTTTCTCCAGCCTCCCGGCAAGGCGTCTCCGCTTCTTAATGCTCCTCCTCCTGGCTAGAACTAATACCTCGAGGCCCTGCTGACGTAGCCTGTAGGCTAAGTGCTCTCCGATAAAGCCTAGGCCCCCGACGAGGAGCCAGGGAGCCCTGGCCACTATTTATCCCTCCTAGAAACGCTTGCTATTCTAAGGGGCGGGATGACGAGTAGCAAACCGTGGCTAGGCTCTCCGATGGCCTCCGGCTCTCGCTCGACCGCCCTCGTTGCTCCAGTCGATGTAGTCTTTTATGAGGCCCGGGCTAGCCCTCACCTTTCTCATAACTGGGAATGATAGGACTTCTAGGACGCCGTCCATAGCCATGATCTCGTCAACTATGTCGGCGGCGTCCTGGTATGTGGGAGCAGTTATCTTAGCGAGGAAATGATAGCTACCGCTTATCTCATAAGCCTCATAAATATACTTAGTACGCGATAGTTTCTCCTTGACAGTCTTGTGCTTGTCAGCTCTAACTTTTATAATTACGTAGACACAAGCTCCTAGGCCGAGCCTCTCCGGGTTAACTTTTATACTATAGCCTTCGAGGATCCCCTGCTCCGTCAGCTTCCTGACCCGGAGGTATACTGTTGCCTCGCTAACCCCCAGTAGCCGGGCTATCCTCCTCCAGGCCTGCCTCGAGTCTTCCTCTAGGAGAAGTAGCAACTGTAAATCTCTATCATCAACCAATCCCGGCAACCCTCTACATGATTAGTAGACTATAGGAGGCTTATTATCCTAGCTAGGAGTCTCGGGTGGCGCGCGAGCACTTTAACAAGGCTTCCCCGGTCGATCTTGCCAAGCGCTATCATAGCGTGGGCCTCGGCGGGTATACTCTTCAATAGCTCCGCTCTTCTCTCCGGGGACATAGACTTAACCTTCTCGAGTATGCGGCGTTGCACCCGGATCCCACGGGCTATACTCGACTTATCCATGCTATCCAGAGGGTTCCTCCCCGAAGCTAGCGCCTCTGCGGCGACAGCCCCGGAGATCATGCTGGGCCTTATCCCCTCCCCGGTGAGGGGTAGTACGAAGCCAGCCGCCTCTCCGATCCGTGGGAGCCCGCCAGTGGTTCCCAGCTTCACTCCTCCCACTGCTATTCTGGCCCCTTCTCTCTTTAAGATAACGGCGTTTCTAGTGTACTCGCTTGTTTTAATGAACTTGTCGAGTAAGGCTTGTAGATCATTAAATCTCGCGAAGCCCCCCACGCCTACATCCGCCTCATTAGAAGGCCCAGGGAATATGTAGTAGTAGCCGATAAGCCACGTGTCAAAGTATATGAGTAGCTTGTCTAGATTCTCAAACATTGGGGACTTTAACCTGTACTGGAGAGCATTAATTGTTTCTCCAGGATAGAAGGCGTGGCCTCCTGCTAGTAGCCCCCGTTTAACTTCGAAATATTTGGCGCCGATTCTCACAGCGCCTTTAGAAGGCTTAAAGACCGCTCCTCGAATCAGGTCAGCCCCGCTCTCTGCTATCATAGCTTCTAGCATCCTCTCCTTATCCACTATGACGCCTTCAAGCCCCTCCTCAACGTCGAAGGCAAGGCTCCCGTTAACATATAGAACGGCCCCTTTAATCCTCCTCACAATGCTGTCGCGAGGTATCCTAACAGGCAAATCGCCGATGCTCGGAATACCCTTGCCACAAGGCTTTGCCCCAAGCCTCCTATTAGCCTCGTAGACCCGTACCGCGAATCCCTTCCCAGCCAGAACACTTGCAGCCGCTGCGCCAGCAGGCCCCGCGCCGATAATTGCGATAGCGTCCTCTCCAGCCAACTCGAGGCTCCCTTCTATCCCTCCAACACGCAGGGGAGGGATTAAATCCTGGCTAGTACAAGGGTTGGCGGTCAGCCGGGTAAGTAGTCCTCATCCTCGGTCCGGGAGTAATACATCACTCCGCCAGAATCCCAGGATGCCTGGTAGTCGTTAAAGGTGTTGGCCGCCCCGAGACGCCTATATCCGCTAGTCAATGCTACCTACTAGGCTGGGGGAGCGGATGAAGACGCTTGCCCCCTCCAGAACCCTGTAGTGAAGAGATTACCGCGAATAGACGCTCCCCCCATTAACAGTCCAGCGCTCCAGAGACTGCGGGGTTAGGAGGATCCGGGGAGGGTGAGAGGGAATGGTTGAGGAGAGGCTTCGCAGAATGGGCCTCCACGTGTCTAGGAAGGAGGTAAAGCAGTTAACACTTGGAGGCGGCGTGACCAGGGAGAGCAGGGTTAGCGCTTACTCTGGCGATGGCAGGATCAAGATAGTCTACTCCGAGTATAGCGACGGTGAGAAGAGGCTTTCAATACTCCTCACCGGGAGCATGGCTACGAGGGACCGCGAGGCAACCGCTACCAGGCTTGGAGGGAGGGTAGACTTCGACGAGAAAGAGCGCCTATACGCAGTGTTCAAGCCGAGGGATAAGAGGAGGGCGGAGGAGATAATAGATGAAATGCTCAGGGGAGCTAGCACCTAATTGGCTGGAATACGCTAGTAGAGGGACCCTCATACCAGGCCTACAACCCTTCTACCTCCTATCCGGGAAGGACAGCCTCGAGGCCGGCGGAGTACCCAGCGTAACCTGGACATGCCACGGCGACTACGAGATAAGAATAAACGGCGGCGGACTACTAGCAGAAAACCCGGTCCCACCCCTACTAGACTACTATACCGAACCACTTCCAACAATTGCTCCCTGGGGGTCCCTCCAAACCCTGAACGATACACTAGGAGAAGACCTTGAGGAACCTGTGATAGTCAACCCCCTCTCCTGGGACCCCCTTGCCCCAGTCACCTTAAAGGACACCGTTGTGGGCCCCCCAGGATGCGTGACAGACGGGGCTAACTCCTACTACTGGGGCCGCCTAGACCCCCTCCGAGCAGTGAAGACCGCTAGGTGCGCCAGGCTCCGAGCCAAGAGTGCGCTGGAACAGGTGAAGCTGGGCCACCTAAGCCTCGCTATAACAGGCGAATCATACAGAGCTAACGACCTCGAAGTAGTCAAGACGGGTAATTGCACCATAGTACGTGCAGGCTCCGCCCTAACAGTCCAGGGAGAATGCAAGGTCACTTTCGAGACCAACCTCTGGGAGTACAACATAGGAATCCTCTACCCCTCATGCTACCACACAATCCGCGCCGTCGGGAAAAAGCGAGTCATAGGTCCCGTTCCAGCCCTAATAGTCGGCCTCAACAGCCATGTAGCCATGGCCTCCCGCAGAGGAGTCAGAGCAGTAATCGAGCCCGGCCTAGTCCAAGTGGAAGTCCGGGGGTCCCTCCGCATTGCGCTAGCCGGGGCAGCTGGAGCCTACCGGTTGTTCTTGGAGGACCTAGTCGACTGGGCTATGGTGAAAGCCCCGAAAAGGGGTTATGGAAACACCAGGTCCTCCTACGGCGTGATAGTACTTGTTGGGGCGAGTCCCGGAGAGATCCGCTTTTCACTGTCAAATCCTCTCGATGAGGCCGGGATGGCTGAGGTGAGGCTCCCCTATCTGGGCGAGAAGGCCGTGCTCTACGGGCCTTATGGCGTGGAGGAAATACCTGTGAGCATGGACCTGGTGAGGGTCCCTCTTCCCCCGGGATTCCATGGGTGTCTAAGCGTTAGGTTATCGGGGGAGAAAAAGCTCTTGAGGATGATTAGAAGGTTTAGAGGCCAGTAGCGTCCTCGAACTGGCGTAGCACTATTTCTTCGGTCTTGCCCTCCGCGGCAGCCTTCACGTAGTTTATGAAGTCCTCCTCGTAGGGTACTCCGATGAATGCGAGCACACCGTTCAGGGCAATGGCGGGGACGCTCTGCACGCCATACTTATCAGCTATATCGGGGTTCTCGTAGGCTTCAACAGTCTCCGATATGACCTTCCTGGAGCCCTGCTTGTAGGCCTCGTAGGCGAACATGTTGGCTAGGAGGACAGCGTAGGGGCAGTAGGGGCAGCTAGGCGTCACTATCGTTTCTATGTGAACGGTGTTCTTGAGGTTGGCGAGGACTGCTTTCGTCTCTTCTTCCAGGCCAGAGTCTCCCTCGCTAATACGGAGGATAGTCTCTACGAGCCCCCTGATCTCCTCCTCTGCCGGTATGCCCGTGTACTTTATATAGCCCTCTATGAGTGTTACCGAGGGAACCCTCTCAACGCCCTGGCGTTTGAACTCCTCGGCGTGATCGGGATTGTTTTTATCGAAAATCCTGACCTTAATTAGCTTCTCTCCATCCCTGGTGGGGGCCTCCTCCTCGAATACTTTGATTAGCTTGACTGTGTCGTCGCACGTCTCGCAGTCAGGGCCTATGAACACGTCTATAGTGACTGGGTTTACCATGTCTTCGAGGGTTTCCCTTAGCTCCTCCCGGAAGTCGTCGGATAGGTCTAGGGTGTAGTATCTCCTCGCGCTCACTATATCCACCCAGCGCTCTACGATACTAGACTAGTAGTTTAAGATGGTATCGCTATACCGTGGGATTAAAACTTATATATATGAATTTTTCTATGAAATATGTACAGGGCTTATAATTAGCCCCAAAGCTCGAGTTAATCAATGGGACCAGTTTTGGCTAAGAGGAACGGTAAGCCAACCTGGAAGCCGGAGCTACCATGCGAGTATGCCAGCAAGGTAGTCATACCCAGCATCAGGGCGTTGATAGTCAAGAAGCTAGTTGAGGAGTACGATATGAGCAGGTACAAGGCGGCTAAGCTCTTAGGCCTCACCCCTGCCGCCGTAACATACTATCTCAACGGTGAAAGGGGTAAGAAGCTCGTCCAAGAGATAGAGTCGAGGCCGGAGCTAGTCAAGATAATAGACGAGATCTCCCGCCTCATAGCAGGGGAGAACGGTATAAGGAGCCTGGAAACCTACCGGCACTACAAGGAGTCTATATGCAAGGTGTGCTCCGAGGTAAACGAGTACGCCAAGATGGCTGGATGCACCGGAACCGCGTCAGTCTAGGGTAATAATGCAGTCCTCGCCCCCAGGCCTTACCCTGGAGAGACTGCAGTGGAGATACGCCGCTGTCTCATTATAGTAGGGGGCTCCAAGCCTTGAGAAGAGCGTGAGGACCCTTCCCTCGTGATTCCACTTGTACCCCCTCATTGCCGCCTCATGACCCCGGATTATCATATCGGCTCCAGTCTTCTCCAAGGCTATTCTAGTCACCTTCCTATCCCACAGGCTCCCCGCACCCCTAGGGTTGGGGAGCCGGACAACATCATCCTCGGTTGGATCATTCCAGAGTATCTCCTCAAGAATAGCGTCATCCGGGTCCTCTATCCCCAGATACCTCTCAAACGAATCCCCTAGCCTAATAGTTGGGGGTCCACCGTGCATGCAAAGTAGCTTATCTTCAATGATTAGCGCGTACGGTAGCAAGTCCCAGACCCTAGATAAGAGGTCATAAGCCCTGCCTGCCCCCTCGCCATAGAGGCTTCGAAGAGCCTTCGGGAAGTCGTGGGGGTATGGTACGAGACTTCGTAGGGGTTCGTGGTTCCCGCGTAGGATTACAAGGGGTTCTCCTTCAAGGTACCTCTTCATTAGAGTATAGATAACCGTTACTTGGCCCTCGGCGGTACCCCTGTCCACGTAGTCTCCGAGGAACACTC
>WAOR01000092.1 GCA_015521175.1 Thermodiscus sp.
TCCGAAGTAGTAGGCTACAGCTTCTTCTCCTAAAAGGCTGGTCAGCCTCTCGGCTACTTGTCTCCCCAGGTTCTCCGTCGGGACTAGGTAGAGGATCCTCCAGCCGTCCCTCTTAACCCTATAGGAGGCGTAGGCCTGTAGGAGCGTTGTCTTCCCCACTCCTGTAGGCGCTATTATAGCCATGCTCTCTATTGACAGCAGTCTGCGAGCCCAGCTAGCCTGAGCGCTCCAGAGGCTCGACCCGGTCTTGGCCTGGAAGAATACCTTGAAGTCCTGGAACCTCCTTTCTAGATCGTATAGCCATACGTACCCCTTGAGGGTCCTCCTAGCAATGAGTTCTTCCGCGACCTCAATAACTCCCCCATAGACTGGCTTGGGGAGGCACTTGGCGCAGGGGAGACCCTTTTCCAGCCTGCTGGCTGATATTGAACCACCACAGTTGGGGCATGCATTAACGTAGACCGGGTCGAGCCTCTTCATTGCGCATATCACCGTCGAGGCTGAGGCTGTTCGCCTAGGCTTTCTTGCAGCCCATGCGATAATCTCCCAGCGTATGGAATAATGGCGAAGGAGCCCGGTGATACCGGGATATTAAGGTTGATTTAGATATAGTTGAAATACGTAGGAATCTCTAATAGCCTTCAAGCCTACAAGGTAAGGCGGTGAGTAATCATGGTCAAGTTCGGAGACCTAATATATACTCAGGAGGAGGCGCCCCAGCAGGCCATTTCTAAGGCTGAGACGCACACAGCGAAAATCGAGGCACCCGATACTGTGAAGAAGGGAGAGGCATTCGAGATCACCATTAAGGTTGGCCCCCACGAGATGAAGCCTCAGCACTCCATAAGGTATGCCGAGGTATGGTTCTACGAGGAAGGGAGGCCCTTCAACCCTGTGAGGGTTGCCAAGATCGAGTGGGAGCCAGACTACACCCTGCCAGAGGCCAAGATTAAGCTGACTCTACAGAAGCCCGGTACCCTATACGTGATAACCTACTGTAACCTCCACGGCCTATGGGAGGCTAGGAAGGAGATCAAGGTAGTCGAGTAACGCTAACACCAAGCAGTGTGATCCCTAAACTCAATAAGCCTCCAACAAACAACGACATAAATAATTCTTTTTTATTCAATCCCAATACGAGTCCTAGAACGGATCCACTATAGACACCGGTTAGTGGCAGGGGGATTGCTACAAAGACCAATACTCCTAGGAGGCCGTACTCCCTGTACTTGCTGGCCCTTGCAAGGCTCCTCGACTGAACCCAGGATGCTAACTTGTAGAGGACAGTAATCCTAGAGAGGACTCCGTGTAGAGCGGATTCCATTAGGCTCTCGAGGAAGAGGGTTAGGAGTACAGAGAGCGTAGCTAATCCTAATAGTGAGACCGTTAGAGCCTCCCACGCCTTCAAACCGTATACTGTCACACCGATAACCACGGCGTACCTCGGCTCCACCAGCGGCAGTAGGGATAGAACGTATACTGAAAGTCTTGGATCGAGGCCCGAGAGCGCGTTTACGAGGGCGTGCACGTCCATGTACTAGACTCCCTCACTGTAACTTGCTGGCGACTTGAATGCCAGTGGAAGAACGCTGGCGATGGCCGAGGCTAGAACAGCTAGTATCCAGGCTACTACCAGGTAAGGGTCCCTCTCCACAATTAGCCCCTGTAGTATGGCCCCAGCTAGGACAAGGATCGAGGATATGAGGGAGGTATACGTGAATAACCCGGAGACTCCTAATCCTACTCCAGTAACCGCTACTACTAGGGCTTCTAGGCTACCTCCAATGTAGAGAAGGTAGCCGGCTATTATGACTAGTAACAGGCTTGCGGCGAGCCTCGCCCTAGTGGCGTATAGGGAGGTAGCCTTGTAGTAGGGGAGGATACCCCTAAGCCTAGCCTCTATTTCGGAAAGCTTCTCGATAATTACTGAAGGCTCTTCTAGGCCTTCTAGGCTCTTGACTAGGGCTACTATTGTCCTCGGTAGTGCTAGGCCTGCTCTAGCTTTGTACTCGAGGAGAGCTTCGTAAAGAGTTGTTATTTCATCTAGTCTCTCACGCACATAGAGCCACTCGCTGTTATCTCTGGCCTTTGACGTGGCCCTAGCTAGAGCCTTGTATAGAGGCTCCGCACCAGTATATATCGGCGTTATTTTCATAGGGGGACGCCTCGAAGCCCCTGCCCGTGTAGACTGCTAGAAGTAGTAGTATTTCCCTTCTATGTATCTTGCCGCGTTAAGTAGGAGGTATTTGAGGGCGGTTAGTGGCACGTAGTAGTGGGTTATCGCTACGTCGTCTCTAGTGTTCTCACTGTAGGCTGAGGTTATCCTCACCTGGTATATCTCGGGGGGCAGGCTCTTGGCTAGCTCCTCGAACCTATTGTTTAGTGACTCCGGAGTCACTATCAGCTCCCTTCCCCTAGTAGATGGTCCTATTCTTAGAAGCACTCTTAGAGGCTCCCTTCTCAGCCTGGGCGTGAAGCTCTCGGAGAATTCCTCCATCTCCGTGACCTCCTTCAGGGAGCGTACCAGCGTCCACCTCCACTCGTCTTCGTCGACGTCGATGAAGCCCACAACCCTATTCTCATTATACTCGGGCTTTCTCATCTCTTTGATCTTCGCTTCAACAGTCCTCTCTGCTAGTTCCAGGATGTCTGCGACTTCGAATACTGTTAGAGCGGTGCCTTCGAGTAGTCTTGCTATTCTTAGGGAGAGGTCTGGTATCCATGGCCTTATAGCAGGCGACCTTAGAATCTCTCTGGCTATTGGCGTTAACCCTCCTCCCATCGGTGTTTCTATTGTTATCCTCCCCGATCTCAGCTCTTCTAGGAACCATCTGGCTGTGTCGATATCGAGGTATTCTTCTATTACCTGTCTCTTAGCTTCTTCAACTATGAGGCCATCGGTGTCCCAGTCGAGTGAACCTATCTTTCCAAACGACAGTTGTATATCGCGGATTACTTGGTAAAGGTATGGGCTCTTATCCAGGGCCGCCCACACTAGCTCCTCCAACTCTGCTGGCTCGATCCGGGATAGTATTTCCAGAGGGTTTACTCCTGGGGCTTTTACGCTGAAGCCGGAGAAGCTCGCCCTGTAGTAGACGTTTAAGCCCAGTTTCTTCGAGGCTTCGTGGAATGCTACTAGTCCCAGTACCTCGTTGGCACCACTACCTAGTAATGCGGTTATGACGTGTTCATCATTGTAGGCCTCGTAGATAATGGTGGTGGGGCTCGGGATTGGCAGGCCCCGTTTGGTGTATTCCCTGCTCCACTCTCGTATGAGGGCCTCCTCCACATGGTTAATATCCACGTCTCTTGGAGGACCTAGTTCCAGGATCTCTGATATTCTCGAAGCTACCTGGTAGCTCCTCCTTGGACCCTCCCCCCTCCATAATGGCACCTCTGCAGGGCTGAATGAGGGCTCTACATCTATCCTTCCACTATTGTCGTCAATCCTCTTGACCGCCCAAGTCTTACCAGCTAATCTTATGATGTCGCCTACTCGGAGGTTCCTGTAGACGAATACGGCGTCTATGAATCCAATCACTTTATCGCCGTATTTCACGGTGAAGGAGTCCCTTTCATTTATCATCGAGAAGAACTCGCTGAAATCCCTGCTCCACCAGGCACGGGCCGTTTTGTCGTTCCTGAACCTCCATATCTTGTAGAATGTGGATCCTAGCCTTATGCTACCTGCTTCTCTCCTGACGACTCCTACGCTTGCTAGATAGTCTATTAGCCTTTCGAACTCCTCCCTCGTTATTCTCGAAGCGGGGCTCCTTGCCAATACCTGGTATATCTCCTCGATCCTCGCCTTCTTCCTCTCAAGCAGGATTCCTTGTATCTCCCTGGCTATTACATCTAGAGGGATCCTGGATATCGTTGTTTTCTCTACTTTTCCTTCTATTGCTAGGCTTGCTATTGATACTGATTCGAGAACGTCTAGTGGGTCTGTGGCAATTATGGTCCCTCTGGGAGTGCCGTAGCGCGTGTGCCCGCTTCTACCGATTCTTTGGAGAAGGCTCGCAACCCTTCCGGGGCTCTTCACCTGGATGACTTTCTTTATCTTGCCGACGTCTATCCCGACTTCAAGCGTTTTAGTGCATACTACTCCTGATAGCTCGCCTCTACGTAGTTTCTCCTCGGCTTCCTCGCGTAGCTCCGCTGAGACGCTTGAGTGGTGTACGAATACATCACTTGCCCCGAGTTCCTCGAGTGCAGCTTTCACTCTCTCTGCCACGTATCTACTGTTGACGAAGATTAGGCTAGGCTTCTCTATTTCTTCTACAATAGTCTTTGCAACCTTAAACCAGGGATCGCCTTGACCACCAGCGTACCGTACAGTTATCTCGGGCTTCTTCCTAGTAGTGGAGTCTACTATCCTCCAGGGCCTGTTACTGGAGCCTGTGAGAAGCATTATCGTCCACTCGGGATCGCCCACTGTTGCTGAGAGCCCTATTACCTGGAAATCTCCGTCAGCGATCTCTCTTAGCCTCTCTAACTGTAATAGGAACTGGGCTCCCCTCTTACCGGCTAGTAGCTCGTGCACCTCATCGACTATGACCCATTGCAGGTTCCTATAGCTTTCCCGGAATTTGGGGGCCCAGTCTAGGTCTATCTCGAGGCTCTCCGGGGTGGTTATGAGTATGTGGGGTTTCTCCCGTAGCCTTCTATTCCTCTCCGCCGTCGAAGTATCTCCATGCTTCCTTGCTACCTTGAAGCCTAGTCTTGAGGCCCACCAGCTTATCCTTACGTATATATCGTTGATGAGAGCTTTCATCGGGGTTATGTAGAGTAGGCTCACTGGTTCGACTTGTCTCTGGAGCATCATTGAGAGTACTGGAAGCAGTGCTGCCTCGGTCTTCCCTTCACCCGTAGGAGCCATTATTAGTACATTGTAACCCTCGAGTATCACGGGTAGGGCCATCTCCTGTACGGGTGTAAGGGTCCCCCAGCCCCTCTCTTTGACTAGGCTCTTCAGCCTGTCATCTATGAGCTCTATCACAGCCTCTCCAGCCATTCTATTCGTCACCTGGGCGATACGGGAGTTGTTTCGTCGTCCCTCTCCACTAACCTGTTACCCTCGCTTCTATCATGCCTTATTAATTTACCGGGGAAAGCTCCGGAGGTAGCCGGGGATTGGTAGGCGATGCCCAAGCGCCTCTATGAGTGTACAGTGTGCGGGAGGAAGTTCCCAGAGGGCCAGGGAATCATTATTAGCCGAGGAGGAGTAGTATTATACTTTCATAGTAGCAGGTGTGCAGCTAAGTTCCTAAAGGCTCTCATTGAAAGCTCCGATGATTGCATTATAGAGGATCTCAAAAGGACGGCTGAGGAGTTTCGCAGAGCTATAGAGGCGAAGAGAAAAAGGGTTGAAAAGAAGATCTAGAGTGGATGAACCTAAGATGGCCGAGAACGAGCTTACCATTAAGCTATATAGTATTCTGAGAGACTATGCCGGTGCTCCCCTTCTAAAAGTGAAGATTGAGGGTCCCGTTAGAGTCGGAGATCTAATTAATAAGCTCCTTTCGGAGAGCGAGGGCTTGAGGCGAGCCGTCGAGATAGTCGGGTTAGAAAACATTGTTATCATAGATGGAGCTGGTAAGAGGCTGAATAGGGACTCTATCGTTGCTCCCGGCACCCAACTACACATAATGCCTCCTCCAGAAGGCGGTAGCGCCATGATTAAGACGGGTATTCTGCCCAAGGGAGCTAGCGTTGATATTATGGGTCTTGTAAGCGAAGCCTCAGCCTCCGCTCCAGACACGGGGGGGATAGGAATCTTTATCGGCGTCGTCCGTGGTGTGAACCCCGATGGCAGTAGGGTTGAAAAGCTCAGCTATGAGGCGGCGGTCGAACTAGCTGAGGGAAAGATTAAAGAGATAGCTGAGACCGTGGCGGCTAAGCACTCGCTCTCCTTCGTAGCGGCGTATCATTACTATGGTGATTTGAGGCCCGGCGATATTACTATGGTGATAGTTACTGCTGGTACAAGTAGGAGGAAGGTATTCCCGGCGCTTGAAGAGATCGTTGAGCGGATTAAACACGAGCTCCCAATATGGAAGAAGGAATACTACATTGACGGGGGCTTCGCGTACATCCTGGGGGGTAGGAAGGTCAGGCCTAAGTCCTAAGTTTACCGGAGATCTTCTCGTAAAGTCTTGAAGCCTTCTCTAAAGCCTCTTCTGGGGAGCTGGCGCTCACGTTTAAGATTATCCTTGTCCCCTTCACGCGCACTTTATACCTCTTCTCCCCTTCGAGTAAGTATTCTTCAATGATCTCTAGCTCAATCATTCCCTCCCCCCATAATTACACAGTGATCTTAGCCGAGGTTATAATATGGCGCCGGGCCTACTAGTTCGTCGTGGTGGTGTCTCCAGTGATGGATGCTCCAAAGATTGTGGTTGAGCCTCCAGGTCCCAAGGCTAGAGAAATTATCGAGAGGGATAGAAACCTCATTATGCAATCATTCGTTAGGTGGTACCCCCTAGTCGTTGATACTGCAGAGGGCGCGTTGATCCGGGATGTAGACGGGAATATCTATATAGATCTTAATAGTGGCTTAGCCGTCGTCAACCTTGGGCACAAGCATCCCAGGGTAGTAGAGGCTGTTAAACGGCAAGTAGAGAAGCTTGTTCATTACTCGCTAACAGACTTCTACTACGAAGAGGCCGTTAAAGGCGCAGAGAAGCTCCTCTCAGTGGCTCCAATATCCGAGGGTAGGGTCTTCTACACCAACAGCGGGGCTGAGAGCGTAGAGGGCGTGTTAAAGATAGCTAGGGGTTACTTCCAGAATAAGAGGCCCTACGTTGTAGCATTCCTGGGAGCCTTCCACGGGAGAACCTATGGAGCAATGAGTCTCACCGCTAGCAAGCCTGTCCAGAGGAAGGGCTTCTCCCCCCTGGTTCCGGGAATAATACACGTGCCCTACCCCTACCCCTACCGTTGCCCCTTCCATGTTGAGACGGAAGAGGAGTGCGGAGAGGCTGTCATAGGCTTCCTGGAGGAGTGGATATTCGGGAAGCTCGTCGACCCCTCAGAGGTATCCCTAATAATAGCCGAGCCGGTCCAGGGCGAGGGAGGCTACATTGTCCCTCCAAGAAACTTCTTCCCCGCCCTTCGAAGACTCGCGGATAAGCACGGTATACTACTAGCAAGCGATGAAGTGCAGGCCGGCTTCGGTAGGACCGGGAAGTGGTTCGGCATAGAGCACTGGGGAGTCGAACCGGATCTAGTCGCCATGGCTAAGGCCATAGCCAACGGCCTGCCATTAGGAGCCGTAGTGGGCAGAAAGGAAGTCATGAGCCTCCCGCCTGGAAGCCACGCTAACACCTTCGGGGGCAACCCAGTAGCACTTGCAGCAATGAGCGCTGTTATCGACACTATGAAGAGTGAGAGGTTGCCGGAGAGGGCTCTTAGACTAGGAGAAGAGGTCAAGAAGTACTTCCGAGACCTAGCAGGCGAGGTCGAGCTAATTGGCGATGTTAGAGGCCTCGGTTTCATGATCGGCGTCGAGCTAGTGAAATCCCGTGAGACGAAGGAGCCCGCTAAGAAGGAGCTAGCAGAGGTGCTCATGCGTTCCTTCAAGAAAGGAATACTAGTGATTGGCGCGGGCGTATCTACGATAAGGATAGCTCCGCCCCTAACAATACCAGAAGACCTCCTATTCAAAGCCATAGAAATCATAGGAGAGACCATTAGAGAAGTTTCACGAGAGGCCCACACATAGCTCGTCTTTAACCCGGAAAACCATTTTCCTCTTATCATAATCGGGTTTCTTCTCGACGAGGCCCTCTCTAACCAGCTGGGCCAGGCGCTTTCTAGCCTCTAATCTGTCAATCCCGAGGCCCTCCAAGAGTTCATCGATAGTACACTCGCGGCAGCCGCACAGTCTTCTTATTAGACTCTCCAAGGCAAACCACCCTATTAACTATCGGAGGGGCTCGGGTTAAGGGTGTAGAGGATTGCCAGATAAAGTGAGCGCGCTGGGAATAGGAGCACTGAGCGTTTCAATAGTATCAGTTATCCTGAGCATCTACGCTGGCTACAAGTTGCAGAGCACCTTCTACTACGCTATGTCTATTAT
>WAOR01000093.1 GCA_015521175.1 Thermodiscus sp.
CTTCCTACTCGCAGTCCTCCCCAGTCTCGGCGAGGCGGGGACAGTCGTAGCTCTCACCAGCATTTGGGGAGTTCTAGGCGGTATAACGTGGCCCACTCTTCAGGTTGCCGTGGCGGAGATGGGTAGGGGTAGGAGCGGGCTCGCACTCTCAATATACTATGCTACCGCAAGTCTCGGTATAAGCCTTGGGAACTGGCTCTTCGGCCACCTAGAGATTCCCTACGTGGAAATGCTGGAGCTGGCTGGCGCGATCCTACTCCTGTCTTCCCCGGTGATCGCGTTATCGGTTGAGCCCCTGGGGGGACCCTCGGGTAGGAAGCGTCTTAAGAGGGCTCTTACGAGGGTTAGAGACCCGATCGTGCTCTGGGTTATAGTTTCAGCGTTCGCCATCGGCGTTCTCAATGGTGTGCTCCGCGAGTACTTCTACATCTATAGTCACGAGGTCTTTGGCTTGACCAAGGCCTCCCTGGGCGACGTGCTCACGGTTGCAGGCGTTTTCAGTGTATTTATGAGCCTAACCGTGGGCCCTCTAAGCGATAAGTATGGTATCCCTCGGCTACTCCTAGTAGTGCTAGCCATTACTGGGATTGGAGGCCTCCTCGTGGGGGACCCCCTAGGGAGCATCCTTATCCTCTCAACGGGATACGTGTTGGCCTCGGGGGGTGCTAGATCTAGCCTGCCATTAACTAGGAACGCGGGACTTGCCGGGCGTACTGGCGGTGCTATGGTTGTCGGCGCGAGTAACATGGCTTCTAGCCTCGGGATGCTTAGCGGTCCCCCAATAGCTGGTTTTGTCTACCAGCATAGTCCCGGTTATGCTGGTGTCCCCTTCATAGCGGCGAGCTTCTTCATATTCGTCGTTATGGTTGTCTACGTTGCCATAGTGATGACGAGGGGCCAGGGGAGGACCGGATAATATATACACGGTGTTAAAGCAGTTACTAGTGGGTAACCGCTTCTAGGAATGAACAGCTATGAGGGAGGCGAGATTCCTACTAGGCGGGCCGCAGGGAGCAGGCCTGGAAACAGCTGCCCAAGTACTATCTACGGCCTTCGCTATCAAAGGATACTACGTCTACTCCTACCGCGAATACTACTCCAACATAAAGGGTAGGCACTCGTACATACAGGTGAGGGTCAACTCTGAAAAGCTGCCAATGGCTCCCAGAGAGGAGCCCCACGTGATAGCCGTTATAGACGCAGAAAGCATATTCCACCACTTCAACGAGGCCGCAAACGGCACCGTCATAGTATACGACTCGGCTACATCGTCTAGGAGGCTTGAGGGAATACCAAGCATAGAGCCGGAGACGAGGCGTAGAATCCAGAAACTCCTACAGAGGGAAGGCTACGATACAACGGTCCAAGGGGCTCTACGCTATGCTGTAGAGCGTAGAGGAGCACGCCTACTCCCCCTAGACTACAGGTCTATTCTTAAGAGGGTTGCCGAGAAAACGGGTACACCTTTATTCAAGGCTAGGAGATTTCTCAACACGATACCTCTCGCGGCCTCCTCATACCTAACGGGGTTGAGCCTCAACGCGCTCCGGGCAGGCTTCGAGAGGAGGTTCCAGGGCAGGGACGGCATAGTCGAAGGTAACATGGTTGTCGCTAGTATAGTTTATGGGATCCTCGAGGAGGAGGGAGTCGAGAGATTCAACGTTAATCCTCCGCGGAAACGTGAGGGTGAGTTCCTCGTAGTCTCAGGGAACGATATCGTGGCCATCGGGAAAGTCGTTGGGGGAGTACGGTACCAGAGCTACTATCCAATAACCCCTGCTGCTGACGAGAGCTTCACCCTCGAAGCCCACGAGGACCTAGGAGGCCTCCACGAGGAGAAAGGAGGAATCCTAGTATTCCAGACCGAGGACGAGATAGCGGCGATAAGCAGCGCTATAGGAGCCGCGCTCACCGGTGCTAGGTCCAGCACTAGCACTAGCGGGCCTGGCTTCGACCTCATGATAGAGGCTCTAGGCTGGGCCGGGATCAACGAGGTCCCAGTAGTCGTGACATACTACCAGAGGGGAGGGCCTAGTACCGGCTTACCAACCAGAGGTGGACAGGAGGACCTCTACAATGCCCTCTTCGCAGGCCACGGCCAGTTCCCCAAGATAGTCCTAGCCAGCGGAGACCACCAGGAGGCATTCATTGACGCGATCCTGGCTGAGAACCTGGCGGAGAAGTACCAGCTACCGGTGATCCATCTGCTAGACAAGTTCCTCGCCAACACTATAGTGACGATTGAGCCGCCGAGCCTCGAAGACGTAGTGATTGAGAGGGGAGCCTTAACCCGTGGAGGCCCCGACTATAAGAGGTTCGACAAGTCTAAGGGGCCGATATCCCCGAGGGCCCTTATTGGCGCTGAGGAGACGGTAATGTGGTATACGGGTGACGAGCACAACCCGGAAGGACACATAACTGAGGATCCCGAGAACCGCATGCTCATGCACGACTACAGGATGAGGAAGCTAGAGATAGCCGATGAGGAGATACCCGAGGAGGATAGAGCAGTACTCTATGGTGACGGGGAAGACTTCCTAGTAATAGGCTGGGGGAGCGTTAAAGGAGCAGTACTAGAGGCCCTGGAAATACTCGCTGGTGAAGGGTTTAAGGGCGCCTACCTGCACTACCGTGTGCTCTCACCATTCCCCTCCAAGCGTACACGAGAAGTTCTCACTAGGTACGAGGACTCGAAGGTTATCCTTGCGGAGCATAGTGTGAGACCCCTCCTCTCCGGCCTAATCTCTATGCATACTGGTCTCCGAGTCCGCAAGAGCATTCTCAAGTGGACGGGGAGGCCCATCTACGCCCTTGAACTCGCAGGGGCGATTGAAAAGCTCCTCGATAGGGAGGAAGGCGTGGAGGTGTTGAGTTATGGTGCTTAGAATGGACTACAAGACGGATGTATGGGTCGACTGGTGCCCCGGATGCGGGGACTACGGCATACTCGCGGCAATGCAGGCCGCTCTAAAGGAGCTATCGCTAAAGCCCTGGGAAACCGTGATAGTATCCGGTATTGGTTGCAGCGGTAAGACGCCTCACTTCATATTCGCAAACGGCGTGCACACGCTACACGGTAGGGCCATACCCTTCGCTACAGGCATAAAGCTGGCCAACCCCGACCTTAAAGTGATAGTCAACGGTGGAGACGGAGACCTCCTCGGAATAGGTGCAGGCCACTTCGTCGCACTGGGGAGGAGGAACCTGGACATAACTGTCATAATACACGACAACCAGGTCTACGGCCTCACGAAGGGGCAGGCAAGCCCCACACTACCAGCGGGTGCTAAGACGAAAAGCCTGCCCAAGCCGAACCTGCAGGACCCCGTGAACCCACTCGAGCTAGCCCTGGCATCCGGGTACACATTCGTAGCGAGAGGCTATGCACTCAACACAAGGCACCTGGCAAACCTCATCAAGCAGGCAGTCCAGCATAAGGGCACCGCCGTTATAGACGTGTTACAGCCCTGCGTGACCTACAACGACCTCTACACGAAGGACTGGTACGAGAAGAGAATATACTACCTAGACGAAGACCCCGAATGGGACCCAGTAGTAGAGAAGCCTGAGGAAGCACCGGTAAAGCTAGCTAGAGCCCACGAGAAGGCTAGAGAATGGGGAGACAGGATACCCCTAGGAATACTCTACTGGGATAAGACGAAGCCAAGCATGGAGGACAGGATAGAGCAAAGACTATCCTCATACAAGAAGATACCACCGGCAAAGGCGGTAATCGAAGAGGCGGGAAAACCTGCCATATCAAGCGAGGACCTCTACAGGATATTCAAGAGATACATCGTTAAGATACAAGGCTAGTAGTGCCAGGCAAAAACGGTAAAGGAAACAACATTCCAAAAACAAGCGCGGGCCTAAGGGGGTTCCTACGCCATGGACAGGAAGACGGGAGGAATCATAGGAACACTTGCGAGCATAATTGCGGCAATACTCATAGCCTACATACTAGCCGTAGTAGGACTCAACGGTGTGCAAGCGGCATTCCAGCAGCCAGCTCTAACCATAATGATACTCCTATTGGTATCGGGCCTAGCAGCCCTATACGGCTACATCTACTATACCGAAGAGTCTTACAAGTTCATGAGGCTACTATCACCCGTCGCTTTAGCACTAGCCGGTGCTGGTGTGGCAATCGGAGTCTACGACTGGATGGCTGGTGGAGCCCTAATCGTGCTAGGCTATATTGTCGAATTCATCGTCGGGTACCACTTAGCGAAGGACTTCGCTCGAGACTCTCCAATAGGGGCTAAGTTCTTCCTCGCCGGAGTAAGCGTTTACATGCTAGGACTCCCCTTCATAATACTCTCCCGATACGCCGCCTTCGTATCCCTTGCAGGAGACCTCGTGAAACTCTACGGCCTCATACTAGTCCTAGAGGGCATTAGCGAGTCCCAGTAAGAACGATCTATTAATTCCCCCAGAATACTCTTGACTATTTCTCGAGTCGAGTAAAGGGGTGTATTCTATAATGCCTCTAAGTAAGTGGAAGTGTGTTCTCTGCGGGGAAGACGTGATTGAAGGCCAGAGGTTCTTCTACATCCCTGGGAAGGGCTATGCTCACGCCGAGTGCGTCTACGAGCGTCTCGCAGAGAAGGGGTATTCGAGGGAGGTCGCAGCCCTCATGGACGCTAACGAGGTCCTCGCGTACGCGATTGTGAGGCTAAAAGAGGCGGCCAGGATTGCAGGAGAAGGCGAAGTCTCCAAGGAGATAACAGATGCTAGGAAGAAGATAGAAGGGCTCGCCGCCAAGCTAGAAAAAATGCTGGTAGACCTAGTAGGTGGTTTTGAAGAGGATTAGCGTCTCCTGACATATAATAGCAGTGCAACCACTGCTACTACGACAGCTATCCCGACTCCAGCCCATAGTAGGAGGTTGGAGCCTCCACTGATTCCTCCGCTAGTTTTTACTCCCTTTATAGTCGTGCTGGCAAGGCTTGCTTCAACATTAACGTTGAAGCTCTGCCCTGACACGCTCCCGTGAGCCCTTGCTTTGGCGTAGATGAGTACTCCGTTGCTGTACTTGCACGTGTAGTCTACCTTGTAGTAGAGCACGTTGAGGGTTCCCTTCAGGGTCTTGCTATCCATTTGTGGTGCGAGAACTGGGCACTTGGAGGAGAAGACGGGTTCTAGGCCTGGTAGCTGGTAGTGGAGGCTGGCGCCGGAGGCTAGTGCTAAGAAGAGGTCTGAGGCTGTGTTAACTACTGCTCCAAGGTACTGGCTGCCAACACTATTCTTCTCCACGTCCAGCACTACCTCGTCGCCTGTGACTCTAGCTTTTAGAACGAGTACACCGCTACCGCTCGCCTTACCCTTCGGCCCCTTACCGCTCAGCTTGACCTTGTATTCCAGGGTATCACCCGTCTTAACGGGTATTGGCAGGTTTAATGGTGACTGCGTGCTTGTTGTCCGTGTTTGTCTCGTTCGAGTGTAACTGGTTGTCTTGGCCGTTTCGTGGCTTGTGGTGTATGGAGTGCTTCTCGTAGTTGTCGTGTGTGTGGGAGTGGTTGTCGTAGTTGTTGGTGGCTGGGTTGGCTGCGGCGGGGGAGGGCTTGTTAGGTGTAGGAGGTTGAACATTTTTGTAGTATTTGAGGGTGGTTTTATTACTGGTTGGGTTTGGAGGATTGTTCCTGTTACTCCTTCTCCCATTATGTAGTGGGCTATCTTCATGCCTGTCCTGGCTACTGTGTAGGATGGCGGGGTTTCTTGAGTGTTCCCGGTTGTATTGATGCGCACGTATATCTCGGTGGCTTTATCGAGGATTACCGTGTCGTTCACGTAGGGTATGGGTATTGCGTAGTAAACCCTCTTAGGCTTCACGGTGGTATAGTGGAGTTCTATCTTGCATCCCGTGGTAGAGTTCCACATTACCGGCTTTAGAGTATCGGTGATCAGGGCGGCGTAGTAGTGTATGCTGGAGCAGGGTATTGTTGAGTCAACGTTGTGCTTGTAGACTATGCTCGCAGATTTGCCGCCGGGGCCTATCATGCTTGATGTCGACGTGAAGCCTGGGGATATGGCTCCATTCTTGTAGAATTTATGGATGAGGAACGGGTACTTCCCTGACCGTATGTCTACGACGCTCTTGTAGTCTTGGACCATTGATTGGGGGACAGGTATCGCGTTGTACGAGGCGCTCATTGCTCCACTGCCCAGGTTGAGCTTTAGGTCGTAGCTTATGTAGCGCAGGTCCCAGTATGTCACCTGGTAGTAGAGGAACGGGTAGGTGCTATTGACTACTCCTAGCGTGAAAATGCTATCGCGGATGGGGCTGAGGTACGGCCTGAATAATAGGTCAGCGCTCCAGTCATTGTCTAGGTCGATGAAGACTGCGGGCCACGTGTCTAGGGCTGTGGGAACGCCGTTCACTACGTCAATGCTCCCATTAATGTAGGTGTCATTCCTTACCTCTTGTAGTGTAAGCCACTCGCTCCCACTGATCATGTCTGTGAGAGGCACGCTCAGCCCATGGAACTTGTAAACTGGAACGGCTGCCAGCGCTGTCTCGCTATTGGATAGTTTGTGGTATAAGAGGACTACTGCGTAGCCCCTCGTTTCTCTGGAACCTATTTGCTCGAGCAAATTACTCAGTAGCTCGGGACTGCCATATCTTAGAACTCCAATTTTCCGATCGGCGCCTACGATATAGACGTAGCTGGTTACATTATATGGCCCGGTCTTCGTGTCGAGAAGGAACTTTGGGAAAGGTATGGGGACGTATGAGGTGAAATAGGTATGGTCGAATGGTGGTATCTCGGTGAAGAATGCCCCCGGACCCTGGACCGGGTTGCCTAGCACCACCGCTATACTACTATTTGCTTCGATCTCTATGGTGGAGCCGTTGTTGGGTATGACCGCGTAGTCGCCTGGCTTAATAATAAAGGAGCGGGTGACTCCGCTCGCATTGAGGGAGACCTTTACTGGCATCCCCGAATCGGGGCTTATGTAGACTACACCAGGAATTGGCGGTATTAGGAAGTGCTCCCCGGTGGGGGGCATGTTATACGAAGCTATAATCCCCTGGTCGCGGGAGTATGCGATGAACTCGGCCATTAGAGGGTACTTCGTGTATATCCACGCATCACCCACGTAGCCGTTATAGACCCCTCCATTGTAGTCGGCCCGGACCTCGAACACTATTATCTTACCGGGAGCGGTCTTGTTAATGAAGGGCTCCCCGGGATCCAGCTGGTTGTTATGGTTCAAGTCTACGAAAGCCTCCATACGGCCGTAGGCTACGAGTCTTATAGCCTGGTACCCGTTAGTTCCCACAATATTCTCTTGGGTAAAGAATGGCATCACAATCAGCATATATCCGCCGACGAGATCTGCTCTAGACACGCTCTCCATTCTCATGGATAGGAGTGTAGGCGCGATTATAGCGAGGATCAGGAGGGCGGCTAATACCCTCTTCACGGCTCGACTACCAATATTAATAATATATTGGTAAAGGTCTAGTTAAGAATTTCTACTATCATCCTTAGATTCGTCATTCTTCTCTATCCAGTCTAGGAGGCTTCTTGGCCTCCTCGCCTCCACGGCTCTATTATCTCTACGGGTAGTGGTACTCAGGCGTTTGGCGTAGAAGAGTTTCTCGGGCCTGGCCTCTAGTACCTTCTCGACGAAAGAGTCTCTCACCGGCTCGTATACTAGCTTGTAGAACCTTTGGGGGTCCCTCAGGACGCTCCTAGGAAACCTTGACACGTACTCGACCGCAGCTCTCCAAGCTTCTTCGAAGGGTATCCCGGCGGCTTCGAACTTGCTTGCCACGTTCCTGTCGAAGTCTTCGGGCCTCTGCTCCACATTGCCCATTACGAACCAGCCGTCATCGCTCATCGGGGCCTGCTCCTCCATACCGGGGACTGGCCGGAGCTTCACTCCGCTCTTAGTAGTCTTTCCCGGTATTGAGCCTGGGGGCCTGAGCCTCTTCGCCGCGCTCCGGGCTGGCCCATAGTATTTGGCCCAGGCGTAGAATATTGCCCTGTTGAGGCCGAAGCTCTTCGCCTTATCCAGGTCCCCGTTTAGCACGTAGTATCTCGCCGCTTGTAGGAGGGCCATTACGGGGAACCGGCCTATCCTCCCCTTCGCTCCCACTATCCTCGCGGGAGCCCTACGAGGTGCTGGGATTATGGTGCGCTCTGGGCTCCTCCCGAGAACCCGGAGTGCCTCCTCGACCAGGCTTGTGGCCTCTCCCCTCTTATAGCGGCGCCATGCTTCCGGGTCGTGTTTTTCTCTGCCCGGCGTGGTCCATGAGAGGTTGAAGTCTCCCAGGGCTTCCGGCCTGAATGCTACGGCTACTCGCTCGAGCCTGCGGTGTAGGCTCATTGGCGCGGTGAAGACGCGGTTCCTGGCTATCATGTTCTCAATCTTTACGAGGCCGCCGGACTCCTCCACTATTTTCTGTAGCTTGGGCTTATTGGCGCGGAGGGCGTACTCGGCTAGTAGGTAGGCTTCCTCGACGGAGTCTAGGTCTCCTACAGGGCCTATCGCCTCCTCGTGTACCCGGAGGTGGGCTCCGGCCCCGCTCCAGAGTATGTAGAGGCTCTCCTGCACTCCTTTGTCGTGGAACCATTCTATTAGGGTTTCAAGGATTTTCTTCACGTAGGGTAGTGCCTCCTCTACCCTGTACTCGTTTGTGACGTCGATGTCGATGTACATTGTCGCCGACACGATGTTTACCGGGTAGTCCTCCATGACGTCGAGCCTGGACTCCAGCCTGTTAAACTTCTCTAGGGTCCCGTAAAAGCTCCTAGCCCCATGCCTCTCCACGAGCTCTAGCACATCACCACAGGACTCTACTGTAAGGGGCTTATCCCTCTCACGCCACCTCATCCACACCGGCCCTATGTATACCGCAGCCCACCGGCCCCGGAGGAACTCGGCGATCTCCTCGCATGCCTCCCTTCTCTTATAGTGCCATGATGCAAGGCCGCTCAATTCCCCAGCCACACCACGTGAATAATAATAGGGGATTGGGGATAATCTAAGAAGTCCTCCTCTTGGCTAGGACTCTTGAGAGCCTTCTTAGTAGCGGGTGGCCTACTATCATTGACTCAGCATCTAGGAGCCGGGCCGCTACGAGTGTCCAGAAAGCATCGTGTACTAGGAGCCCGAGGAGGCTAAGCATCGATAGGCCGGTGTCTCCATTGATGCTTGCCGAGCTGGCGAGGCCTAGCAGAGAGTATGGGTCGATGGCTAACAGAGCCTTCGCAGTCGCGGATAACTGTGTAGGGTCAACGCCGAAGAACATGATGAATAGTGGTATCGCGAGAACCATAGCAGTATAACTCGAGGCTAGCTGGCTCCCCCTAACATCATGCGCCTGACTCCCTACAATGAAGCCGATCACAATACTAGCATAGAGCGTGAGGGCTAAGCCTACACCTGTCACTATTAGTGCCCCTACCGGGACTGTGAACTGGAAGGAGACCTGGCCCGCGCCGATAGATGAGTAGCTGTGGGAGAGCATGGCAAAGTAAGTGTAGAGTCCTGCCATGTAGCTGGCTACTCCTCCTAGGGCCAGGACTGTCACGGCGAACAGTTTACCTAGGAGGAGCTCCTCTCGGGAGAGGGGAAGCGTCAGGAGCTTCTCCAGGGTCTTAGCCTCCTTCTCAACGCCCATACTTATCGCTGCAACCTGAGTAGCCGCTACTGCAGTTGTCAGTATGGCGAGCGGGATTGCTAGGCTTACCCCCATTATGAGACCTACTACCTGGCCTTGGCTCATGGTTCTCCCGTTGTGGTAATAGTATAGCTGAATCCTAGCAGGATTTTGTAGGTACTCCGGAGTTATATCGGGCATGTACTTCTTCAGGATTATCGCGGTTGCATTGAGCAGGGCCTTATCCACGAGAGACTCTATTACTTTCGGCCTGTTGAGGCTGAACCATCCAAGGCTCTTAGGCTTATAGTACACGGTTATAGGGGCCTGTTTTCCAGAGGCTATCGTTGCCGAGAGGCTCTTATTGATTACAATCACGAACTCGTAACCCGTATCGAGGAGACGGAGGGGGTCCATGCTCTCGTTGAAGACTGGGGCGTGGAGGATTCTTGCTAGAACTAGCGTGATATTGTCTGGCTCCCCCGCCTCGTAGACTATGGCTACTCTGGGAGGGGCTATTGCCTGCTTTGCCATGGAGCTCGAAGCCGCTGCAGCCGCTCCACCCATTATCACATACATTATGAGTGGGCCTAAGAGTAGGCCGAATAGTACTAAACGCTCCTTGACAAGCTCTCGCAGCTCTTTCTTGGCTACTGCTTTAAGCTTTCGAGCCTGCATAGGCTATTCCACCTCCCACGGCCTTTACGAAGGCTTCCTCGAGGTTGGCTGCCCCGTATTTTTCTAGTAGCTCCTTGGGGGTTCCCTCCGCGATTATTACGCCGTGGTCGATGAATGCGACTCTATCGCAGAGGTACTCTACCTCCAGCATGTTATGACTTGATAAAAGTATCGTAGCATTACTGTCCCTGGCATACTCCCTGATGGCGTTCCTCATCAGGACACTATTGTAAACGTCAAGCCCGCTCGTGGGCTCGTCGAGAATTGCAACCCTGGGATTAGTCATTAGCGTAGCCGCTAGTAGTAGCCGCCTCTTCATACCCTTACTATACGTCTTCATCGGGCTCCTTAGCCTTTCCCCTAGGCCGGAGAGCTCCGCTCCTCTCTTCACCATCTCCTCGGCCTCATGGGGCGAGTCAGCGTAGATCTCGGCGATAAACCGTAGGAAGTACTCGCCGGTAAGGTTCTTGTATACGCCCGCTTCCTCCGGCAGGTAGCTTATGGCCTTCTTCACCTTAACCGGCTCCCGGAAGGGGTCATGGCCGAGGACAAGCACCCTACCATCATCGGGTCTTAGGAGGCCAGCTATTATTCGGAGGGTAGTCGTCTTGCCAGCGCCATTTGGGCCAATCAAACCGTATATCTCGCCCTCATATACCTGGAATGAGACACCGTTAAGGGCCCTAACCTCGTCATAGGACTTATGTAGGTCATCGACGAGTATCGCTGGAGCCGGCAATGCATAGACGCCTCAATACACCAGGATAACGCGTATTGCCATGGTTATATCTTTCCTACGCCCCCTCGTAGGCCAGGGTCAGCCCGATCCCCAGGAGAACAATGGCCATCAGGAGGGCCTCCACAAGCGTAACACCTTCCCCCAGCACGAGCCATGCAAGAATAGAAGCGCCAACCGGCTCGCCCAGTACCGGTATAGTACTAGCCAAGAGGCTGAGCCTCCCCAACACGTAGTTTACCAGGGTATGGCCGCCCAGCATTGGAAGGAGAGCGAGGAGGGCGAGGTATAGGTAAGTGGAAGCAGCATAGCCTGTGAGGCTAGCGCCGACCCACCACACCATGATTGTCTCCGTCAACGCCCCACTACTATACGCAACCAGCGTATACGAGAGGGTCCCTCTAGCTCTCCGAACGTACTTCCCAGCCATGAAGTACCCGGCCACCGCCAGCATGCCCCCGAAGGAGAGGAGAGCCCCATAGAAGGCGTCACCACCTGGAGGCGAGAGCCCACTCGCTCCAGAATAGTACGCTAGACCAGCTACCCCAGCCATCGCAATGACCGCGCCGCCCAGCTGACCCCGAGAGTACTCCTCGCCATACAATAGCCGGCCAGTTATAGCGAGGAGGGCCGGATAGCTGTCAACAATAGTCACGCTCGGGGCCACGTTCAAGTATTGTAGGCTAAGCATCCACAAGCCGAAGTGAAGTGCAAGGAGTACTCCTCCCATAATACTTACAGTAGCCTCCCAGCGGGAATACTCGCCGAGATCCCGTAATGCGCCAGTAGCGAGGGCTAGTAGGAGGGTTAAGAGAGAGCTTAAGGCGAGCCTCCACCAGGCCGCGACGAACCCGTGTACCCCGGCTAGTCTAACGAGTATGCTCGCAGTTGATATATCGGTAACAGCCACGGCGAGGATGAGTACTAGCTTACCCTTAGCCAACTCCCTTACCCTTCCCCCTCCTGAGGCGTAGGATAATGCGGGCCGTAGCACTAGCGAAGGCTAGTAGGAATGCGACGTTGACAAGGGCTACAATCACGCCTCTGTAGAGGAGTAGCCTCTCTCCGAAGATGCCTAGGGCGGCCAACGCTAAGGGTGGGATAAGCGCCGCCGCGATAGCCACGCCCGACAATGCCTCTAGCGTGTTGGAAGCCTCGCTCAATATAACAGCAATACCTAGGAGGGCTGGGATGATAATGGTCGAGTAGTCTAGTCTTGGGGGAGCAAGCGATACCCTATAGTGGCCGAGCCATAGGCCAGCCGCGGCCGCTAGCGCAGAGGTAAACGCAGATACGAGCAGGAGTGTAAGCGAGTACACGCTCTCCAGTGCAAGCCGGGGCTTACCGGCCGCAAGGCCCAATGCCGCAGAGTATATAGGAGCTATGATTGGGGACACTAGCATGGCTCCGATGACAATGTAGGGGTTGC
>WAOR01000094.1 GCA_015521175.1 Thermodiscus sp.
CGCGAGGAGTCCTTCTTCATGGAGCGTTTACGGGCTGTAGGGGCTTGGAGGTTTAGCGGGGATGGATAAGCTCCGCCTAGTACTGGTAGAGGTTGAGGGCGCTATTAACCTGGGCATGATCGCTAGGCTCGCCGAGAACTTCGAGGTAGACGAGCTCTACCTTGTAAACCCCAAGGCGAGCCTCGAAGAGGCCAGGGAATACGCTGTTAGAGCCGCACACCGCCTCGACTCTGCTAGGATAGTTTCGAGCCTTGACGAAGCCCTCAGGGGGGCTAGCCTAAGCGTGTGCACTAGTGCTAGGAGCTCTGAGAGAGACCCTCTCCGCGTCGCAGTACCTCCTAGGAGTGCGGCTGAGCTGGCGGCTGGGATAGAGGGTGTTGTGGCCCTAGTAATGGGTAGGGAGAGCGTGGGCCTTACTAGGAGGGAGCTGGAGAAGTGTCATATCCTATCAAGTATCCCCTCGAGCCCCAGGTATCCTGCCCTAAACCTCGCTAACGCGACGGCCATTTACCTGTACGAGTTATACCTTGCTAGGAGAGGGTCCCCTAAATCGTTGGGTAATGTTAAGTATGCCAGGCTCGTGGAGGCTTATGCTCGCGCCCTCTCTAGGGTGCTGATCGGTGATGAGAAGAGGAGAAACGACGTTATAGTGGGGCTGAGGAGGCTGGCCGTGTTAAACCTTGAGAGGGAGAGGGATGTTAAACTCCTCCTATACCTCCTGAGCAGGGCCTGCAATAGGATCGAGGGGTGTAGTGTTGAGGTACCTCCTGACGTGTAACCCGGGGCTTGAAGACGTCACGGGCAGAGAGGCGTCCGAGGAGATCCCCGGGGCGAGGCTTATCGAGGAGAGGCGTGGAAGGGGGAGGATTATAATTGAGGCTCCCCCGCACGTGGAAGAGCACTTGTACCGGATGAGGAGTATACATTCAGCCGCCCTGCTTCTAGCCGAGGAAACCGTTGGCTATACCAGGCAAGCCCTAGAGTTAATCGAGGAAATTACTCGCGAATCAGGGGTTCACAGGTTCATCCCCTGGTCCTCGGCTTTCGCCGTTAGAGGGGAAAGGATAGGCGAGGGCCACGAGTATACTAGCGTTGACGTCGCGAGGCACGTTGGGAAAGCCGTGCAAGAAGCGTATGAGGCTGAATACGGTTTGAAACCAGAGGTGAGACTCGAGTCTCCAGGAGTCTCGATACTAGCTGAGATCGACGATGATCTGTTCCGGCTCGGCGTGTACCTGATAGGAGAGAGGAGCTGGCATAGGAGGGGGTACAGGGTATACGACCACCCTGCCGCCTTAAAGCCTAGTCTCGCTTACGGTCTTCTCCGCCTCGCCGGGGCTAGGGATAACGCCACAATTCTCGATCCAATGTGCGGTGGCGGCACTGTCGCAGTAGAGGCGGCGTATCTCTACGAGGATGCCAGGATAGTGTGTGTTGACAAGAACCCGCGCCACGTAAAAGGTGCTATCATGAATGCATCGGCTGCCCGTGTCGAGGATAGAATAGAGTTCTACGTGTGGGATGCGCGTAGACTAGAAGAACTCCTCGGGCCTGGGAGCGTCGACTATGTAGCCTCTAATCCGCCCTACGGTATCAGGCTGGGGAGCCCCAGAAGTGTAAGGACCTTGTACTCGGACTTCATTCCTTCCCTCTACAAGGTCATGGCTAGTGGGGGGCGAGCCAGCCTGGTGACAACGGAGTCGGCCTACCTAGCGGGGCTTGCCCGCAGGGCGGGCTTCCGTATCGCCCATGTCAGGAAGGTTAGACATGGTGATTTATGGGTTAGCCTTCTTGTATTGGAGAAGCCTTAGAACTTATCCTCCAGGTCGAACTCCTTGTCCATCTCCATTAGCTCGTCCTCGAAGGATTTCTCCTTCTTGGCTTTAGCCATTACTGCGAAGCGGCACCTGCCATCGGGTAGCATTGCTCGCAGCTCGCAGTAGGCGAAGCGGCACTGTGCTCCTATGCACTTGTCCCCGATCCAGGCGCACATTGGAACTTTTATCGGCCTGCCCTTGTATTGTTGGACTTCTATGCGTAGAGCGTTCTTCTGGCACCTGAAGTAGGGGCATAGGGGGCTACACTTGTCTCCCATGGGCCTTGGCCTTGGCCCCCTGCCCTGTTCTCCCCTGGGCTCTCTGTGATGGCGTGGCCGCCTCCTATATGGTCCTCTTGGATTGTATGTTGACAAACCAGCCACCCGGGTGTGAGGCCTTCCAAGTAGTCTTCCTCATCTATAAGTCATGGAACTAGCCATTTAAAGATTAGGTAGACCGGGTTACCGTTCGGCTCGGATGAGGCTAGTATGAAGGCCTTCCTCACGCTATGGCTAAGCCTCCCAGCCCTGACTATGTCGGTGGGCTCTAGGTCGTCATTGTATCCCCTGACGTGGAGTATGAAGGGGGCGTGCTCGAGGCCCGGGCCTAGCCTGTAGACTGTGAAGACCGCCCCGTACTTGAGGCCGCTCCTAACTATTAGACCGTTATCTCTCAGGTCCTTGTATATTCTATAGTATGTTTGAAGGTCGCTGTAATGCTCCCGGAACCTTTCCCGGAGTTTTTCAAAGGAGAGCGGGTTCCGGCCTCCTTCATCGTAGACCTCTAGTATCCCCTTCTCTAAGAGGTAGAGGGCTTCTAGCGGGGTTAAGCGTAGGGGAGAGGAGAAGTCGGCTCCCTTAGGCTTCTCTACTCCCAAGGGTTGCCCGTAGAATCCTAACTTGTAGAGGCACCTGGCTTCTTCGACGGATCCTACTATTATGGCGTTACCGTATAGTACTGCTCTAGCTCTACATTTCAAACTGGGACTCCTCGTAGGCTGCCCCAGTGGTGCTTGCTAGGCTCACGCCCATCACGTAGAGGTTTAGCGACAGCCTTGACAGGTTGTCTGTTATATCTTCGATAAGGTCTACTGTGTCTCTTAGGAGGACGTACTCCTTGAAGTCCTTGGCCTCTGTTACTAGCGAGTCGAGTATCCTCCTGTACGAGTCGTCTACAAGCCTCTCGATCTCCTGGACCTTATCGTTGCGGGTCTCCATCATTCTTGCCACACTATGGTTACCGTAAGCTCTACCCATTAGGCGTACTAGGGTTGTCACGTGGCCGCTAGCCTCTGTTACTAGGCTAAGCATGTTCTTGATCTCTCCTAGGATAGACGGGGGGACCCTCACTCCCGCCTTTGAGGCTATCTTAATCCTGTGTACGAGGGCTTCTAGCTTACTTGTAACGCTTCTTAATTCCTCGGTTATCCGGAGGATTAGCTCCTTAGAGTCTACTAGCTCTATGCGGCCCGATGCTATGTAGAGGAGTAGCTGGGCTATGTTGCTTTCTATCCTCTCCTTGGATGTGAAGACATCTTGCCTGAGGAATTTGTCTAGGTATTCTGTGGAGGGGAGGTTCTCCTCGCCTAGGAGAGAGTTTACTGCTACTATTAGCGACTCCAGTTCTCTCGATATGTTTACTAGGTGTTCTACTACTACCTCCCTGCTTATGTTGCCTGCACCGGTGTACATGCTTGCCACACCATTACTCTCCTTACTCTATTGTTTCATCCGTGGTTACCGGGAGTGTAGTCCGGGTATTAATAAAAGGGCTTATCGCCGTTCGCCGCCTGCCGGGTTTATTCTAGCTTCTCCATGATCTCCTTTAGCGTGTTCTTCAGGCGCTCTATTTGATCGTGGTCTTCTTGTAGAGCCCCACCTAGACGCTCCAATATCCTGATCTCTGTGTGGTAGGCTCCTTCCACATAGTAGCCGGCGAGGGCATAGAGCTCCTCTGAATGCTCTCCGCCTCGGGGGACGCCTCCCTCCTTTATGAGTTCCAAAGCTCGCTCCGCGTCCCTGATTAGCGAGTCCCTGAGTCCTCGGAGCCTGGATAGATGGGAGCCTATTTCTACCGGTTCGAC
>WAOR01000095.1 GCA_015521175.1 Thermodiscus sp.
CACATGTACTATGCAAGAGTTCCCCCTACACCATAGCCCCCTAACCCTCCCCCAGGAGCGCGCGAGGGACCCCCATAGGCACTCGGACTTAGCCCTACACCCTCCCACGCACAACTCGGCGTAAGCCTCCGCAACTGCTACAGCGTAGGGGTTCACATCCTGGCCAATGGCGGTGTAGCCTAGCCTAGAGGCTTCAACGGGGATAACGCCCGAGCCAGCGAAGGGGTCCAGAAGCCTCTTACCCTTCGCCAGTAACCTTACTCTTTCAAAGCTATCCCTCCTTCCAAGGGCGACTCCCAGGGCATCCTCCTCGCTAGCCCCTACTGCTAAGGCTAGGAAGGCTCTCACTATGGCAATGGGCCTCCGCCCCCACCATTTGAACACGTTTGGCCTCGTGTTAGACTCCTGCTTCATGGCCACCCTACTAATGCTCGCCAGCAGGCTAGGGGAGACGGATCCGAGCGCCAGCCCTATGCACCAGTACTAGAATTAATCCGGTATCCACCTGGTATATCATGGGTTTAGCCGTCCCACGCGGTGGAGCCAGACTCCCAGAAGAGGTCAGCACTCTTGCCGAGAGCAGTAGTATTACACAGTCTAATCGAAGGGGTAGGCGGGGCGGAGAAGGTCGGCCTCTACACCGCGAGAGCCCTCGCAGACCTAGGCTATAAGGCAACTTTAGTCACGCATGCACGGGTAGCCCTGGAAAAACTAGCACACGATATTGGGATAGACCTAGCGGGAGTCAATATACTCGACCCGGGCACTAGCCCGGTTGAAGAAGCACTCTACAAGCTCCTCGGAGGGCGGGCAGCCGAGTACCGGAGGCTCATAGCAGTCTATAAAGCAATGGCCCTCCTGGAGACACTAGACTACGACCTCTCAGTCGAGACCCAGTCCAACATTCCCTTCCCAGCAGACATCGCCTACATCCACTTCCCCGTACTAGCTAGACGACTAGTCTACGGTGATGGGGGACCCATGAGGAGGTTCTACGACTGGCTCTCGGAGAGAAGGGCTGTAAGGCTGTCATGGCCGAGGCAGGCCCAGCTATTAGCGGCTAATTCAGAGTGGACTAGCAGGCTGGTCCACAGAGCCTATGGGAGGCCCGCCTGCGTGCTCCACCCGCCAGTCGAGACGCGGGCTAGCCCTAGAGCCAAGGAGAACCTAGCCGTCACAGTCTCTCGCTTCACTCCAGAGAAAAAGCTCGAGACCCTCCTCTCCATTGCACCCAGTCTTAGAGGGCTGGGCTTGAAGCTCGTGGTGTTAGGAGGTGTTTACGGCCGGAGTAGTAAGAGGTATTTCGAGGAGCTGAGAAGGAGGTCTGGTAGCCTGGAGAGTGTAGAGTTAATCGCTAACCCCCCTCGAGAGGAGGTTGAGGATTACCTGGCGAGGGCTAGATTCTACATACATCCTCCCTTCATCGAGCATTTCGGCATCGCAGTTGCCGAGGCGGCCCAGCTGGGAGCAATACCCCTCGTCTACAGGAATGGCGGGGCGTGGACTGATATTGCGTCTAGGATCGACGGCAGGCTAGGCTATGAGAACGTAGGGGAAGTACCCACTATCCTGGACAGGATAGTGTCTACTCCCGGGCTGGAGGAGAAGTTGAGGGAGAAGAGTATAAGGGTTGGGAATACTTTCCGCTACAATGTTTTCCGTGATAGGCTCTCCGACCTCGTAAAGCTGCCGGGTCGAATTTGCCCGGGGTATAGCGAATCGGATTCACGAGGCCCTCTCAACTAACCCCTTACTCTTAATATATAACACTCGTAGATGCGACGTTAGCGGACTGGTGAATACCTAGTTGTCATCGGTCAAGTGTACTAGCGACTACTCCCGGATCCTCGAGGAAGTAATAAGCTTGATAAATATTGAAATGTACAGTATCCAGGGCGTTGGCAGTGGGGAGAGGATTGTAGCGACGGCCCTCAGGGAGGGCGCGGCAAACCTTTACTCCTACGATGGCATGAATCTTGTCAAACTTAACAAGGAGCCGGTGAGCGGTGTCGCGAGGGTCCCCTACGGTGCTAGCAGAGTAGTATTTACCCGTGACGTGGCCCGTGGGAGGGAGCAGCATCTACTCTATACTGTCAGCTTGGACTCGCCCGGCGAAGAGGAGAGGGTTGAGGGGGTCGAGCCTTCAAGGATAATGGGAGTTGTATACGATGATGAGAAGATAGTTTATACCTCAGCCACGATGAGAGAGATAGCCATATACTCCGTTGAGGGCAAGCCGAGGAAAATAGCCGCTCTCCCAGGATTCGCAACCCTCACAGACCTATCCGGGAACACCGCGGTAGGAGTAGGCGCGCTGGATCCCGCTTCGGGCCGCTTCCAGGGGCTAGTAGTGGACCTAGCCTCGGGAGAGGTGAAGGTCTACAAGCCCGAGAACGCTAGCACAACCTATATGGTCATACACCCGGAGGGCTGGATCGTTGCAGGCGTTGAGGGACCCTCAGGGGCGTGGCTCGAGAGGGTAGATCCTGATACCATGGAGTCCAGGAAGCTGGAGCTACCTCACGGGGACCTTGAAGAATTCAAGCCTACGAGTTTCAACTACATAGGCTTCCTGCCCGAGGGATCCCTGGTAGTGGTTGGTAGGAAGAATGGAAGGAGCAGGATATTCCTGGACGGGAAACAGGTCGACGCCCCCACGGGTATCCACGGAGGCGTATACAAGTGGAGGGGCAGACTAGTTACTACTTACACCAGTCTAAAGACTCCTCCGAGCATAATGAGCCTAGAAGGTTCAAGAGTGCTCGCTGGAGAAGTCCCCGAATACGTAGAAGAGGCTATTTCCAATGTTGGCTTCGAGCTAGTGGAGAGCTATGACGGCTCTAAGGTCCCCACCTTTATTATTGAAAGCTCCCGGGCAGGCAAGCCGGGGCCAACTATCACACTAGTACATGGTGGGCCCTTTGCCGAGACAGCTGACATCTGGGACGTCTTTGCCGCCAGCCTAGCCCTTGCTGGATTCAACATTGTAATGCCTAACTATAGGGGTAGCACTGGTTATGGGGAGGAGTGGAGGCTCCGGATAGTTGGAGATCCCTGCGGCGGCGAGCTGGAGGATATCGTAGCCGCCTCCAGGTGGGCTTTGGAGAGCGGGCTTGCCTCCAGTCTCTACATTATGGGTTACAGCTACGGGGGCTACATGACTATGTGCGCCCTCACACGCAAGCCCGGCTTCTACAAGGCCGGCGTGGCGGGGGCTAGCGTGGTTGACTGGAAGGAGATGTACGAGCTCAGCGACGCTGCCTTCAAGAGCTTCATCACAATGCTCTTCGCCGGGAAGATGGAGCTCCTAGGAGAGAGGAGCCCTATAACATACGTGGATAACTTGAGGGACCCTCTAATGATCGTTCACCCGCAGAACGACAGCCGCACCCCGCTAAAACCAGTGCTGAGGTTCATGGAGGAGGCATTAGAGAAGGGTAAGAGCTTTGAAGCCTACATAGCCCCAGACATGGGCCACGCCGTCAACAAGGTTGAAGACGTCTTCAAAATCCTATACCCGGCTATAGCATTCCTACTACGCCACCGGAGCCCGTGAGGGACCCTCAACCCCATTAACCACATTATAACCACTCAATGATTACACGTGGCGCCTCGGAGGAGACTAAGGGTTGAAGTGCCTGGAAAAGGGGTTAGTTGCATGGCTAACGGGGCTCCCCGGTAGCGGTAAGACCACCATAGCGGGCAGGGTTGCCGAGAGGCTCAGGGCCGAGGGCTACCGGGTGGAGCTCATCGACGGTGACTGGGCTCGGAAGACTGTTAGCGTCGGTTCCGGGTTCACTAGGGAAGAGAGAATGAACCATCTCCGGAGGATTGCCTGGATAACCAGGCTCCTAGCCAGGAATGGAGTAGTAGTGCTGGCTAGCTTCGTCTCACCCTATAGGGATGCCCGGAAGATGATAAGGGAGATAGTTGAAGAGGAGGCTCTCTTCCTCGAAGTCTACGTGAAGGCCAGCCTGGAGACCGTTATCCGGAGGGATCCTAAGGGCCTCTACAAGAAGGCACTAGCCGGGGAGATCAAGCACATGACCGGTATTGACGATCCATACGAGTCCCCGGAGAACCCCTGGCTCGTAATAGATACGGATAAGGCTAGCGTCGAGGAGTCGGTGAATCTTCTCTATTCAAGGCTTAAAACAATCCTCAACGAACTACCGGTAGTGTGTGAGGGATGAGGGATGGCTGAGGAGAAGGTTAGCGTAGAGATCTCGAAGGAGGCCTACGAGAAGGCTAAGAAGCTTGCAGAGGAGAGCGGGTTCGACAGCGTGGAGGCCCTCATAGAGTTCCTAATAGAGGAGGCTTCAAGCGGGCTGGAAGAGGGGGAGCCTCTTTCAAAGGAGGATGAGGAGAAGATTAAGGAGAGGCTCAAGGACCTCGGGTACATCTAAGCATCATCATTACATTTAATTAAGCCTGCAGCCCAGTCAATCCTACTGGTGCTACCCTATTGGCCGAGAAGAAGGGGAAATACACGACGGTCTCCATCCCGGTTACCCTCTACAATAGGATTAAGAGGCTGATAGAAGGAACGGGTTTCACCAGCGTGAGCCAGTACGTAACCTACGTTCTCAGGGAGGTAGTAGCAGAGCACGAGCAGGCCAGTCAGGAGGAGCCGTTCACCGAGGAGGACAAGGAGAGGATTATCGAGAAGCTGAGGAAGCTCGGGTACATCTAGTAGAGGTGTAGGCGAATGGTCAGCAGGCCCCACGGTGGGAGGCTAATATATAGGGTCGCCACGGGGAAGAGGAGGGAGGCCCTCCTCGAAGAGGCCAGGGAGGTCCCAAGGCTAGACGTGGGCCTAGAGAGGGCGATCGACCTCCTAGATATAGCCTATGGAGCCTTCAGCCCCCTCGAGGGGTTCCTCGTCCAAGAGGACTACATTAGCGTTCTCGAGGACATGAGGCTACACGACGACACTCCATGGACTATACCGATAGTACTAGACGTGGACCCAGCGGAGATAGCGGATGTCTCAGAGGGTGACGATATAGCACTATTCTACGATGGAAAGCCCATAGCTCTTATGAGGGTTGAAGAAATCTACGGCTGGGATAAGAAGAGGCATGCACAACTAGTCTACAAGACCGTGGACGTCAACCATCCCGGAGTCGCAAAGACACTCGCCAGGAAGGAGTTACTAATAGGCGGCAGGATAGACTTGATAAACGAGCCCCCCAACCCCTTCGAAGAGGTAACCCTCTGGCCCAGGGAAACCAGGGTACTATTCCGGGAGAGAGGCTGGAAGACTATCGCCGCTTTCCAGACTAGAAACGTGCCACACCGGGGCCACGAGTTCGTCCAGAAAGCAGCCCTCACATTCACCGACGGACTCCTGGTACACCCGCTATTAGGGTGGAAGAAGAAGGGAGACTATAAGGACGAGGTGATAATAGAGGCCTACAAGGCACTAATAGCCAACTACTTCCCCAAGAATGTGGTTGTCCTAGCAGGCCTCCGCATGAACATGCACTACGCAGGCCCTCGAGAAGCGGTACACCACGCTATAGTCAGGAAGAACTTCGGAGCAACACACTTCATAGTCGGCAGGGACCACGCCGGCGTCGGAGACTACTATGGACCCTACGAGGCATGGGACCTCTTCAACGAGTTCCCCGATCTAGGAATAACGCCCCTCTTCATACGTGAAGCCTTCTACTGCAAGAAATGCGGCGGAATGGCTACAGAGAAGACATGCCCACACCCTCCAGAGTACAGGATCAAGATAAGTGGTACTAGGATAAGAGAAATGCTGAGGAGAGGGGAGAAGCCCCCAGAGTACATGATGAGGCCGGAAGTGGCGGAGGTCGTACTCAAATACTCGAATCCCTTCGTTGAATAATCCCTGGGGAACAATAAGGGATGGCCGACCGCAGGCTGGCCGTACTAGGCCTAGACGCTTTCCCATACTGGTTGCTGGAGAAGGCCCGCGAAGCGGGAGTCGCATCATTCATCTTCAATGATAAGACGATAGGAGCGGGGAAGAGACTCAGCTGCATACCCCCAGTAACCCCTGCCTCCTGGCCCTCAATGATGAGCGGAGTCAATCCCGGGAAGCATGGGATCTTCAGCTTCCTCTCCTTCGACCGGCGTGAGAAGAAGGCTTTCTTCAACACCGCCGCCCAGCTGGAGCACCCGAGGATTCATGAGATCCTCAGCTATGAGGGGTTGAGGAGCCTCGTAGTAAACCCGATACCCGATTTTCCACTCCTACCAGCGTCTAAAGCTGTTATCGTGTCGAACCTCTTCTTTACTCCCCGGCCTCTATCAAGGCCTAGGGGGCTCCACGAGAAGTATTTCCCCAGCGAGTGGCCTCCCAAGTATGACTTGGAGTTCCTCGAGTCTTACGTTGAAGGTGTTAGGGCGCTCCTGGAGGACCAGTTGAGGGACCCTCCTCCATTGACATGGGTAACTCTTGACTATCCCGACGTGGTCCTCCACAAGGACACGAGGCTATTCCGTGATCCCTCTATACACTCTAGCCTATGGGGTAGGATAGACAAGCTTGCCCGCCTCCTCTACGACAACTATGGGAACCTTATGATTGTGAGTGACCATGGCTTCCGCGAGTTCAAGGTTAGGGTTAACGTTAACGACATACTATACCGGGAAGGCTACGCTGTGCCAAGCAAGGAGGAGACCGAGCACCTCCACGAGCAAGAAGTATTCGAGGCCAGGGGCGAGGAGGCCAAGAAGATAAGGGTCCCCATGACCCTCTACAAGTTGCTCGTTAAACTACGCTTAGAGGGAGTAGCAAGAAAGATCGCGCTACGCATACTACGCTTCTACGGGTCCAAGACTGGTAAGAAGATATACTTGAAACCGGGCTACTCGATAGACTACGAGCGTAGCAGGGCCTTCGTACCCTTTACTTTCGCCTACGGCGTCTACACTAATGGAGCTGATCCACGCCAGGTCGCCGCGGTCCTCCGCCGCTATAAGGGCCTCCGGGTCTGGCTCCGCGGCGAAGTCTATAATGGGCCCTACGCGGGGAGAGGCCCCGATGTAGTGGTGCTCGGAGATCATGAGGCCGGCTACACTCTAGGCCCTCCGAGGATAGTGGGCGTTATCTATACGAGGACGGACTTCGCTACCCACGACCAGTGGGGAATCCTGCTCCATAAGATGGAGGATGACTCTATAGACTGGGATGCTTTGCCCCTAGAGGTACCCAACCACCTAGTAGGTAGCCTGGCAATGTGTCACCTGAGGGTCCCTCTGCCAGGCGATATTGATGATAGAGGCCTCGTCGAGAGGTCATGTAATAGTAGTATAGAATATAAGGATTATAATGGCAAGTTCCGGATAGCTAAACGACTAGCCCTTAGGGGTGTGAAGCGTTGAGAGGCATAGCAGTCCTCCTAGTGATCCTGGCCTTAGCATTCTCTCCATGTATAGCAACTGCCCAGCCGGAGCCTTCTCCCTCCCCTCCAATACCGCAGCCAGTCCACTATGAGAGACTCATAGTGCCTATTCCCGCTCCCGCCTCCAGAGCAGGCGCTACCATAATCGTGGGAGGACCCCCAGGCTTCACCCTCTACAATGACGTAGACTTTAACGGGGCTCCAAGCGAGGGGGAAAGGATTGGGCAAGCATCCCTCCATGGAGCCTTAGACCTTGTAAGGCTCGAGGTTACGGGGGGCAACGATACCCTAGTCCCACTAGTGTCTACCAGCAAGGTTTGGGGCATGGTATATGCTCGGGTTCCCGGTCACGGAGCCCTCTCCTATTCCATACCGCTACCGGGGACGAAGCTCCTGGCCCCGCCACTGGAGGGGGTCCTGCTTATCGCCCCCGACGGTAACAGGACCGCTCGGGTGCTCGTTGGAGGGTCCCTCTTCACGGTTAGGCCCGGCGAGATTCTAAAAGTGATCAAACCGAGGGGTGCCACGCTAGTCGTTGCTAATACTAGTATTGTCGGCGTCCTCTACAACGCCTCTGGGAGGGATGCGTGGGCTACCGAGTTGGTGCCTGCAAACATGAGCTATACCCCGGTTATCACGCTATCCTCTGCGACAGCCTCACTAGTAGGTGGTAACTGTAGTGTGGCCGCTATGGTTGTGGGGATCAACGGTAATTATACCGTCTACGAGGCCTCTAAGATATTCACTGCGGTAGCGATACCCGGCGTCAAGGGTGTCGTGTACTACATGGTGGAGGGCTGTGGGGGAGTAGGGGTTGCACCCCTCTATCCCTCTATTGTTTCGGAATGGCCTAGGCCGGGCATGGTCCCTCTCAGCAGTCACGGGGTAGGCGGAGGCCATTACATTGCCGCGCTATCCTCAGGGGTCCCCAGCAGTATTCTCCTCGCGGACACTGACGGCGACGGAGACTTCGACATGATAGTCACTAGGGAGCCCGGCGACGCGCCAGTGGTGGATGGTGGAGGGATTAGTAATGGGGTGATCGTCTCGCGGGGCGAAGCCCCCATCCTAATAGAACGCTCGGGAGACGGTATCCTGCTCTATTCAATAATTTACCCGTCGGCTTCCCTCACGCCTCCTAGCGGGATCCTCGGGGAGATTACAGGCGAGGGCTTAAACCTGATCTCCCAGGTTAAAGGAGGGACCCTCCGGCTCACAGTAGACGTAACTCCTAGGACGGGGCTCGGCGGGGTTACGAGGGCTGTCGCAGCCCTACTAGGCCCGGACCTTAAGCCTCTTCCCGGAACATTCAGGGAGCTGAAGCCTTCAAACTCTAGTAAGGGAGTATTGGAGGCAAGCATCGAGGTACCGGCCAGCCAGGTTAGAAGCGGCTACTATCTAGTCTACCTTGTACTCTACCAGAAGGGGATCGGTTATGGGGTAACGTTTAGGGGTCCCCCGCCATTACAGGTGCTAGAAGAGGAGAAGTGGGTCTCTAAGCCATACAAGGTGGTGGGGGGACCCCTGGAACCATCTGCCTACTCGGTGAGATTCTCCCTCGCGGGGCATTGGGATGCTCCAACCCTGCGTGACGTGGACTTCAAAACGCTTGCCACCCTTCTAGCTAGCGCCCGTGCACCCTCGACTCCCGTTCAAACCGGCATTAGCGTTGAAAGAATACTTGTGAATGGAACCACTCAAAATCCACCCTCGGGGATACCTCTTGCACTCCTGGTTGTGGTCCTGGCGGGTCTAGTAGTTGCAGGGATCGCTATCGTACGCCTTTACCGTGGCGGGTGAAACCCTTAAATCCCGCCGTGTGCAAGTTGAGGGAGTCGGGAGGAGTGGGCCCGTAGCTCAGCCTGGTAGAGCGGCGGGCTCTTAGCGTGGTGGAGGGTGTCCTGGCCTCTACCCGGAGGGGACACCCGTAGGTCCCGGGTTCAAATCCCGGCGGGCCCGCCACAAACCCCCTCCAACGGGGCTCCTACCCTAACATTATAGCCTCTAGGATTGTACAGGGTATTACCCTGGGTGGCCGTCTACTGTCGGGGCATTTCGAGCAGATAGGGGTGTCCGGTGAGAAGGGGGTACTGCTTGTCAGGGGCGTGCCAGCCGTATATATCGAGCATGACGACTCCTTCGTGATATCCGATATACACCTTGGGTACGAGGAAGTAATGGCTAGTACAGGCGTGTACTTGCCCCGGCTCCAGCTCCGGAAAACAATAGGCCTCCTAGAAAGGCTGGCCACCCTCCGGCCCGGTAGTAGACTAATAATCAACGGAGACCTCAAGCACTGCTTCCAGAAGCTCACACGGCAGGAGAGGATCGAGATAGCAAAGCTCGTCCGGAAGGCACTAGAGCTAGGCTTCAGGGAAGTCATAGTTGTTAGGGGGAACCACGACAACTACGCTAAGGCCGTGCTAGCTCCCTTGGGCATTGAAATGCTCGAGGAAGCCTATGATGCTGGTAGAGGAGTGTTAGTGGCCCACGGCCACAAGAAAATAGAGGGAGACTTCGAGCTCCTAGTAATAGGGCACGAGCACCCAGCGCTGCAAGTCTCAGTTGGCGGGGGAAGGGCCAAGTTCCCTCTCTTCCTCGAGATGCCCCTCGAAAACGGATCCCACGTGTTAATCCTCCCCCCAGCGGGCGTATACCAGGTAGGGAACATTGTGTCAACAAACAGGTCCGCGTACCTTAGCCCCATTATAAGAGAACTCGGGATCCCAGAGGAGGCGTTGCCAATAGTCATTGACAGCGACGGGGACATGATGCCCCTCGTAAGCCTTAGCCTAGTCGAGGAGTTAATGCTCGGCTAAGCTCCTAGTAGGGCTGGTAGTACTCGTCGGGGCTCCTCGGCGCTCAGCCCTGCTCTTCACCGGTTCCCTACTAGGAGTCGCTCCCCTCTAGCATTCCCGGCCAAAGGCATCATCGGAGCCCCGGGAACATCCCCTCAGATGGTATGATTAGGTATGGAGAGCTGATATAGGCGTGCGCTTGTGTTCCGGTAGGAGGGCTTACGCTGGCCCAAGGATGCAGCCGGTCTCCTTGAGCGTCTTATAGATGTTCTCAACAGCTCTCTTCACGTCCTCTTCCTTCTTGGCCCCGGTTATAACCATTTTTCCACTACTGAATATGAGGAGTACTACTTTGGGATCGTTCATCCTATAGATTAAGCCGGGGAACTGTTCCGGCTCGTACATGCTTCTCTCGAGGACGAAAGCGGCCTTGTCTAGGTCTATGTAGACGTGTAGGTTCGCGCTCGCAACTATGTTTTGTATTTGTAGCTTAGGCTTCCCCACGATCTCTATCCCGGCATCCCTGAGACTCTTTATGATCTTCTTGACAGCTAGGACCAGCTCTGATATACTCTTAGCACCAGTCACAACCATCTTGCCACTCTTAAAGATAAGGGCAGTTACTTTCGGTTGCTTGAGCCTGTAGACTAAGCCAGGGAATGTATCTGGGTTATAGTCAACGTCCGGGATCCTGGTCTCTATTAGGTTCAAGTCGAGGTTCTGGTCGAGGATTACGGTTGCAACGATGTTTTCGATTTTAGATTCCGGCTTAGGAAAGTTTTCTTTAAACGATTTCTCCTCCAACAATGCGCACCGCTTATAAAGCGATGGCATCCAATATTTAAGCCCGCTTAAGATACCACGTATAAGTAGGCTACGCTACGCGTACCACTATAAAATAACCTTCTAGGACTAGACGAAACTCTCTGGGTGGCGGTGTGAAGAGGCGAACAGCCGACGACGCTAGGACGGGTGAAGAGCCTAGTCTCACTCGGACCGCCACCCCAGCGGTCTCAGGTTCAATCGTGATGATCGATCTAGACGACTTCAGCGAGATCGTCGACGAGAGAGGGTGGAGCAGGTATAAGCCCAACCCGGCTACGGGCCTCCTCTCAAGCCTCATCGAGGACTTCGCCCGCAAGTGGCAGGCTGTAATCGTTTACGGGTTGGATTGGGATAGGGGGACGGAGGAGGCTGTCCTTGAGCTGCCTGGAGTGGAGGCCGGGGAATTAGCTGGAGACTTGGCCCGGATAGAGGCGGAGCTCTGTTCTGCTGCGAGGGTTTCCGCCACTATTGTAGCTGTTACCGTCCCCGGGTTGACTGGCCTGGCTACTAGTGAGAGGAGGCCTGCCTATACGGGTTATAGGAGGAGGGTGAAGAGAATCTTGGAGTCTTTGAAAAGGAGGGGTGGCGGTGTTGTATATGTTGACGGTGAAGTTATCTTCACTAGTCCTTGCCGGCGAATCTAACGCCTGCCCATGCTATGCTTGGAGTGCACACGCTACTGATACATTCCCGCTGTCCTCCGGCTCCTAGGAATCTATCCTTTAATGCCTCGTAGAAGTCGTCCGCGACGACTAGACCCTTAACCGGCTCGACGATGCTACCCTTTTTCACGAGGTAGCCAAATGATATGGTCATGTTGATCTGGCCACTTATAGGGTTGGACATCCACGAGCCAATTGTTCTCTCGACTAGTACTCCCTTCTCAATACCAGCTATTAACTCTTCTAGAGACTGCTTAGAGCTCTCCACTTCGACTACGAGGTTAGTCGGCCCCGGAGATGGCTTGGACCATGGAGCCCTCCTGTCAGCGTTTCCCGTTGACTCTTTCCCTTCGACGCTAGCAGTATAGTGGTCGTATAGGTATGTTTTGAGAACTCCCTTCTCTACTATGCTCTTCCTCGTGGTCGGATGGCCCTCGTCGTCGAAGGCAGATGACCCCGGCTCCCACGATAGGAAGGGATCGTCTACTACTGTTATGCCCCTGGATAGGATCTCTTCGCCTAGTTTTCCTCTTAGCGGGCTTCTCCCCCTCTGGACTTGCTCCGCTGATACCGCGGGGGCGAGCATTATTGCTATTATGCCTGCAGCCTCCTCCTGGCCTAGTATTATGTCGCCGTTGAAGGAGCCGATAGCCTTGGCTTTGGAAGCGTCTATTACCTTCTCCACGCCCTTCCTCGTTAGCGAGTATACCCTGCCCTCGTCTAGCCTCGACTTAACTATGTAGTCATAGTACGTCCCCTTCTCCTCTCCCTCCCTCTTCAGCTCGTAGCCATAGGAGAATAGGGTGGCTTTCTCGGTAACGGGGCCTCCATGGCTATTTGCGTAGGTAGTCTCGGACACGTCTACTCCGATACCAGCCTCTGCAACGTGCACGTTCTCGGCTTCCCTTACAATGCCTAGCTGCTTTACCAGTAAGCTGATGAGGAATCCGGTGTCGACGCTGGCTGTCGCTTCATCGTATATCTCGGGTTCTACCGGGGCAACCCCTATCCTCGGGTTGAAGCCGGGCCATTTCTCGTCTGGAGGAGCGGTCTTTGCTATGGAGATGGCCTTTTCAATTATGCTTTCTACATCGTCCATAGTAGCGATTATGCCTCCGGCTCCTCCTACTCTCTTGGATATTGCCACTCTTACTCCTAGCTTCAGGGTCTCATGTATTTCAGCCTCGGTTATAGCGTCTCTCTGAGCCTTGACCGAGTACTCCCTTGACTTTACAATGTATACTTCGGCCTCGCTAGCCCCTAAGCGTTCCGCCTGGGAGACTATCTTCTCCGGGTCCAAGACTAGCGTCATCCACGGTCACCTCCCACCGACGCTCAAACCCCTAACCCTAACGTGTGGGCCTCCTGTGCCAACTCGGACGAGTTGCCCGGATTTCCCGCATCCTCCAAATACGCTTGTCTCGACTTCGAAGTCTCTGCCAACTGCGTCTATCTTAGAGAGCACGTCTAGTATTTGGCCGGAGAGGTTGACGCCTCGGAGGGGCCTGGTTATTTTCCCCTTCTCCACAAGCCAGGATACTCCCGCGCTGAATGTGAATGTACCCATACCCGGGTCCACCTGCCCGCCTTTGGCGCCCTTCGATGTAGCGTAGATGCCGTAGTCCACGTCTTCTAGGATCTCTTCGATTCTATAGTCTCCCGGCTCCATGTAATAGTTTGTTTGACGCACGATGACAGGGTTCTGGAAGGACATTACCCTGCCGTTGCCTGTTGGCTGTTGGCCTAGCTTCGCCGCGGAGGCCCTATCGGTTAGGTAGTTGTTGAGCACGCCTTTATCTACTACGTATACCTTCTTTTTCTCGACTCCTTCATCGTCGTATGGTACGTAGTACCCGCCGCTTACAAGGCCGTCGTCAATAATGGTTACGAGCTCCGACGCCACTTTACGCCCTTTAAGCCCCTCTAGTATGCTAGCTCCTGTGGTGACCAGGTCTCCCTCGCTTGCATGGCCAAAGGCTTCGTGTAGGAGGAGGCCGACCATTCTGGGCTCCAGTATAACGTCGTATGTTCCGCCTTTCGGGACTTCGGCGTTCGAAGCTGTTACTGCGAGGCGTGAGACTTCCCTAGCCATCTCAACCCAGTCGGTCTCCCTGATGTATTCGAAGCCTGCGACTCTCGAGTCATAATCACTCGCGTATTCGAGCCCCTTCTCGCTCTTAGCTACTGATGCTTGTGAGAGTCCGGAGAGGACCACCTCCACTGTAACTTCTAATCCCTCACTGTTAACTATGATCCTCTTGTCCCTCTGGAACCCCATCCTCGTTATCGCGGAGACAACTCCCTTTACCTGGAGGGCCTCTTGATTGACCGTCCTCGCTATCTCCAGCTTCTCCTCTCCGACCTCGAACGGGTCTACCACGTAGTGCGACCTGGCTACTGCCTTTACAGCCGGGTACTCGGCTAGTTTAACCTTCTCTCCAGGGTGGCTTGAAAGGGCCTTAGCCGAGGAGAAGGCTTTCTTAACCGCTTCGAGTAAGGCTTCCCTGGAAAGATCTGTAGTGGAGCTGTAAGCTACTGCACCCTGGTAAATGACCCTGAAGCCCACGCCTGCCCTACGATTATAGGAGTGTTCCCTGAGGCTTCCATTATCATAAGTGATTAGCTCGTATTCGTATGACTGAATTCTAGCATCCGCGAATTCTGCCCCAAGCCTTATGGCTTCATTTAAGGCTTTGGACACGAGGTCCTTGACGTCTTCCAAGCCTATAGACACCGCTTTGAAGAGTGCGTATCGGGAGCCTTAAATTATGAAGGCTAAGCCAGCCCGGCTATCAGTGCGTAAAAGTTGAGTAGGTCCTCGACGAACCGCTCCGGCCTATCACGGTATACTACGTGGCCTGCGTCCTCGTAGACTACTAGTCTTGCCCCCAGCCCACGGGCTAGGCTCTCATGTAGCCTTAGAGGTATGAAGTCTCGCGAGCCACGGATTATCATGACTGGTACCCTTATCCTCTTCAATAGCCTCCATATCTCCTCGTCTTCCCGTACCGCCGGGCTAGCTAGTAAGAGCCCTTTCACCTCGTGACCCGCAGCATAGTATAGGGCTATTCTGCCTCCCAGGCTAGCTCCAACTATTAGTGGAGGGGAGCCTCCCAATAGCGAGACTGTTTCTTCTACTGCTCTCAGGTTTAAGAGCAGGCTTCTAGATTTCTTTGTGCAACTAGTCCTCTTGCCATAGGGCATATCTGGAGCCGCGTAGCTTATTCCCTCTTTTTCTAATGCGTCCAGTACTCCTACTTCGCGCCAGGTCTCTCCTGTGAAGTTGTAGCCGTGTAGTAGTATGACTGGGATCGTATCTTCGGCTGGGGGATTATATAGGATGGGGCATTCTATACCGTTTACGCCGTAGTAACCCCGCTTACCCATCCGAGGCTACACCTAGCCTATTAACTATGGGGTCCCAGCCATATTACCTGGGAGGGTGGAGGGCTTGGAGCCTGCTCTAGTAGCACTGGAAGTATTATTAACAATATTAATAATAAGTTATATTGTTATAAATTTTACTGCTGACCTGCCCCGATTCCTAGTAGGAGAGAACCTATTACTAGCCGGAGTCTACCTTATCCTCGCAGTACTCGTTTACACTCGCGGAGGCGCCTGGTACTATGCCCTATCGGCCGTGGCATCTTTCAATGCTGGTAGGGTGTCTAGAAGCATTGTAACCCCGGAGGGCGAATTCGCAGAGCTGGCAAAGGAGCATGTTCCGCTACTCTTGCTTATTCTCATAGTAGCTTCGCTAGCTTTTTACTTGGGCTTAGTTGAATGTTAGCCCCTATACGACAATAGACGATGGATCCACTATGCTGGCGCCTAAACTCTTTTTACCCACCTCCCGTCTACTCGGTTGCATTGACCGGGGATGATCATTGGCGAATAGTGAAAATAAGCAGGTTATTAATGCTGGAATTGTTGGATGGGGAGCCTATATTCCAATGTATAGGCTCCCTACCCGAGAGATAGCTAGAGTCTGGGGTTGGCCGGAGCACCAGTACAAGGCCTTGAACGTTAGCCACAAGTCCGTCGACGGCCCAGACGAGGACTCAACCACTATGGGTTACGAAGCCGCCTACAATGCCCTCCTTAGAAGCGGTATCGACCCCAAGATGATTGGAGCAGTCTTCTTTGGCAGCGAGTCCAAGGTGTACGCAGTTAAGCCGAGTGCCACCCTGATAGCGGAGATGATCGGAGCTACGCCCGACACTATGGCGAGCGATCTGGAGTTCGCTTGTAGGGCTGGCAGCGAGGGGTTGAAGGCGAGTCTTGGCCTTGTCTCCTCGGGCATGGTCAAGTATGCCCTGGCCATCGGTAGTGATACGAGCCAAGCCGAGCCTGGAGACGTGTTAGAATTCACCGCCTCCAGTGGAGCCGCCGCTTTCATCGTAGGGCCGAGGAGCGAATCTGCCGCCATAGTGGAGGATACTTATACTTATGTTACGGACACCCCGGACTTTTGGAGGAGAGCGGAGAAGCCCTATCCTAGGCACGGGGAGGGCTTCACGGGCGAACCAGCATATTTTACTCACATAATAGGCGCAGTTAAAGGATTATTCGAGAAGACAGGGCTCAGGCCCGAGGATTTCGATTATGCAATATTCCACCAGCCCAACGGCAAGTTCCCCCTCAAGGTCGCTCAGAGACTGGGCTTCCCAAAGGAGAAGGTTCTCCCAGGCCTAGTAACCCCCTATATTGGCAACACGTATAATGCGAGCGCTCTCTTAGGACTGGCCCGGGTCCTTGACCAGGCTAAGCCTGGCCAGAGGATACTACTAGCCCCCTTTGGCAGTGGGGCTGGTAGTGATGCTTATAGCATCGTTGTAACGGACCTGGTCGAGGAGAGGCAGGACAAGGCTCCTAAGGTCGATGATTATCTTGCCAGGAGTTATGAGATAGACTATGCCCTCTACGCTAAGTTTAGGAGGATCTATGTTATGCTCCCTCGGGGGTGATCGTGTAATGGCTTATATAACTAGTGTAGGGCTTGTGAGGGTTAACAGGAACTATCATAAGAGTCCTAGAGACTTAGCCTTCGAGGCTGCCTCTAAAGCATTAGAAGACGTTAAACTAGATACGATAGACTATGTAATCGTAGCGTCATCACTGACATATCTCCAGGCCTCGCAGTTCGACCTAGCTGCTTACATTGCGAGGGAGCTGGGTGTCCACGTCAAGTCTGCCTTCACAGTGGAGGCGGGGGAGAACAGCGGCCTAGCAGGAGCGGAGGTTGCATTGAACCTCATAAGATCTCACGCTGCTGAGAGAGTACTACTAGTCGGAGTTGACAAGCTTACCGAGTACATTAGTAACAGGACGTATAAGATGATCCAGGCAATCTATGACACCGAATCAGACGCAGTCTATAACGTGGGACACGCCGGCCCCATGGCACTACTAATGAGGCTCTACATGGATAGATATGGCGTAGACAGGGAGACCCTAGCCCACTGGCCAGTAATGATGCACGCCCATGGAAAGGAGAACCCCTACGCCATGCTCCGCTTCGCTGTGACACCAGATAAGGTAGTCAATGCAATGCCAATAGCTGAGCCGATAACTCTCCTCGACGCCTACCCCATAGGTGATGGGGCCGCCGCAGTTCTACTATCGAGCGATGATCAGGGTGGGGATCACCTTGCCAGGCTAACCGAGGTGTACTCGAGCATAGGCTTCCAGAGCATCGCCCTCAGGGACGATCCCTTGTCTATTGAGGCTGTCGGCCAGATAGCCCGGGAGGCAGGCCTAAGCCCCGACTCCATAGACGTGGCAGAGATACACGATAGCTTCACTATAACAGGGATACTGCTCCTAGAAGAGCTAGGATTCGCTCCTAGAGGCAAGGCGGCTGAGCTAGTCGCGGAGGGAGCTTTTACTAAGGGCGGCTCCGGACCGCTAGTTAACGCTAGCGGAGGGTTGAAGGCTAGGGGTCACCCTAAGGGTGCGACCGGAGTCTACATGCTGGCGGAGGTAGCAATGCAGTTAGCCGGCACGTTCCCGGGCGTAAAGGCGGACTCGCCTAGGAAGGGAATCGCTGTGGGCGTTAACGCCCATGGCTCGTCTGCTAGGCTAGCGTTTTTAGAGGCATTGTAGTGTAGCGGGAGGTGGCAAGAGTATGGTGCTCCCTGTCTGGTGGAGGAAGAGGATACCCAGGTACAGGTTCGTTGGTGCCCTCTGCAAGGACTGTGGGAGGATTCACTATCCGCCGAGGAACGCATGCCCCTACTGCGGGTCCCGCAACCTCGAATTAGTCCCCCTACCCCGGAGGGGGGTCTTGGAGAGCTACAGCATCGTCTACAGTGTGCCGGGCGATAATAGGTTGAACGCTCCCCTACCCATTGGCCTGATTAGACTAGAGAATGGCGTGAGAGTTGTAGCAGAGCTGACAGACGTTGTACCTGAGAAGCTTGAGAATGGCATCGAGGTCGAGGCCGTGATCCGGAGGATCGGCGAGGACGGCGAGACCGGAACAATACTTTACGGAGTAAAGTTCCGCCCCGCCTTGGGGAGGAAGTAATGGACTCTGACATAGAGGAGATACTGGAGAAGATCGAGAAAGGAGAGGTTAGCCTGTCAAGGCTTGAAAGAATCCTAGGCAACCCTAACCTCGCAGCATTAGTCCGTAGAGTCTACCTGGAAAGGAAGCTAGGGATCAGTCTTTCCGGTATTGCGAGCACTATCCTAGACTTCGAAGAACTCTATGGGAGGAATATCGAGAACCCTATAGGGGCCGTGCAGGTACCCGTAGGCGTTGTAGGTCCCCTGAGGGTTGAGGGAGAGTATGCCCAGGGAGACTTCTATGTACCACTAGCCACCACTGAGGGAGCACTCGTAGCGAGTATCTCAAGGGGTGTCAAAGCGGTAACACTCTCCGGCGGTGCCAGGGTTAGAGTAATAAGAGACGGGATGACCCGTGCCCCCCTCCTAAGAGTAGAGAGCATAGTGGAGGCGGTCAGGCTAGCTGACTGGGTACAGGAGCACTTCGAGGAGCTCAAAAGCCTGATTAAGGAGGTCACGCGCCACGGAGAGCTAGTAGACGTATATCCCTACATTATCGGTAATATGGTGTGGCTACGGTTCCGCTACAAGACCGGGGACGCTATGGGCATGAATATGGCCACGATAGCTAGTGATAAGATATGCAAGCATATACGCGATTCCTATCCTGGGAGCGTGGAGTGCATCGCGTTAAGCGGGAACATATGCAGCGATAAGAAGCCCGCTATCATCAATAGACTACTAGGTAGGGGCAAATACGTGGTGGCAGAGGCACTTATAACCCGGGAGGTTGCCGAGAAAGTCCTAAAGACTACGCCAGAGGCAATACACTACGTCAACACTTCGAAGAACCTGCTTGGCAGCGCCGCCGCGGGTAGCCCTAGCTACAACGCTCACGTGGCAAATATCATAGCAGCAGTATTTCTAGCCACTGGTCAGGATATGGCGCAGGTTGTCGAGTCGAGCCTAGCCTTCACCTGGACAGAGCCTCGGAGGGAGGGGCTCTACATCTCGGTGACGCTCCCAAGCCTTGAAGTTGGTACCGTTGGAGGAGGCACTAGGCTACCGACTCAGAGGGAGGCACTCTCCATCATGGGAGTTGCAGGGGGAGGCGATCCTCCAGGGACCAACGCCTTAAAGTTCGCCGAGATAGTTGGTGGCGTCGTACTAGCTGGAGAATTGAACTTGCTGGCCAGCCTCTCAGAGGGCTCCCTCGCTAGGGCTCACGAGCTACTAGGTAGGGGTGGGATCATTGGAAAAAGTTGAGTGTAGGGGTCGAAGGGTTAAGTTCACGAGCGAACCCGTGAAGCTGCCAAACGGGACAGTGATCCGTGTAGACAGGGTAGTGTTCCCCGATAGTGTTGCAGTAACACCACTATACACTGGGAACTGCAGTATCGTACTGATAGAACAGTATAGGCCCGCGGTTGACGACTGGGTTCTCGAGATCCCCGCCGGCGTGATAGATCCTGGCGAGGATGCGGAGGAGGCCGCTAGGAGAGAACTCAAAGAGGAGACAGGGCTCCGGACAAGCAGTCTAGTGAAGGTGGCATCTGGCTACGTCAGCCCCGGATATAGCACTGAGAAGATGACTCTATTCCTAGCCCTAGACCCCGAGGAGGGCGAGCCTCGGAGAGAGGAGCATGAGGTCATAAAGAAAACGCTTAAGATACGTGTCGATGAGGCGCTGGAAATGATAACGACGGGTAAGATCAGGGATATCAAGACGATACTGGGAATCTACGCTGCAAAATACTATTGCATGCATCAATAACCACTCCTACTGTACTCCCTATTAGCTTAAGAGACCGTTTCCTCCTCCACAGCGAGAGGCTAGGAAAGGGGAGGGGTGCCAGGATAGCTTGACTATTAAGCTGGCTATCGCATATAGCCTGCGGGACCCTGCTGGAGCAGGAACGGCTGCGAGGATAATTGACTACATGGGAGCGGACACGAGCGAGTGCCCCAAGGCCAACAGATGCCACGTAACTCCCAGCGGAGTAATGATTGGGGGCTTCACCGAGGACACTATAAACTTCGAGTTCCTAGACGAGACGCCAGACCCCAGTGCAGACGCAGTAATCGTACTCTCCAGGCACAGCGCTACAAGTGGCAGGCCCAGTTTAACAACCCATCACACTGGTAACCCTACAGGTAGAACTCTTGGAGGGTCCCCCTATACGCTAGCATGGAGCGCTCCTCCCCTCTCGAAAACACTACTACTGCGATACCGTGAAGCGGCTGAGGCGAGAGGCCTACTGGGAGAGTACGAGGTAACGCTTGAAGCAACACACCATGGTCCAACGGGCAACAGGAAGCCCCTAGTCTTCATAGAGATAGGCTCCACGCCAGACAGGTGGAGGGACCCTCGAGCCCAGGAGGCAATGGCCCTCGCAGTAATTGAAACCCTGGAGAAAGGCCTAGTAGAGTGCACTCCTGCAGCAGGCTTCGGCGAGCCCCACTACCCAATAAAATTCACCAAGATCCACTTAGAAACAGAGTACTGCATGGGCCACATCATCCCAAAATACGCCCTACCAGAGACAACCCGAGAAGTAGTAAGCCAAGCAATCAATAAAACCTGGCCCACACTCCCAAAGACAACCTTCGTACAGAAGAAGGCCGCAAAGGCAAGCATACGAAATAGAATAATCCAATGGCTCCAAGAGATAGGCATAGAAGTCGAAGTACTGTAATAGTGATAGAATATGTTTTGGTAGCCGGGCGGGGATTCGAACCCCGGTCACGGGGGCTCTTCTAGCGGCCCCATCCCCCCTTCCACTCCTTTTCCTGTCAAGAGGAGACTCTTAAATTTTTGGTAATACCCTGCAATAACCCATAAGGGAGACAACCATGAAATGCAATATTGATATCGACTTTATAGTCGCCAAGATAGGATGGCGTAGATTTGGATATCTAGTAGGGTTTATACTCGGCGATGGAAACATTTATATTGATAGAAAACGTTATGATTATAGAATAAGATTATTTTTAAATGCTAATGAGAAGCCTCTTGTTGACAAATTAAGCGATATATTAAAAACATTAAATTTAAATGTTAATATATTTAAAAAATCAAACGAATTCATCTTATCAGTAAGAAGCAAATGCTTAGTATTATTATTAAATAAATTTATTAACCAATTATTTAATAATAATACTAATAAATTTTCAGAGGAACTATTAATAGGAATACTAGAGGGTCTTATAGACTCTGACGGAAATATAGAGCGGCGGCGAAAGAATTATTTCTGCGCTGCAATTACAACAACATCTAAAAATATATTAAAT
>WAOR01000096.1 GCA_015521175.1 Thermodiscus sp.
ATTAGCTTACCGTTCTCCCATTTGACAAGCTGGCCATCCGGTGGTAGCTTTAATTCATCCTTTGTACATGCATAGGTAGCCATCTCTATAATTCACCTCGTGTCAACCAAGCGAAATATTGGATATTAAAAGCTAGGTGAGGTTAGGGTAACTATTAGGGGGATACGAGTTCTCTTAAGGATTTAATATAGGGTGGATAGGCTATTTTCTTCTCTGTTATTATTGCCGTAATCAGTTTTGGAGGTGTAATGTCGAAGCTGGGATTGTATACGTTAACGTCCGGTAGCGTTATGGGGTACTTGCCCATCACTTTCCGTACCTCATCGGGATCCCTCTCCTCTATTACTATCTCGGATGGATCGGTCACTGCCTGGATTGTGCTGGTCGGTGCCGCGACGTAGAATGGCTTCTCGTTATCATTGGCCGCGAGGGCTACCATATAGGTCCCGATCTTGTTTGCCGTGTGCCCGGTAAGTATTATCCTGTCCGCTCCCACTATTGCCAGATCAGCCATACCCTTCATGAAGACCAGGCCGGGCATTCCATCAGTTATCAAGGTGAAGGGAATGCCCTCCTTCTTCAACTCCCAGACATTAAGCCTAGCGCCCTGGAGCACAGGCCTCGTCTCCGTGGTTATTACGTGGATCTTCTTCCCCTCATACCAGGCATACCTTACAACGCCGAGCGCTGTCCCGAAGCCGGCGGTTGCGAGCGCGCCCGTGTTGCAGTGGGTTAGTATCCTATCTCCGTCGTCGATGAGTTTAGAGCCTATGCGGCCCATCTCCACGTTATTCTTAATATCCTCAACGTATATTCTCATTGCCTCGTCTAGCACAGCCTCTCTAACCTCCTCTAGATCACCCTTTTCCGAGGCCTCCAGTATCCTCTTCCAAACACGGTCTAGCGCCCAGAACAGGTTGTAAGCGGTCGGCCTAGTGGATGCAAGGTACTTCTTAGCATCCTCGAGGTCTCCTAGGAGGCCCTCAAGAGTTGTAGCCCTCGAATACTTTGCGGCTAAGGCCATTCCAAAGGCAGCGGATACGCCTATGGCGGGAGCCCCCCTTATCTCCATCGAGCGTATCGCTTCTCCGACTCTCTTGTAGTCTTTGGTTCTCCTGTAGACCTCCTCGAAGGGTATAAGCCTTGTATCCAGCCAGACGAACTCCTCCGCCTTTTGATCCCAGTAGAGGGGCTTGATGCGTAGGAACTCCTCATACTTCTCAATCTCCTTAAATGGGTCTGTCAACAGCACCACCTCCAACTAGGGCTTAGCGTTAACTCTTACACCTGGACTTCTAGGTTAATAAATCGGGTGTTTTTAGGGAAGGGGACTAGAAGTACTCCTCCTCCTTTGATATCCAAGATGCTATCTTCGACCTTACCGCGTAGAAGGCGGCAACTATCACGATAAGGCCGACCAGTAAAAGTATGTAGGGTAACATCCGCTTCACCTTTGTAGCAGTCGTTGGTTGCAGCGTAAGGCTGACCTGGCTAGTGCCTGGTACTGTTAGGGGCATAGTCGAGGGCTTGTAGCCGCTAGCCCTTGCCTCGACCGTATAGCTTCCCTGAAGAAGCCTTGCTATTACTTTTCCATCAGGGCCTGTTAGGCCGGAGAACACGATGTTACCCTTGGAGTCGTGTACTTGTACTATTGCCCTGTTAATGGGTTTGGCTTTATCGTTAACAACTATGACTGTGATCTGGTAGTACTGGACTACCTGTTTCTGCTTCTTCTTCTGAACAACCGGCTTCAAGGGAACTTTAAGGCTTACAAGGCCGAAGTCCGGGATCGTCGTGGTATAGTTCTTTAGGCCAGACGCCTTCACAATGATCTTGTAACTTACTCCGTCCCAAAGGTTTAGTATGGCCACTCCATCCTTGCCCGTTACTGCTGAGACGTTGAGGACTGTCATGTTATAGCCTACCTGCGGGTTAATCTTCAATGGTATGGCTTTTACAAGCGCCCCTTCTACTGGCCCGGGTTTCACGTTCTTTGGATATGTCTCGTTCTTCCCGGGCTGTGGTATGTAGACGCTCACGGTTATGCTTCTTATCCTCAAGTTTATCGTCGTCTTGTACTCTGGGAATGAGATCTTAGCAGTCTTAGTTACATAGCCTAGACCTGGCACGTAGACGCGTAGGATGTAGTTGCCGCTCGGCAGGAATATCTTGAAGGTGCCGTTGTCGGATTCAAGGGTGGCTACCAGCTTCTTAGCCGCCGAGTATACTTCGAGCCTGGTACCTGTTGGAAGCGTTACTTGGCCTCCGCTAGCGCTTATCCTAGTGACCTTGACATTTACCACGACCCTGACTATGTCGGAGATTCCCTTTAGTAGGTAGAAAGTGGCGTGGTGGCCAATCCTGCTACCCGCCACTATTAGGCTTGTAGAGATGCCCTGGGCCGTTAGCTGGGAGATGCTCGTCTCGATACCGCTGTACCCGTATGGCCCCCTCCACATGGGTATTAGCTCGTTGGAAGCCACCTTGGCAAGCTGGATTATGCCCTGGGCTGTGGTAGCTAGCACATATCCCTCGCGGAGATAGGAGACGCTTGTAACGGGTGTCACGCCTACTTGGAGGGCGGCCCAGGAGACGTACTTCATACTATCCTTGTCCCATTTTAGCCAGAGTAGTCTTCCCTTAGTGTTTCCGACGAATATGGAGGAGCCATCTGGTGTTACAGCTATGCTCGTCATGGGGCTGCCGAGGTCGACAATTTCTAGGAACCTGTTGCTCGTGCCGATTTCCTGTGGGTATAGGTTCGAGTCAACTATGTAGATGTACAGGTACCTGTCTACGCCAGCTATGATCATTCCATTAGCTTTCGAGGGCCAACCGGCTGGCTGGTTGTCGAATGCGAAGTACTTCCACTGCCTCGCCTCTGATGGGGGTCTAAGGTTCTGTGGGTAGGGATAGGGTATAATCCAAGCGTCGCCAGTGCTCCCAAATTGAGGGGTTTTCTTGGGTAGTGTTGAGGCCCTGACTGCGAGTACTGGGCTATACGTCTGGTTTTCTATGACTTTTAGGCCGAGTGAATTAATACAATCGTCTAGGCTCTTGCCTTTCTTAACCGCGTATACTTTACCCGCTATGTATGCCTGGCCAGGTCTTGGCTCAAAGTAACCGGTCATGCCCGCGTAGCATGTGGAGTTTACTAGTTCCCGTGTTATCTTGTTCCTCCACTCTACTAGGTAGAATACGGCTACTGCTTGCTTCGCTGGTAGAACGTTAGTGACGTTTATTGTCGCATTGGAGGCCTTCTCTAGTTTTGTTATAGACTTGTAGGGGTAGTATATCGTAGCATAGTAGAGGGTTGCTTGTATGGTCACGTTACTATTGTTACCGGTGGGTTCGGGCCCGTAGGGTATCGCTGGAATAGAGCTGCCATTGCTGAAGCGTAGGTAAACGTAGCTTACAACGCTAGCAAGCTTCCCGGGGTCAATGGTTTTAATCGAGGCGGCTATCCTCTCAGCGTCTAGGCTCCAGGTCGCGTCCTTATGGTATACTTCCCGGAAGCTAGCATTGCCTATAGTGTACCCCGGTATGGACCCATAAGGGGCATCGAGGGATAGGGGGCCAATCTCCATCCATCCGGGTTGTGGTAGCTTGTAAATGTACAAATAACCCTCAGAGTCCATAACGAAGAGGCTGGTCTTCCCGTCAACGCTCCCGACCCCTATTCTCTCAACGGGGGCTCTGCTGGCCGTAAAGTATGAGACCCTAAAGTCAGGGTTCTTCACGTTTATAGCGAGGACTTCGCCACTATCGGTTCCGACCACGACCCATTCGGGCAACTTAGAATTATCAGTTATAAGGCTGGTAGCCCTTCCAATGATGCTCCAGGCCCATAGGACTATGGGCGGGTTCTTGCTTAGATCCACTAGGGCGACGTAGCCGGTTCCAGCCACTGCGACTTGGGCTTTACCCGGGATTAACCGGTATACTAGGATATCCTTAGGGCCTATGATGGTCTCGTTTAACATGGTCGCTACATTTGTGGGGAAGGTCTTAACGGTAAACCCGCTATTGGTAATGAACGCCTCTGAGGTGAACGTTACGGTTGGAAGCAGTAGTGCTATAACGATTACAATTGCCACTAAGCGCCTTAACCGCCAGGAGGCCGGAGCCAACCGCAACACCGTTCCTAAGACGACTATCACCTCTGGTTATTTAACTCCGACTTTGGCATTGTTCAGTACAGCGACAGTAACCTTAATACAATCCCACAAGTATCCCTCATTTGGACTCCGGAGGAGGGCTCGGTTTTGCCGAGATTCCGGATAAGGAAGAGGAAGAAGAAGGAAGAACAGGCCCAAGCAGTACTAACCGAGGAGCAGGTTAAGGCAAGAGAGGAGCGGAGGCTATACGAGAGGATTCTAGGCCTCAGGGCTGAATACAGGATCCTAGACAACTACCCCCTCTACGATCCATGGGCTCGAGCCCTAATACTTGAGAGGAAGAGTGATGGAAGCATCCTTTACTTCGTGGACGAGATCCCCCTCTCGGAGGAGGAGAGGGAGATTTACAAGAGGATTATGGATATACTCTACTGGGAGCTGGAGCCTGCACCTCCGGGAGTTGACCCTATCGAGCACTTCCGGAACCAAGCAACTAGCATAATTAAGAGGTTCGCCCTTAGGTTCCAGTCAACCATACACCCCGGCATAAGCTGGGGAAAGGTCGAGTACTATATTTTGAGAGATACCATAGAGTACGACGTCCTAACCCCGCTCATGAGGGACCCGGCCATAGAGGATATCAGCTGTGACGGGGTCGGCAAGCCGGTCTACGTGTGGCATCAGAGGTATGAGAGCATCCCCACTAACATAAAGTTCACGAGGGACGAGGACCTCGACGCTCTGGTAGTAAAGCTAGCACACAAGGCTGGTAAGCACGTAAGCGTGGCGTTCCCGATTGTAGACGCTATACTCCCAGAGGGTCATAGGCTCGCCGCAACCTACAAGAGAGAGGTGTCAAAGCACGGCTCCACATTCACGATAAGAAAGTTCAGGGAGAAGCCCCTAAGCATTATAGACCTCATAAGGGGTGGAACAGTATCAACCCTGCTCGCCGCCTACTTCTGGAAGCTCATGGAGTACAACCTGACAGGCCTAATCATGGGAGTAACTGGTGCAGGTAAGACCACGATGCTAAACGCTATCGCAACCCTGCTAAGACCCACAATCAAGATCGTAACAATAGAGGACACCCCGGAGCTTAGGCTTACCCACGAGAACTGGGTACAGCTCTACTCCAGGCCTAGCTACGGGTTCGAGGCAGGCCTCTCAGAGATAAGCCTCTATGACTTGATAAGGGTTAGCCTGAGGTACAGGCCCGACGTCCTAATCGTAGGAGAGGTCCGAGGCGAAGAGGCGAAAGTCCTCTTCCAAGCAATCGCAACCGGGCACGGAGGCATAACCACTATACACGCTGAGAGCATAGACGCTGCTGTGAAGAGGTTAACCAGTCCGCCAATGGATATCCCGCCAGGCTACATTCCGCTAGTAAACTTCGCGATGGTCATCAAGAGGGTGAGGCTCCCGACAGGTGCTGGTACACATAGGATCGTTAGGAGGGTCACGGATGTGTGGGAGGTAAGGGACTACGAAGACTACGTCAAGATAGCCAGATGGGATCCGGCGACGAGAGAGCACGAGGTCAATCTTGACGAGAGCATACTAATACCTAGGATCGCTGAGATGACTGGTGTAGACGTGAGCGACGTCATAGAGGACATCAATAGAAGGGAAGTAGTCCTCAAATGGATGGCCCTCCGGGGTATGACAAAGTACGAGGAAGTAGCGAGCAGGATAATGGAGTACTACAGGAGGCCGGACAAGCTCTACAACCAGGCGGCGAGGGAAGTAGAGAGGCTAGAGAGGTACACGTAGCAACCTCTACGGTTAGGACTTGGTACCATCATGGATAGAGGGTGACTAGGAGTGCCACGGTTAAGGCTTAAGAGGAGGAGGGAGACAGCCGCGGAGAAAGCGAAGAGGAAAGTTTCCACTAAAGAGGCAATAGATTACCTCGCTATCAGGTTCTTCGGTAAAACAGCGGAGAGGCTTGTAAGGGCTTTCGAGCTAGACAAGCACCTTGCAGAGGCAGGAATACTGACATACCCAATCCTATACGCCGCTAGAGGGCTACTCTACACGGTGCTATCAACTATACTAGCCTACTATACATTGATAGTTATAGCACTCATGCCGATCCCCCTAGGCTTAAAAGTAATGGTTGGAATAATCCTAGCTCTAACACCGCTATTTGCATTCTCCTACATTCTCGTCTATCCCTCCTCGAAGAAGGAGGAGAGGAAGGGCGGGGTCGAGACAGAGCTACCATTCTTCGCCGCATACCTCACAACAATGGTCCGAGCAGGGGTCCCTGTGGCTAAGGTTATCGAGAGAGTCGCTAACCTAAAGATATTCAAGGCCATAAGGAGGGAAGCACAATTCATAATGAGAAATATCACCCTCCTTGGTAGAAACCCTCTAGACGCCATCGAGGAAAACGCCCTTGAGCACCCCAGCCCAAAGTACAGGGACTTCATGCTAGGATACGTTACAAGCGTGAGGACTGGCGGAGACGTAATGCACTATCTCGAGATAAGAACACAGGACATCTTCACCTCGAGAATGAACGAGATGAAGGCTATAGCAGAGAAGATGAGCATGTTCACCGAAGTCTACGTGACGCTGGCAGTAATAATGACACTAGTATTCTACATCTTCTTCACGATCCAAGCAATATTCCCCTCCGGCCCAGGAGGCGGCGGGGGAGTAGCCCAGCTAGCCCTATTCAGCTTCGTATTCCTCCCACTACTCACAGTACTGCTATTGTGGATGATACACTCGTCCCAGCCGAAGTCTCCGATCGAGTACAAGGCCCCCTACAACGCTCTACTAACAATAGGAATCCCGCTAGGCCTAGCCACATTCTTCATACTCTTTACGGCAACAGGGGCTTACAAGGTACTCCAGGGCGGGACGATTAACTATAATAGTATAATGGCCCTCTCAACAACCCTCTCCGCAACCCTAATAATGCTGAGCCTACCCCCAGCCATAATCCATCTCAGGGAGCAGAGAAAGACCAGGAGAATGGGTGAAGCAGTGGCCTCATTCCTAAGAGACCTCACGGAGGTGAGAAAGACCGGGCTAAGCCCGGAGAAGAGCATACTGGCAGTGGCCCAGAGGAGCTACGGGCCTCTCGACCCCATACTCAAGAGGATCTACACCGCCTTAACCGTTGGACTCCCCCTCGAGAAGAGCGTTGCAAGGGCGCTGAGAGGCTATAGGGACTGGCTACTACTCGCCAATATGAGGTTCCTAGTCGACTCAATCGAAGTCGGAGGCGGAAGCCCGGAAACCCTGGACAGCCTCGCCAGGTATGCGCATAATCTAACAGAGCTTGACAGAGAGTTCAGGAAGAAGCTGAGGAGCTTCATAGCAATGCCATACCTAGGAGCTGTACTAGTAGCGGCTAGCAGCATGCTGGTCCTCGGCTTCACGTCCAAGACACTCGGCCTAGGCGCTCATGCCGGCCCTCTGGGGGGTGGGAAGATAACCCCGCAGGACATTGCTAAAGTAGCGCTTCTCCTCTCACTGGGCACAATACTGAATTCATGGCTCATGGGAATAGTCGCAGGGAAGATCCAGGACGGTAAGCTGGCCGCAGGCTTCCTCCATGGTATAATACTAATACTGATAACGCTAGTGACAATTGCTGCTACTCTCAGGGGTGTACAATTCGTTCCAAGCGAGCAGACTACGAGTCTTCCGGGTGTTGGTACTGCTACAGGATTATCAGTGGTGCTGGAGTACCTGCTAGGCTTGCTGGGAGGATAAGTTTAAAAGATAGAAATTTAAAAATTAACTTTTATATTTATTTTTTAGATTTTGAGTTATATTTTGAGGCCGAACGCCTGCCTCACCAGCTGCCTCACAATAGTGAGCCTCTGGATTTCGTTGGTCCCCTCGTATATTGTTGTAATTACAGCGTCTCTCAGGTACCTTGCTACTCCGGTCTCCTCGTCGACACCAATACCGCCGTGTATCTGTATGGCCTGCCTCGCAATCCACTCTGCTGCCTCTGTGGCGAAGGCCTTGGCGAGGCTGCTGGCGATGACGAATTCTCTCCTGCCCTGGTCTGCTAGTGTCGCGGCCCAGTATGTTAGTAGTCTAGCCGCCTCAAGCTTCATGTACATGTCGGCTAGCTTCTGGATTATCATTTCGAACTGGATTAGCGGCTGGCCGAAGGCCTCCCTCTGGAGGGCGTAGTTTAGGGCTTGCTCGAATGTTGCCTGGGCTATTCCTACTGCCTGGGCGGCTATCCCGATCCTAGTGTGGTCATAGGTTGTAACTATGTACTTGAAGGCCTCGTTCTCCTTTCCTACCAGGTTCTCGGCGGGGACCTTTACCTCGTCAAGGATGACCTCGTATGGCTGCTCGCCCCTCATACCGATGACGTTGAACCTCTGGCCGATTTTAAGGCCCGGGGTGTCCCTCTCTACTATGAAGAGGCTTATGCCGTACCATCTCTTCCCTGTCTCCTTCAGTGCTTGCTCTACAGGCATTGTTCTGGCGGAGACAACGAAGTAGTCGGCCTTCTCTGCTCCGCTGATGAAGATTTTCCTACCGCTGATCACGTAGTGGTCGTTCTCCTTCCTAGCCTTGGTTTGAATGCCGGCGACGTCGCTACCTGCGGCGGGCTCTGTGTTGGCGTGGGCGCCGAAGGCCTCTCCCCTAGCGATCGGGGGGATGTACTTCTTCTTCTGCTCCTCAGTTCCGAACAGTAGTATTGGTATGCCGAATAGGTGGTTTACTCCTATGGCTACTGCTAGGCTGGGCACTGCTCTGGCGACTTCCTCGGTGAGTATTGCTACTAGTGTCTGGCCTCCGCCCTGCCCATCGTACTCCTCGGGGATTCCTACGCCGAAGAAGCCTTGGGCGGCGAACTCCTCGAAGATCTCCTTTGGTATCTCATTGTTCTTTTCTATCTCCTGCCAGCGGGGCAGTACCTTGTTCTCTATGACCTCCCTGACGGCTTTCCTGAAGAGCTCGTGTTCCTCGTTGATCTCGATCCTGAAGTCCTCTACGCTCTTGAATGGGAAGACCACTCCTATACCCCTCTCTTTGAGTACTCGCTTTACCAGTGTAATAAGAGGGTAGTGTTTTCAGTATTGTAGAAGAAAGATATAGTCGGTCTTCGAAGCCCTAGTATTTAAGCCTCTCCCGACTCCTCCTCACTGGTCTCGCCGGCCTCCTCCGCTTCCTCCGGAGCTACCCCAGCTTCTTCCTCTGGCGGTAACTCCTCTTCCGGTATTTCCTCGGGTATCTCCTCGAAGCCTAGCTCCTCCGTGGGCATTACCTCCATTATCGTACCTACTAGTAACGTTAGAGTTCCCAGTATCATTAGAATGGCCGATGTCGCGAATCTTAGGGCTGCTGGAGCGATACTCCCCTTAGCTGCAAGGTGCTCGACGTAGATGTCCCAGCCATATGTCCATGTTGTAAGGAATACTAGGAAGCCTAGCAGGCCTAACGCTATTCCAACACCCTCTACTAGGTATGCTAGTGTCTTCGTCTCCTTATAGAGGACTAGTACGCCGTAGGCCGCGACACCCCAGGGTATTATTATGGTTAGGGCCTTGAAAGCGTTGCCGATCGCCCTAGCGTGTAGGGGTCCCGTCACCTTGCTGGGATTGGAGAGATAGGCTGACACGGCGGACTGAGTGTAGGCGACGCCTATGGCTCCGATAATAAGTATGAATATGACGTATCCCCATGTGACCTTGGGGGACCAGCCTGCTAGGAGGCCTGTCATGTAGGCGATTATTAGGCCGGTTATCAGTATCATTACTGCTACGAGGGTGATCAGGTAGGCGTATCCCTGCCATGCGGCGGGGCTTATTACTGTAGTTATGAGGGGGCCTTTGAAGGGGTTGATTATGCTGACGTCCAACTGCTTTACCGTGGCGTAGGGTAGCGAGTAGACGAGGAGGGCTCTCTCTGTGACGATGTTCTGGAAGAGGGTGGCTATTAGGAAGGTTAGGCTGAGGAAGAGCACGCCGGTGCCCCTTATAGCCTGCTCCCTGATCTTGTAGATGGCGGCTATGGCCAGCATGATTAGTGCTACGATGAGGGTGGAGAATCCTACAGTGTAGTAGGTGATTAGTCCCGTCAGCATGGATAGCCACCGGTAGTGTAATAAAAGAGTCGTTGTTGAATTTAACCGTTTACATTTGAGATTACAGTTTAATTAACTAGTTAAAATATTGGGAAAGGATAAGCTAGGATACGCCTAGCTCCTTGAGTATAGAGTCTCTCCAGAGTGGAACGTCCTCGAGCTTAACCCTATAGTATATACCGTTAAACTCTTCGCCCCTAACCTTCCCGAGAATCTGCTCGGCCTCGCTTCCACATATCGGCGTGCCCGCCTTCTCGAAGGAGTAGGTGGCATGGTTACCGGCGAAGAGGATCCTCATCCTATACCCTGCTATGTCTCCCAGAATGAATACGAATGACTCCTTATCCAAGTACTGCCGGGCATTCTCTACAACGTCTTCGAGCTTACCTCTTGCTATTCCAAGAGGCTTCGCCGCAACAGTTAAGCCTGCGAGCACTAGGCTATCGCACAGCGCTTCACTAGGCTTGAGTACACCAGGCCCCCCACTCCTAGTGGAGGGAGGAGCTGTGGGAGCCGGTTCCCGCTTGGCCTCTTCAGCCTTTATGGGTGGAGCAGGTCTCTCCTCCCTTACGGTAGGCTTCACGGCTTCCTCGGGAGGTTTAGCCTCAGCTCTAGGTCTTTCTTCCGGCCTGGGCCTTGGGGGCGGTGCTGCCCTGGCCCCGTATCTCAAGTAGATGGGGCATCTCTTGTAATTACCCTTACAGGGGTATCTTAGGGTTGATACCTTCTTCCTGATTAATTGGCAGAATGCTATTGAGCCCCTTATCTGCTTAGCGTACGGGCATACCAAGTGGTACACCTCACTGTCCTATGGGTAGCACCCTTGCCAGCCCCCACTGAGATTATTGAGTTTAAAGCATTAAAACAGTGATAGCATTACTGCTCGAGGAGCCTCATCCTATCGGGTCACCCGGAGTTGCCTGTGACTCCAGAAGGAATCGATAGTGCGGTCGCCTCGAGAGATACATAATAGATAATCTTGATAGTACTATTAAGGGCGAAGGGTGCCGGTACAGCGAATACTGTGGCGTTTACCTCTTTCGCGACGTTAATCAGCCATGCGTCCAGCTTGGAATAGGGTTTCGCATTAGGTGGAACAGTCATGACGACAGCTACTCCATTATTCTCAAGTATCTTCTTAACCTTCTCAACGGTTTCGGCGGGTGGAGTAGCTCCTTCACCGGGTGATAATAGTAGTACTGGGTGGAGGCCTAGCCATTGGACGGCATATTGTAGTGGCGGACTCGTGATTACCGCTGGTCTGGGATTAAGTGGTCCTCCGAGTATTCCCCAGTCGCCCCGTGTAATATCGGAGAGTGCTATGGTCAGGTTAGCCATGTTATCATAGATCCTGTAATAGCATTTGGGTAGTGCTTCTCCGAGCTTCCAGCGGATATAGTTTATGAACACCTTGTAGTTGTGGGGGTCGAGGATTGGCATGTGAGGATTCGGCTTGCCGGAGCCGGGAAGCTTGGCGAGCTTAATGCCCGGTATCTTGTTGATCTCGACTAGCTTATCCTGCGGGACTATTTTACGTAGAGAGAGCTCGAAGGGAGCATGGCCCGTTGAAACTACTAGCATGGCCTCCTTGACGAGTTTAACCTTCTCCGGCGATAGAGTGTAGCTGTGCGGGTCAACCCCCGGGGGTGCTAGGGAGATTACCTTTATGTCGCACCCCTTTACGAGTAGCTGTACGTCTCCCTTCAGGTTAGGGAAGGTCACTACTACTATCTTCTCCTTGTGTAGCGTTAGAGGAATGTATCCAGCGTATTTCCCGAAGGCTAGGCCTGCCACGCTAGCCAATAGCAGGGCGAGTAGAAGGATCGCCGTGCCTCTTTTCATAATCCCCCCAGGCCATCATGCCTTGCCCCCTCCAAGATAAATGGATACTATCCATGGCTAGCTAGGCCTTATTATCGGATCGGCAGTTATGCATAAATCCGACGATTCTATCCATGAATTGTGCACAGGTGTGGAGACAGCTTGCCCATCGTAGAGCTGAGAGGAGTTGAACACGCCGTCAACGGCGAGATCATCATTAGGGAGACGCACTTGAGGCTTGAGGGCCCGGGACTAGTACAAGTCATAGGTCCTAACGGGGCCGGTAAAACAACGCTCCTCCGAATAATAGCTGGCCTAATCCAGCCTCGAAAGGGCCGTGTGATAGTAGACGGGGAAGACGTCACCGGGAACCCTGCAAGAGCAGGTAGACACCTGGGCTATGTCCCCCAAAGGCCCCCTGTGTCAAGGTTCAATCCTATGACTGTATGGGAGTTCGTCTCCTCGCGGGCACTCTTCCAATACGGGTGGCCTCGAATCCGGTGCGCCCGCGTAGGTGATCTGGTTAGACGGGCTCTGGAAAGAGTTGGAATGCCGGTGGAGGCGTGGTGGAAGAGGCTCCAGGAGCTAAGCGGGGGCCAGTTGATGAGGGCGTTCATTGCTAGAACGCTTGTTCATGGGCCTGGAATATTGCTCCTAGACGAGCCCTTGTCGCCCGTGGATCCTGCAGGTAAGGTTGGCCTGGCGAGGCTTCTCGCCGGCCTCGCGGAGAAGAGACTCGTAGTTGTGACTAGCCACGATCCAATGCTCCTTCTCGATTATACTAAGACTGTTGTCCTAGCTAATAGAGGGGTAGTCGCCGCTGGGCCACCCAGAGAGGTCCTAAGGAAGGATCTGCTCGTGAGGGTTTACGGGGGAGCGGTGTTAGAGGTTGAGAGGCACCTCCATATATCCGACTCACACGCGGGGTGACGGGGCCATGGATAAGAGGGACGCTATACTAGTTCTCTATACTCTAGCCTCTTTCAGCGTCGGGGGTTTCATAGGTGAGAGGTACTCTTGGAGCTGGACCACTGTCATGCTCTCAGCAGGGGTGGCCTTCGGAGCCCTAAGCCTACTGGTCTACGCTAGAAGGCTAATGTTCATAGCCGCCGCCTCACCGCACGCAGGCTTCTTCGCCGCAATGGTCAGCGTGCCCCTAGCATATACGCTTGGAGGCTCTGTCGACGCGTGGATGACCATCATAGCCCTGCTACTAGTGTACTTCGCCGCCGCTCTCGTCTACTATGGGTTAGACCCAGACGAGGCTACCAGCGTCTTCGTCTCCCTCTCCGCTTCCGGGGGCGTCCTCGCAGCTTATCTTGTTCTAACAAGGTATCCTGCGGCTAGCCAGGTTTGGGCTAGCCTCGTGGGGGACCCCCTGCTGGCCTCGAGGCTCGACGTGGCACTCGCCGTCTCAACAGCTCTAGCGTTCGCTGTGATAGCCTACCTTACAGCTAGGGAGATAGTGTACTCGGGCCTAGACCCGGAGGATGCGAGGCTCTCGGGCCTGAGGACCTGGGCCTATGAAGCCCTAATCTACACGTTCATCGCCCTTATAGTCGTAGTCATGGTGAGGATAGTTGGCTTCGTACTCGAGCACGTGCTAATACTGCTACCCGGGGTAATAGCAGGCTACTCCTCCAAGGGCATCTACAAGACCCTAACCTACAGCATATTCGTCTCAGCCGATAGCACCCTACTTGGCTTGGGCATAGCGGTGGCAACTAACACCTCGCCCTCAGCAATGGCCGGACTAACCCTGTTTGCCGTTTTCCTGGTAGTCCTTCTGGCGAGGAGGTAGGACTGGAAGATGCCGGTGAAGCGGAGGAGAGGGGGTCGGAAACGATTCGGCGTGAGCCTCCCGGAAGACCTAGCAGATAAGCTCACCGTCCTCTCCGAGAAGCTTGGCGTCGACAGGAGCAAGCTCGTTGAAGAAGCAGTTAGGGCTTATCTGGAAGACTACAACCACCTCCTAGTACCCCATAAGTGCAGGGGAATACTAATCATAAGGTGCCCCGACTGGGGTGAGGCCAGGAGAATATCCGAGGAGCACAGGAGGATAATCTCCAACATAGTCCACGAACACTCCGAGGACTACTGCTACGAAGCCCTCTTCATAGAGGGAGACTCAACCCAAGTCTCAAGCCTCTACACCTCAATCCTAAAAGCAGGCTGCAAGGCCAGGT
>WAOR01000097.1 GCA_015521175.1 Thermodiscus sp.
GTCTCTTTCCAGACTATCACGATTGCGGGTCTACCGTCCACGGTCCTGTAGTGGCCCATGTATACGCCTGTAGATGGGTCGGCTACGCCATTGGTCCTAACCTTTAGTATTTCTAGGGCCTTATCTAGGGGTTGGAGGCTAACGTTCACATTGCAGATGTTGAATGTTTCCCTGGATGTCCCATAGTAGGTGACGGTAAGCGTTGTCCCGTTGAGTACTGCGCCGTATTCTAAGCCGGGCCTTGCGAAGGCGTAGCTCGAGAGGGGGATGATTACTAGCGCAGTGATGACGGCTACTAGTACTAGTTTAGCCTTGCCCCTGCTTCCGGGCTTGCTCCTGTAGTATGCGTAGAGTACTAGGCCGAAGAATACGCTGATAGCCTCTACTATTATGCCTATAGGGCTCTTGACCTCCGCCATGAACAATTGGGATCCAGACACTAAAGCGGCCGCGGTCACTGCAGGAATCCCTCTCGACACTCCTAGGGGTTACTAATACCTACGCGGTAGATTTAAGTGCTTTGGTAGAGTGTTTCTATACTGGTGTTTATACTACGAGCCCCGGTGTATAAATAATGGTTAAGAGGAGCTTGACTACAAGATCGAGGCTCGCATTATTCCTGGCCGTGGCTTTCACCACGGCTTACGCCCTCGACGTACCGGGGATACGCCTGTTAAGGGAGTCCATGAGGGACCCTCAGGCTACCCTTCTACTGGAAGCGGTATTAGTTGCGAGGATGTTCACCCCACTCCTCGCGGCCTTAGTAGTTCTAGCCGTCGAGGGACGCCTTCGAGAATGGCTCCGCGCTCTCCACGTAGTATTCCCAGGCCTGGCGCCACTTACTGTCTCTGGCCTACTAGTAATCCTTGTACTCGTGTTGTCTCTAGGGGTAGGCCTACCATTGGGGGTTAGGATTGAGCCCTGCCCGGTCCTCCGAGACTTGGTAGGCGGTGGTGGGTGGGCCTGGATAATCATTGTCGCAGGGATACTATTGGTAGGCCTCATAGTTGGTGTTACCTTTAACATGGTTGTAGCCCTCGGCGAGGAGACTGGGTGGCGGGGCCTACTACTCGATACCCTATCCCGGGACTACGGCGAGCCCCTGGCCGCGGGGCTGGTAGGCGTTATTTGGGGGCTGTGGCATGCGCCCCTAATCTGGGCGGGCTATAACTACTCGATAGTAGGTTGTGGTGGTAGCGGCGGGGGTCCCTCAGCGGTAATAGTCTTCACGTCTCTCACGACCGGTATGGGCATGGTTTTAGCATGGCTCCGCTACCGTTACAACAGCGTGATGGCTCCAGCCGCGGCCCACGGCACGATGAACGCTGTCGCAGGCCTATTCGCCCTCGCAGTATCTGGGCCTAGACTCGTGGCCCCTCCAACTGGTATCTCCGGGTCTATCGCGGCTGGCTTAGTTGGCATAGCTCTCTGGCTACTATACCCGCCGGTGGATGGGAGGGGGGATGGCTAGGAGGTGGCTGAGGGAGCAACTCTCCAAGGGCCTGACAGCCCTACTCGTACTAGTGGTTCTGGAGAGGGAGGGGCCGATGCATGGGTACTGGCTGAGGGAGAGGCTATCGCAGCTACTAGGCTATCCCCCTCCCCCCTCTAGCCTCTACGATATTCTTAAGAGGCTTGAGTCCGAGGGGCTCCTCGAGTCCTACTGGGCCCTTGGCGGTACTGGGAAGGCGAGGAAGTACTACAGGGTTACCGAGGCTGGGGCTAGGGAGGCCTTGGAGCTAGCCACATGGCTCCGCCACGTGTTGGACAGCATGGAGGTGGGGGTTAGTGGTTGACCCGGGTAGCCTGGTTGTAGCCTTCACCGGCGTCGACATCGCGGTTATTGGATTCCTAATGTACAGGTATGCTGGGGAAATGGAGCCTGCCCCATTCGAGGGGACAATTTACGAGCACGCATCCCGGAGGGCTCGAGAAGAGGCCTACCGCCTCACGGGCATCCTACTGGGCTTGACAGGCCTGGCATCGATTGTTACCTCACTGTTATTCGGGCCAATGCCGGGCTTCTACGTCACCGTAGCAGGAACAGTATTCTCCACCGCTGTGTACTTTACTGTTCTCCGGAGAAGGGCGGAGGAGTACCTGCTAGAGGAGCCGCTCCCCGAGACAGGCCCTGAAGAGGGGATACCCCTCGAACCCCCAGGCCTGCCTGTCAGGCTTTTATCCGGGATTGCATCCCTAGTCCAGGCACCCCTACTATGGAACACCCTGTACTATTACCTAGGACCGGACACGCCCATTATTATCGCGATCTGGCTGGTCGCAGAACTACCAGTACTAGTCACCCTATGCATGACGCTGTGCTGGCCGGAGGCATACGCTAACCCGTGCCTCACCGGCAGGCTATACAAGTTCATGGTAGTCGTGGCCCCTCCCGCCGCCTCACTATTCCCCCTAGGGATACACGCTCTCCTCCAGGAAGCCAGTCCCTGGCCGGGGGTAGCACTCATTATTGCGGGCGTCGTTTTACTCTCTGTGCCTGCTCTGTTATGCATTTCCAGGAAAACTTTAAAAATAACTCATTAGACATACTTTGTAGTAGGGGGCTTGTGGGGCCTGCTATTACCGCTTGGATGCATGATTGGACCCATAGTAGATATAGCCTCGAATTATTATGAAGATCCCACAAGAGGATCCCTGTCTGTCGGGCCATGAAGCTCCCATACTCTAGGCTTAGGTGAATAGCGTGTCCGTGAAGGCTGCTATACTCGCGGGTGGGAAGGGTACCAGGTTTCGGCCCTACACGGATGTACTCGCAAAGTCGATGATGCCCATCGGCGAGGGGGAGAAACCCCTCATAGAACACGTAATATCGTGGCTCTCCCGCCACGGTATAAGGGATATCGTGTTGCTCATAGGCCACCACGGTAACCAGATAATCAACTACTTTCGTGACGGGGACAGGTGGGGTGTGAGGATAAGGTATAGCGAGGACGACGAGGGCTATACGGGGACCGGAGGGTCCCTCTTGAAGGCGTATGATAGAGGCCTCATAAAGGATGACGACACGGTACTAGTATGGTATGGTGATATCCTAGCCAGAGTAGACGTCCGAGACCTACTCGAGAAGCACCATCAGAGCAAGGCCGATGCAACAGTAGTTGTGGCGACCAGGTACAGGCTACCCGTAGGGGTGGCAGAGCTTGAAGGAGACGATATAGTAAAGCTCGTGGAGAAGCCGTGGTACCCGGTTAAAGCCACGATAGGGGTCCTCGTACTGGAAGCCGGGATACTAGGCGGGGTTGGCAGGGTGCTCGGGAAACAATTCGACATAATGTCAGACCTAATACCCCGCATGATCCGGGAGGGCATGAGGGTTAAAGCCTACCAGTACGACGGCCCATGGTACGACGTGGGGAGCATGGACAGATACGCTAAACTGTCTCCGCGGAAGCTAAGGGAGGAGTTCGGCGATTTTATTGTATAGGCAATAGTTGATCGAATTGGACGGATTATCAATAGTAACGGTAAATTATAACTCATCAGATTACGTATTTGAGCTAGTCGATAGTATTGTATCGAGCCTTGAGAGCTGTGATTACTGTTTAGAGGTAGAGTTGATTGTTATTGATAATGCCTCAGAGCCAGTAGACTTTGAAAGATTGGGAGAGTTACGGTCTCACAGTAGTATTGATATTAAATTATGGAGGAATAATTATAATCTTGGTTATGCGGGTGCTGTCAATATAGGTGTACGTGTCGCTAGCCGAAATAATTTGATGGTTTCGAACCCGGATATCGTGTTGAGTAAAGAGTTCATGGGTGTTTTATCAAAAATTATTAAGAATAAAATTAATAATAAAAAAATAATTGCTCCTAAAATACTAATAAAGCGCAGTAACACAGTCAATTCGAAAGGATTAGACCTACATATCGCCGGCTACGGAATACTAAGAGGTCTAGGGGAACCTCCAGATAAGCCAGATGGCGCTTCAATTATAACAGCCCCTCATGGAGCACTCTTTATCAGTGATAGGAGAACTCTCCTAGATTTAGGCCCCTTCGATCCTTACCTCTATGCATTCCTAGAGGATCTGGACCTCGGTCTGCGTGCATGGGCTAAAGGATATCCTGTGGTGTACATTCCGAGTCTTACTGCGTATCATGACTGGGGGGTCAGCTGGGGACGCGGTCTCTCGAGAACAAAGTATTATCTTGTTGAAAGGAACAGGCTCCTCGTCTTGGCCAGAGATTATCCTCGAAAACTGTTGGCAACAGGCCTGCCTTTCATTGTCCTCTCGGAAATACTCTCGCTTGCCTACGCGCTTACGCGAGGCTATACTTCTACGAAAGCCCGTATATACGGTGATCTCGCTTTGAGCCTCCCGCGGATACTTAGACAGAGGAGGAGTATATTGAGAGATGGCGGTGAGAGCCGACTCATGGGAGCCCTTAGTGATAGAGTTGTCGTCGATTTTCGGCACGTTGTTTTCGAAGCTCGCAGAGTAGCTCTTGTCAATAGACTCTTCCGGGGATTAGCCAGCCTTTTGGCACCATTAATCCCGGGTCGCAGAGGTGCGAGTACGTGAAGATGCCGAGGGTTTCCTTCATAATACCTACTATGAATAGTGAGAGAACGCTTGAGAGGTGCCTCCAATCGATTAGAATGCAAGACTACCCTGACATTGAGATAATTGTAGTTGACGGTGGAAGCACCGATAGAAGCCTCGAGATAGCGAGGAAGTACGCCGATAGGGTACTCGTACAGCCAGGCCCCCTAGGGCTCGCGAGGGCCAGAGGAGCCCGGCTGGCTACAGGGGGTATACTTGGGATACTCGACTCGGACATATACCTCCCGCACAAAGACTGGCTAGCTAACGCCGTATCCTCCCTACTCGGGAGGCCGCGGGCCGCAATTCTCTGGCCCGTGAACGTGCCGCCTGCTGATGCCTCCCATACTGCGAGAGCGTATTTCGCACTATGGGAGTACAGGCTCCGGCGTGGCAGGAATCCTGTACCCGGAGGCAATATTCTAGTCAGGAAGAAGGCGTACGATGAGGTTGGGGGAATAGATCCCAGGCTTCACTTTGGAGAAGACTACGACTTAACGTTAAAGATCCTACGCAGGGGCTACACCTACATAGTTTACCCGGACCCGATCATTCACGATACCATGCACAGCCTCCGCCAGTATACCAGGAAGCAATTCTGGGGTGCACGTAGCCTCTCAATCGCCAAGCAGGACATTATCTCGACGACTGTCTCGTGGAACCCTGAGACCTTGAGTCTGGCGAAGGCTGGGGTAAAACATCTATGGCAGTTTATCGCGAGCATACCACTGGGAATACGCCGCTACAAAGACCCGTTGATCATTGTATATTCGCCTCTAATGATGGCTATTCGAGCTTTTGTGTACGGGTTCTACTCATTGAGAATAATGAGGAGTAAAAAATGAATATTTTAATCATATCTACCGAATATCCGCCTTACCTTTTCGGAGGCGGGGGCGCTTTTGCCCATGCCCTAGCAACGAGCCTAGCCTTGAAAGGACATAGGGTGATAGTAGTTTCACGCGGTCCGGAGACTAGATATGTGACGAGCGAGGGAGTCCGCATACTGAGAGTCAAGTCGCCGGAGATCAAGCCTAGGCATTTCTGGTTTCAGGTAAGGGCCGCGCCAATAGTTAAACGCCTCCTCGATAGGGGCTTAGTAGACGTCGTCCATGCTAATAGTTTTTCCGGAGGAATTATTTTCCAATTATTAAAAAATACAGTAAGAGGGAAGCCCCCGCCAATGATAGTCACAGTACACGGGTATCCGAGGCACTACTTGCACATAAGCCTCCACTCAGCAAAACTTCGCGCTAACATGGGGGAGATCGCGACATATCTCGCATCGTACCCCTCATGGGACGCCCTACTTGCAAAGGAGGTGCACACGGCTAACGCAGTAGTGTCGGTTGCAAGGTTCCTAGCCGAGGACATAGTGCGCGACTATAAGGCGGACCCATCAAAAGTGTATCACATACCAAACTCTGTAGACACAGACTACATAGAGAGGAGCACTAGGCTGTGCCAATATAACTTCGGCAAGTGCGATGTAGCGGCTGGCGGACGCTTCTTTTACACAAAAGGATTACACCTGATTCCACTAGTCGCGAAGTATCTCACAGGGAATGGGTCAAAAACCCGGTTCTGCGTTTTCGGGGAGGGCCCCTACCGGGTTATAGCGGAGCAATTAGCGAGGAGGCTTGGAGTCCATAGCATGGTAGAATTCCTGGGAAGGCTTCCACGCCGGGAAGCATTATGCGTTATGAAGCACTCTAAGCTTCTATTCCTTCCAAGCCTTTACGAGATAATGCCGGTTACTCTACTCGAGGCCGCAGCCCTAGGGAAGCCAATAGTAGCCCTCAGGGCGCCTTATTCAATTGAGCTCGTAGAGTCCGGGTTTAACATACTGTTAGCCTCAACAATCCGGGAGGCAGCCAGCCTCATTGCACACGTATTAGCAGGCGAGGATTATAAGAAGGCCGCAGTTGAGAACATACGCCTGGTCTCAGAGAAGTATAGCGCCAGCCGAATGGCGGAGTCATACCTAAACCTGTATAGGAAGCTTCAGGAGGACCGCTAATGGCCAGGAGCATAATAGTCTTCGTATCGGGGATAGACGGAAGCGGCAAGTCCACGGTAGTGGAGAAGCTAGCGGATAGGTTGCGGAGGAGGGGTCTCCCCGTTATTGTGAGGTGGTTCCGTTTCCCATACCTCCTAACAATACCATTCCTTATTATAGCTAGGATTACAGGGCGTACACGGCTATTCGAGGCGGGGGGCAAGAGGTTTAGCGTGCACTTCTTCGAGCATTCCCCGCCCGTATACAAGCTTCTTTACGCTTTCGATCACGCCCTCTACTATCTCGCAAAATACGGGGTCTCACTAATACTACCAGTCGTAATAGTGAGCGATAGAGGTCCCCTGGACAACCTAGTAGATCTCCTAGCGGATACAGGCGATTATGAGGCCTCCGGTCTTCTAGTAAGAGGATTCTTGAAAATGCAGGGGAGAGGGCTCACCATACTTGCGAAGGCAAGCTTAAGTGAGCTAATAGCTAGGAGACCTGAAGCCCGCGTCGATCCTAAATATAAGGTAAGGCTAGCTCTCTACGATAAAGTTCTAGGCACTAACTCGAGACTGATTAAACCAATAATTATCGATACTGGGAGAGACCCGAGATTAAACGAGGATATCTTAGAATCAATAGCCAACGTGATAGCCCGAAACTATGGACACGTAGGCTGGGGGAAGAACCTAGGAAACCCGTACCTCCGCGCACTAGCCGCTAGCAAAGCCTTCATACTAGTTAACTGGCTCCTCCAGGGGAGCCGTATAGCCGATTCATCGGAGAACTTTTTCCGAGTAGTGTTAGACGCCTCAGCTATTATACTGGGCCTACTCGCCGGGTCCATAACGGCGGCGATAGGCTTTTTCCTAGTAGCCCACACGACTAGCTATATTCTAGCATCTAATAGTCCGATAGCGCTAAGCTACCTCAACAAGAGCAAGTCACCGCGGGAGGCAATGAGGTTACTGGAAAGCTATGTACGGGAGAACAAGCCAGGCGCGTATATCCAGAGGATAATAGTATTTGGCAGCATTAGTAGGAAAGCGGCTAAGAAATACTCAGACATCGACGTGAGGGTTGTAAGGAGTAGGGGGGCAGCAAACGCGATCCGAGCTCTTCTGTGGACAATGAGGCTACGCCTCTTCGCTTGGAGAAACCGGCTCCCTCTAGATGTATTTATCACTACACCTGATAAACTCGCGGATATTATAAGCGAAGAGGAAAAAACTAAAATTAAAGATATTTATAGAGGTGAGGCAACCCGTTGATCAAAGTACTACTACCCGGCCTGGGGAAACCGTTCGTAACAATGGAAACACTACGTCTCCAGCCCTGGAATTATATCGTCCAGATCGCCGAAGACTTGGCAACCCAGGGCTATAATGTTACAATTCATCCATGGCCGGGAAACCTCGAAGATAATGTGGTAAAGATGCTCTCCGAGAAGGGAATAAAGGTTGACGCAGGGACCCTTAACTGCCCCCCTGGCACACTGCTTCTAGCTCCAATAGGGTTCGGATACTTCCAGAAGTGGGTGAGTAGATACGAGCACTCAATCAACAAGTGCCGCATCGCGGGTATCCTTACAACATTTCTAACCAAACTATCGGGCTTGCTAAGGAACTATGTTAGGATAAAACTCTCGGGCACAGCCGTTGTTGCTGACGCTGTTCTCGTGGAGAACTTCCTCGCTAGGTTCTATGGTAGAAAAGTGCTCGGGAGTCTAGAATTTATAATAACTCCTTCACGAGATTACGTTAGATTCGCTCCGGGTAGCCGGGTTATAGTGTACTATCCTAGGGTTAGGGGCGTGCTTCGGGGAACCCCTGTGAGGGGCAGGAGAGGGGATGGGGTATCTCTTGTGTACTTTGGACCATATACTGAGGAGAGAGGCGTAATATCAATCATTAAATCTTTTAAAATTATAATGAATATATTATCCGGAGGGGCGAGCCTCACTCTTCTCCTAAGAGACAAACCTAAAAAACCAATTAAAGATTATAAAAACATCAATATAATCATGGGAGGCCTCTCACGGGAAGAATTATGGAGGAGAATAATATCATCGGACATGGTACTCCTCCCCTACAGAATAATTCCATCAACCGTACCCCTCTCATTCTTCGAGGCCTTAGAAGCGGAAGCTCCGCTAGTACTCGCGTCCTGGATACCAGGATTTCGGGAGCACGTCTCGAAATACCTGGACGATGGGCTTCAAGAGGTTTATTCTCCCAGAGATTTAGCTAACTATATTATAAAACTAATAGAAAATAAAAAATATTTCTTA
>WAOR01000098.1 GCA_015521175.1 Thermodiscus sp.
GTTTACCTGTTAATCCTTCCAAATACCATGTGCACACCTCCATATTACCGCCCTCCCCACCCCCGGGGCCCGGTGCTACTGTTGCCGGGCAGGTTGCTGGTAGGGGAAGTACTGCACTCGACTAAGATGGGATACCTGGTAGCGGGGATAAGCGATCCCAACATGAGGATAAGGCTAGGGGCTCCGGTCGAGGATGATTCGGGTAGAAGAATAGGCCGTATAGTAGACGTAATTGGCAGGGTAGAGAGCCCCTACGCCGTGATAAGACTAGAGGGTGAGCCTCCGGAGCCCGGTGCCAGGATTTACATGCGCCTTAGGAGGAAGCCCCGGGGGGCGAGGGCCGGGAGGAGTGTGAAGAAGCGTGGCGGGAAGCGTGGTAGACTGCAGGCCGGAGTCCATCATCGTAACCCCCGAGGGCCAAAGGGTGTGCGCGGATACCGGGGCGGTCATAGTAGACGCAAGCCTAGACGATAGGCCCGAGTGGAGGTACTATCCTAGCAAGGGCGAGAAGAAGGGGCTTGAGAGGAGCTCCAAGCCCCTATCCTTCGCCCAGCACGATGGGGGCATTGGCGCCGAGCTGAGGGCTAGGAGGAGGAAGTTCGGGAGCCTCTCAAGGGCGAGGCTTCTAAGGAAGAAGAGGTATAAGGCCCCGGTAGGGAGGCGTGATGTTCCGATAATCGACGCCTTCATGCTGATGCATAGAATAGTGGGGGGGCTAAACCTACCTAGGTCACAGTCGATCCTAGAAATAGCTGGCACTATTGTTAAGAGATACTTCGAGGAGAGGAGGCGGAGAGGAGAGGAAGCCAACAAGACCACGATAATAAGCTCGAGGGAGCGCGCCGCCGTCGTCATAGCCGCATTGAAAAAGGCGATAAGCCTCCACAACCTGCCGATAGGCGAGAACGAGCTGTACGAGGCCGCTAGCGTGGAGATACCGGAGGCTAACACGCCAGAGTTTAGGAACTATGTATGGAAGATAATGATGAGGATGAACGAGTTCGGCATCTACAGCGTGCCAAGGAGCAGGGCGCCCGTCTCAGGGATAAAGGCTAGGCTGTCAAGGATAGAAGGATACGTTGTAAGACTCCTAGTCGAGCTAGGCCTTCCCCCAAGCCTACGAGTCCCGACCATGAAGTTCTTAGAGGCCGTGGCAAGGACTGGCAAGAGCCTGTGGGGGAGAAGGCCTGAAGCGGTTGCAGCGGCCGCCGTATACCTCATAGCTAGGCTTAACGGCTACGAGCATGTCACCCAGAAGCTTGTGGCGTCAGTCTATAATCTTAGCGAGGCCAATGTAAGGAAGACCTTTAGGTACCTCATAGAGGACATAGTTATTATAGTCGGGGTCTAGGCACCCCGGGTAATCCTCCACACTACATAACATTAGAATTTATGAATAATAAACCAATTAGATATTTAGCCTGTGACAATGCTATACTAAACTATGGAGCTACCTGGAACCCAGATAAACTACGCGGGGGGTTCCCCCAAGGCAAGAGTGCATGGGAGGGGACTATCGGGAGTGGCTGGAATAAGCGAGCTAGAGAAGAAAGCTCTCAAGCTAATAGAGGAGTCAAGCGACGGCATACTCCAAAGCGATCTCTGGAAGATGATGAATCTTGACAGCAGAGAGGGTTCAAGACTAGTCCTAAGACTTGTTAAAAAAGGGCTCGTTAAGAGGGAGCAGGTAATAGTCAATGGTAGGAGGACCTATAGGCTCACAATAGCGAAAACAACGAGCGAGCCGGTTAGCGTTAAAATTGATATTTCCACTATACTTGATATACCGTGTGCAACCTGCCCCTTCATCAATGACTGCGGCCCTAGGAACTTCCATGACCCCAGATTGTGCCCTCTACTAGACAGGTGGCTAAGAGCCAAGATTCGGGCGAGGTCTCATGAGAGGGAGATAAGCCGGACAACCTCCATATAGGGGGCATCTGTCCTTATAGCAGTGGGAGCATAGTGGCTTCTACAAGCCCGATAACCCTCCCCGTGGAGTAGCTCGACGAGCCTGCTAACCTTCGGCATACTCCTCCGAGCATAGCGAGCTACTTGCTCAACTAGCAGGTGTAGATTGTCTTCTAGCTTGGACTCGCACTCGAGGGTTTCCAATAGGCTTAATGCTCTCCTCCTCGTTTCGAGATAGTCCCTTGCCTCGACCTCCGCATATACTAGCCTCACGAATTCCTCGCTGTTTAGTGGGCCTATCCAGAGAGGGCCTATTTGCCGGGGCCTAGTCATGCTGGCGCAAGCCGGGGGGTCCCTGGTTAGATATGTTCTGTTCTCGCCGGGACAGTAATAGGCGTGGCCCACGTGGTCTTCCAGCATTTTATCGGCTTTTCTAGCTCCGCGGCCGACCTGGACGTAGACTCTATAGTAGTGGTCTGCGTAGTAGGCTAGGAGGGGGCGCACCCACTTGTCCATGGAAGCCGCTGTCCTGGCTATGTGGCCTAGGAGTATTCTTAGGCCCACCTCCTTGGATTCGGGGACCCGCCTGTTGACCGCCCAGTACTTGCGGTAGGCAGCTCTCCACTTCGAGCCTTCCAGTACTGCTAGGTCTGTCGCCGTCACTCCTAGTAAGCCTCCGACTCCGAGCACGCTCAGGGCTGGAGACGTGAAGGGTGCTGGGGACCCGAAAGGGTCTATGTCAACGTAGAGTGGGGCCTTGCCCAGTATTTGGGGGGCCGAGTACAATAGCTCCCTTGCATCGGCTCTCCTGGCTATGATCCTATCGTCTACGTTGTTCAGGCTCGCATTAAGCCTCGCATAGGCTACAGCGCACTCCTCCACGTCACCAGCCAGTATTCGCCCTTGGACCTCCGACTCTAGGGCATACCGTACAGCTCTAACTCCGGTCGCGGTCAGGGGCTCGACTACGTGGAAGTCTGGTACCGGGGCGAGTCTCTTAGCGTAGGCTGATAACACGGCCACGCTGAGGTCTCTATTGTAGGTCATGCGGGGATTATAGAATACTTCGAGCCAGGCGGGCTCTATTCCGTGGTCGCTCCTAGCCTTCTCCACGTCGGGTACATATAGTAGAGCCCTACCCTCCCCTACTACCGCTCCAGGCGCACAATTCCTTGGCGACAATAGGGGCCTCCTCCAGCAACCTATCCCTGTTATCCTCCGTGACTAGTATAATACGCCCCGTCCCGGCAACCAGCCTGTACATGTCGGGGTGCCTACTCCTAAGAGCCCTGTGAACCACTCCCACAAGGGGCTTATGGGATTCTAGCGCCCGGCGGATCGCCTCTTTTAGTGAGGGAACGGCTAGCTCCATGGGGCCTATCTCGTCGATTACTACAATATCACAGTCTTGGAGGGCATATTCGAGGGCTGGAACACCAACCCTCTCCACATCTTCAACCACGACGCCGTATTTCCCAATCCTAGGGCCAGGGTATCCAGCCTTGGCTAGCCACCCCTCAACGCCCCTACCCACGTCTATGAGGCGGAATCCTATTCTTCTACCTCCAAGGCGGACCTCGGGGGCAACTATCCCTCCTGCCTTGCAGCCGAGCTTCTTGGCCTCCTCTACTATCCCCTTTACTATCGTGCTTTTCCCGACCCCTGGTTTTCCCGTGTAGAAGTAGCGGGGCGGCTTACTCCTTGTCACCGTTTTCCTCTCCCCTAGCCTCTAGCCTGGTTATTATGGAGGAGAGCTCCATTGGAGTCACTGTCTCGACGCCCTCGCTTTCTAGGTCCTTGGCTAGCCTTGGCTCGTCCACTATTGCAAGCCTCTTCTCAACTCCTATGACTGAGGCCATGCGGGAGAGGTATGCGCACTTCTCGAGGAGGCTCCTGGCACTCTCCCGCGGGTGCCTGACGACGACTACTATTTTATCCTCCCCCTTGGATCCTCCAATATCTAGCACTGTCTTCCTCGCGTGGACTACTGTGAAGCCCCTACTCTGAAGTATCTCTGCAACCTCCTCCTCTAGCCGGGAATCATAAGTCTCTCTCCTCGGCTTGGGCGGCTGCTTCGGCCTCTCGAAGATGTCGTATTCCTCCACTATGTCTTCGCCGAGGAGGCGGATTAGGGCCTGGGCTTTCTCGATCGTTGGGTCGAGCCGGCCTCTCTCGTACTCGTAGACAGCTTTCCTAGACGTGCCTATGTATGATGCAAGGTCTCCGAGGCTCAACCCTGAAGCGAGCCTCCTCTCACGGAGCCTTTCAGGGTTAACCTTCACCTTGAAGCTGTCCCTCGACTCGTAGACGTATACGGGGTCCCTCCCGCTTAGGACCCCCTCCACGGTCTCCGGCGAGACGAGGTTCACTCCCCCCTTCTCGTAGGCTACTCCGGGTAGGAGCTCCTCTCCCTCTCTCCTCTCGGCAATTATTAGGGGGGAGGCCCCCATGGAGGCTGATAGGCTCGTTAACTCGTTGACCTCCCCCCGAGGCACCTCCGAGGCGTCTGCGGTAACCTTAATTAAGGCTCTACGACCGTCTCTCAGGCTCACGACTAGGTCGATGCTCCTCCTCTCGATGCTCCTGGGATACTCGAGCACTGCTATGTCGGAGGCGTACCTGTAGAGTATCGCTAAGCTCTTGTAGAGCACTTCCCTGGAGTCTAGCTTCATTACACGCTGGCCCCGTATACTAGGTAGTTTAATGACTAGAGCCTATTTAGATAGTTATGGTGTAGCCTGGAATGCCCGTGCCACCCCTTGAAGAGCTAATCTTGACCGCTGAGGAGTTCTTGTCGAGAATGGAGAGGGAGATAGATGAGAGGAGGCACTCGAACGTTCCAGGACTTAGGAGGCTGGGAGGCGTAGTCATAGGCTCGCTACCCGGCTCTGCAGTGATCACGATAGTCGGAGATATACACGGGGATGCCGAGACCTTCCACCGGATCCTAGCTGAGAGCGGGGACAGCGATCTTAGAGTGTTCCTCGGAGACTACGTGGACAGGGGTACCGCCGAGGGCCAAGTAACGGTTATCTATACTCTAATGAAGAGGTACCTTGAAGGAGAACCCCTAGTAATCCTACGCGGGAACCACGAGCCCCCTAGAAACCTCGTACCATACCCCCACGACTTCCCAAAGGCTCTCCGAAGGCTCTATGGCGAAGCTGCGGGCAGGGCTTATGACCTCTTATCTAGGGTCTGGGATATGCTACCATACACGCTAATCATAGGAGGCAAGCTGCTTTGCATGCATGGGGGACCCCCAACTATTAGGCTAGGGGATTCGTTTGAGAGGTATCTGGGGATAGAGGACCCCGACGAGGCTATTCTTGAG
>WAOR01000099.1 GCA_015521175.1 Thermodiscus sp.
GACTAGATTAAAATTAAAACGCCTTATCCCACCAAGCTAGCATATACGACTACCCATAGAACAAGAGTGGAGAGCATTGCTACAATTGAGGCCTCAAGGATGACTCCCCGGGTAAGGGGGTAACGGAATCCAGCTCCCATCGGTGCCACTAACACTCCCAGTATCCCAGACGTTACCAGGCCTGCGAGCCCCCTGGCTACGGGCGAGAGGGTATTCATCACGCCGTAGGCCGATAGGATTCCGAGCAGGATACCGTATAGGGATCCAGCTATGAATGCGACTAGGGAGTACCTCCTAGCGATTATAGCACCCTTACGCACTAAACGCACCCTCTCCCCTGATTGCCCGAGGAGAATCGTGTCGAGGGGCCTCTAATTTACTTAGCACTCTCACCAGCTACTTGTGATATCTGGGAGGGTAAAGGGGTCTTGGCTAGGAAGTCAATGAACATAGTAGACGTGGCTTCATGGCTTATGAGGGCGAAGACGGAGCTCGAGGGTAGGACTATAGGTAATATCTACTATGAGAAAGAGGCAGGTCTAATATACATCAAGGTGAAGGGAGCCGGTATAATAATAGCGGAGCCGGGTAGAAGAATACATCGAACCTCAAGGCGCGCTCCCCCTCAGGAATTCAAGCCCGACCCACTCGTAGTCTTGGCCAGGAAGTATATGAAGAATAAGAGAATAAAGACTATAAGTCTAGTTAACGATGATAGAATTGTTAAAATAACTACTAGTAATGATTACTCCCTAGTAGTAGAGCTTGTCCCTAGAGGAATAGCGGCCGTACTCGACCCTTCTAATACCATACTTGCCGCGTCTAAGTACATGAGGCTAAGAGATCGAGTTGTGAGGCCTAAAGAGGCCTACCGGCCTCCTCCGAAGCGCGGGGAGAAGCTGGAATCAATCACGCCCGACGATGTAATAGAAGCTTATAAGGCCAAGGGCAAGTTAGTTCCTGCCCTAGTATCGGTACTAGGAGTCCCTGGCGAAGTTGCCGAGGAAGCAGTCCACAGGGCAGGCGCAAGCGGGGAGGAGCTAGGTCCTGGAGAAGCTGAGCGAATAGTCGAGGCAATAAGGGAGATACTAGAGGAATCAATGAAGGGCCACGGCTACCTAGTATCAGCGCCCGAGTCGCCAATAGAAGCGGATCCATTTAATCCCACCCACTACGCAGGAGAGTATGAGATTACACGTTACGAGGCCTTCGACGATGCATTAGACGATTTCTTCGAGGCCTCTCCTGTAACCGCGAAGGGTAAGCGGGCTACGGATAGCCTTGAAGGAGAGAGAGCTAAACTGCTAGCGAGCATTGAGAAGGCCAAGGAGCAGGCTAGAGAGTATAGGGAGCGGGCGGAGAAGCTGAGGAGAATAGCAGACGTTATTACGAAGCATTACCCAGAGTTCCAAAGCCTTCTCGAATGCGTTCGAAAGGGCCGGGGTGACTGTAGGGTAGAGGGAGTCGCGGAGGCTAGGAGCGGTGGGAAGAATATCATAGTGGTTATCGAAGGTATAACGCTAACCATACCCAGGAGCGTAGCCAGTGTTGACCAATTAATAGTTGAAGTATTCAAGAAGGCGGGACAGCTAGAAGCCAAGGCTGAGAGGGCTAGGAGCCTAATGATTGATGTAGAGAAGAAGCTTGCAGAGATAGAGTTGAAAGCTAGGGCTAGGAGCCTGGCGGAGGCGTATAAAAGGAGGAAGAGGTATTGGTTCGAGGCCTTCCACTACACCGTTACCCGCTCCGGATTCCTAGTCATAGGTGGGAGAGATGCTGGCCAGAACGAGGTCATTGCTAGAAAGTACCTTGAGCCTGGCGACATCTTCATGCATGCTGATATTCATGGAGCTCCGGCCGTCGTGGTGAAGACTAGGGGCAGGGTGCCGGGCGAGGATGACCTCTATGATGCGGCGGTTATAGCGGTGGCCTATAGTAAGGCTTGGAAGACGGGGGTGGGAGCTGTCCGCGTATTCTATGTAGACGCGAGCCAGGTCTCTCTGTCACCGCCTACAGGCGAGTACCTGGCTAAGGGGGGAATAATGGTTTATGGGAGGAAGAACTATCTCAAGCCGATACCTGTGAGGCTATGGCTGGGAGTCGCACTAGACGATGAAGGGCTCCCCCGCCTACTGCCCGGTTCAGAGGAAGCGGTCCGAGTGTACAGTATAGCATATGCGTCAATACTACCAGGCGATGAGAAGAAGCTAGTGGTGGCCGAGGAGCTCCGTAAAAAGCTCTCATCAGTGCTGGACGATGAAAAGAAGCACTTCCCACTTGCAATCCCGGTAGAGGACTACTCCATGCGCCTACCGGGCAGGGCTAGGATAAGCCGCGTTAACCGTGGAGCAGGTAAAGGCCTATCATTGACTCTCCTGAGGGTTTAAAAGAGAGAGAAGGGTTTTCCCACGATTCCTCTCTTACTCTCTACCTAATATATATCCGATACATTAAATGGTAGCGCGGTGAAGTATTGGTGGCGGTGCCACCAGGAGTTCCAACGAAGTTCGACGTCGTAGTAATAGGAGCAGGACCCGCCGGTAGCTCCGCCGCCTACCTCCTAGCAAAGGAGGGCTTCAAGGTTCTCATGGTGGAGAGGGGGCGGGGTCCAGGGACTAAGGAGGTTTATGGCGGCAAGATCTATGCTGCCCCGCTAAGAGAGGTATGGCCGGAGTTAGACAAGGAGGCTCCCATTCACAGGTGGGTTACAAGGGAGAAGATGAGCCTAGTCTACGGTGACAGGATTACCACGATCGACTATAAGCTCGCTAGAGGGGTCGCATTCACTACCTACCTAACCGAGATGGCAAAGTGGATGGCCGGGAAGGCTGTTGAAGCAGGAGCCATACTAGTAGACGAGGTTGTCGTAGAAGAGATTGTCGCGGAGAACGGTAGAGTAATAGGTATCCGGAGCGGGCCGGACACAATCTATGCGGACTACGTTATTGACGCTGAAGGAGTCAACAGAATGCTTCTAGAGAAGCTAGGTTTAGTGGAGAAGATAGATCCGGAGACGGTTGCGCTTGGAGTAAAGGAAGTAATAAAAGTTGGAGAAAAGAATATTAACGAGAGGTTTGGCCTCGAGAAGGGCGAAGGACTAGCATGGCTACTAGCAGGAGACATAACCAGGGGAATACCCGGGGGAGGCTTCATCTACACTATGAAGGACACGGTTAGCGTGGGACTAGTGCTACACATTGCCAAGGCGCTCGAGACCGCACAGAAAGGAGCCCTTAAGGAGTCCGTGCCTCTCCTCGTGGAAAAGCTGAGGCTTCACCCCTTCTTCAAGAGGTTCTGGAAAGACGCCGACGTAATGGAGTACGGCGCTCATATGACCATCGAGGGCGGACTACGCTTCATGCCAAAGAAACTCTACATGCCAGGCCTCCTCGTTGTCGGAGACGCGGCAGGCCTCCTACTCAACACCGGGTACACGATACGAGGAGTCGACTACGCCGTCTACAGTGGAA
>WAOR01000100.1 GCA_015521175.1 Thermodiscus sp.
AGTAGTTCTACCTTACCCTTGGGAAGCCTTGCAAGGTAGTCCACTAGCTCCCGGTAATCCTTCTCCTCGAACATCCTGTGTTTGATAACGATCTCTACTTCCTCTCCCTCTCTCAATATTAAGGGTTCTAGGGGTTTCAACACGCCTTTCTCATATTTGACCCGGATAACCTTAGACAACTCAAATCCCCAATGTTTATAGACTGGCTTGGAGCCTCTAAGCCTTTATCCTCGAGTGTTGCACTATTATCAGGAATGAGCCTCTGATGGGATTATCATGCTAGAGTGAATGTTGCATTTCTCCATAAATTCATGCAACATGGGTTTTTATTGCTTGGGTCTGCGGAGCCGGAGGCTTGCGGGTTCAAACTCGCGGCGGGCCCGCCACTAGGCACTTTCTTAAGCAGGTAAGAGCTTCTAGAAGTACTTCGGGATCTAGGTCTAGACTAGAAAGGCTTATTGGTACGTGTATACGTATTAGGAGTGTATTAAGGAGCCTGCTGGCTTCAACATCTTTTTAGATGTATTTTTCCCATAATTCCTTGTTGATATATACTTTTCTTAACCCTAACCACCCTAAACACCCCTAATACGGAACATACCGAAACTGGTCTAAACCCGATCCGAAAGATTTTCAGTATCGCTAGCCGGCACAATTATCACTTAATTTTTCTAAAATAATATAATTAAATAATTATTACCTGGTCTACAACCCACACTCATTCCTATCCTAAAATAAGGTTTCTCCCCTTATTACCTAAACGACCATTAATAAATACTCAAGTAGAGAAGGCGATAGTTATGGCTAAGGTTAATATCACTATTGATAGGATTAGGAAAGAGGACGTCAGCCATGTATTAGGTATTATCCGGGGTCTCCCAGAATGGTTTATTCTTAACGCAGTAGCCGAGATAAAAGAGGCCGCTAAGCGACTGCCGGGGTTTGTAGCCCGTGTTGGAGATGTGGTTAGAGGCTTCATCATACTTGAAGAGAGGGAGTGTTGTGTTGAGATTGCCTGGCTCGCCGTAGAAAAGGGGTTCCAGGGTAGGGGCCTTGGAACACTACTCCTCAGAGCAGCAGAGTCCTATGCCTGTAGTAAAGGCAAGCCAGTGTTAACGGTTAAGACTTACGGGGGTATGGACTACGAGCCGTACCTCGAAACCCTAGCCTTCTACAAGAAGAAGGGCTTCAAACTGTACGAGGTAGTAGAAGAATACAAGCCCTTCAACGGACAACCAGCAGCCATACTAATCAAAACCCTAGACTGCCGTAAACCCTTCGAATAAGGAGGCCGCTCAAGCAGGCCACTAGCATCACGTGTCCCTTGTGAAAGCTATTACCTCCTCGCTGGGGTGAAGGAGTCACGGAGGTTCGCTATCTCCAGACTATTATTAGCGGGATACTTAACCTAACATTGTAGAACACTCTATCTTTAGCGTTGAGAGTTTGCTGGTTCTGATAAGCATTAGTTTTGATCGTTCCTCAGTCTCACGTGCTTTTTAATTATCGTCTTTAGGTTTGGTAGTAGGGCGGGCACTCTTCTCATATAATTTATAATTTACATAGTTATCGCCCCAGTACTCAATTAGTTCCTTCTCCTCCATTCTTACGAGGAGTAGCCATGCTGGGATGAGGGCGATGGCTGTAAGTAATCCTATGAGGCTCGTAAATGTTAGGGGATTGAGGCCTGTGCCAACATTACAAGGAAGTAGAAGGGGTGCCTGCACAGCCCGTAAGGGCCCTCCGTGAGAAGCTCTCCTACCTCCTCCGGCCTGTCATGGCTCCCGGGGAAGGACCTGTGTATCGCTAAAGCCAGGGCGACAGAAATGTATAACATTGTTGTCCCGAACGTGCCCGTAACTACCCTGAATATTCGGGTTAGGGGTAGTGTATTGCTGGTTAAGAGTGAAATGGCAGTGATCAAAGCGGTTCCAAGGCCAGACACGAGTCTACGCATTAGAGCAGGCTCAACCAAAAACACTCACCTCAGCCACTTCAACAACTGCTAAAACTAGGAATATTACAAAAGCATAGACTAATATTCTCAATGTTTGTACGAGAGTAGTCATCCATCTGCACATGAGGTCGCTGCATCCTCGTTGGCCGTAGTAGGTTTGAGCTACGGCTAGCCATAATATTATGTAAGCCTGAGTCTCGATATTCCCGTAGATAAAGTGGGCAGTACTGCAATAGCTAGCCAGCCAGGAGGCGAGCAGTTGACCGGAGAATATCGAGGTAAAAGTAGCCGTTGCTACTCCCAGTATAGGATGTATGATAACAAGAACGGCGGCGATAAGAAACGACTCGGTATTATTAAGCCATATATGCAAAACCGCATCTAAAGTATTACGGCTTTTAATGAAAGCTACAGACTCTACCGGTGAAGCCTAAGAGGAATAATAAAGTAGTAATCCAGTTAGGGTAGAGGTAGCAATGTAAGCAAGCTCATATACAACCAACCATACAGTAATCCTAGAATGCTTTGCCTCCAAGGATTTCCCCGCTAAATTATCCTCAGTCTTAAGCACTAGTATAAGTCTTCGTCGAATGCGGCAATTACAATGATATTTAGACGCCTAGTATATACAAGTGGCGGTATTCTAGTAAGATTCAAAGGATATTTTACTGTTAATTTTATAATTAGATATTTTAAAGTTTTAATGATATTCCTAAGAGAAGTCGTATCTCTTACCCACTTTCTAGATATGTGCCTTTCACCTAAGGTAGTGGATGTCATGGGGACTCTTATCTCACAGATGCACTTAGAAGAAGCTAAAAGTAAAAGGACTAAAACTTAAAAGGTATTATATAATATATATTATACTATATAATAAATTTAATGGAAAAAGCTCCAGTACTAGTTAAAACAAGGTTCCACTAAACAATTACCCGCCCTAGCATTCTAATTAGGGAAGCCCTCAAGCCTACCTCTTGATTCCCCCTATCCTAGTTATACTTCACGTTGCTACCTCGGATTGGTCTTACCATGAAATAACTAGAGAGCTATTAATAACTGAGCCGTCATTGTTGGTCAATACTAGACTATCTCAGTAAATCTAAATTTACCTAGATAACCTGATAATAACCGTGATAAGGGTTGTTGACTATTATAATAATAGCAATAACTATATGGGCAGGGATTTTAATCCCGGGAACGCTTGTCGGCGTTATCATTTCCAAGAAGACGAGCGAAGAGCTTCTATCCGGAGCTGCTTCACAATTAACATTTATAGTGATGAGCCTGACTATAACAGTATCTCTCACCAACGGGTTCGAGTATTCCGGTCTACGAATTACATTTTGTTGCTTATTTGAAGCGCTTCTATACTCGGGGGCTCTAGCAATCGTCATAGCGCTGGCATCAATGGTTTTACATATGCAATATGATTACGAGCCTCCATTCCTACCTCGAAGATTAATTGAAGCGGTTCTCGTAGCCTTCCTCTTAGCTCCTTTCAGCGAGGAACTCATGTATAGGGGTGTAGTTGAGGGCTACCTACTCTCTCATACCTCTCTCGCAACCGCCATACTGGTACCAGCCATACTATTCTCCCTCATGCACATAATACCCTTCAACAATGCCCCCAGACCCGTCCTCGCCACAGTTCTAACAGGGGCACTCTTACTCGGAGTCATCGCTGGCTACTATAGGGCGATCAGCAACTCCATAATCCCAGCGTTCGCCTCCCACTCAACCTCGAACATCATAGGATTCCTCCAATACTACAAGGAAAAGAATATTTACCAGGGTAAACACTAAATTACCTGTCGGATGGCATGGGGGGAAGCACGTGGGAACAGACGCACTAATAAACGCCCTCTACATCGTAATCCTACTCCTAGCCTCAGTATTTGCAATCTACGTATTCAAAACCCTATCACTCAAGGAGAAGATTAGGCTAAACGACAATGAACTCAGGAGACTAGAGAAGACGATGGAAGAGCTACGCAGAGAAATCAACGAATTAAAACAAGAAATAATCAGCCTGAGGCAAGAGCTCTCGGGAGAGCCCTAGAGAGGGGAAGGGTGCCCAGGTAGATGGCGGGTCAGGAAGACCCTATAGTAAATCTGTCAAAAATACTCTCAGTTCTATCCCACCCGACAAGGCTGAAAATACTAGCACTCTGTGCAGTAAAGGAGAGAACCACGAGGGAGCTGAGAGAGGAGCTGGGCATATCGAAACCACTACTAATCGCGCACTTAAAACAGTTAATCAACTACGGGTTCCTCGAGGCTAGAGCAGAAATAGACAAAGAGAGGTTTATCGTAAAAAAATATTATAAAACTAAAAAATTTGAGGTAAAGATAAGCGATGAAGTACTAAGAAAATTAATTAAAAATAATAGTTAAAATATATGTTCTCCATAGCTAGGATGACAAGGGCTACTACCCTTGAAGTTCTAGGGCAGGAGCACGTTAAGGTTGCGAGGGCCTTCGGCCTCCCGGAGAGGCTAGTCATATACAAGTACACTCTGAGGAACGCATTGATCCCAGTAGTCACAGTAGTAGGCTTAATCTTCGGCTACCTGCTAGCGGGTGCAGTAATCACTGAGACAGTATTCGCCTATCCCGGCCTTGGAAGGCTCCTCATAGACGCGATATTCTCCCGGGACTACCCGGTAGTCCAAATTGGAATCCTATTCGTTGCCACAACCTTCGCCGTGGTCAACACTATCGTAGACATACTCTACATGATAATCGATCCCAGAATAAGAGCCTCGAGAGGTGGGAGGTGAAATGGTTCTCAACATGTCTCCACAGACTAGGCTACTACTACGCAAGCTCTGGAGGAACAGGAGCTTCAAGATAGGATTCCCAATAGTCCTAGCATTCATAATACTAGGCCTAATAGCACCCCTAATAACACCCTACAACCCGGTCAAAGGCAACCTGAGCGAAGCCCTCCAACCACCGAGCAGTAAGCACTGGTTCGGCACGGACCAGCTTGGTAGAGACATCTTCAGTAGAACTATCTACGGTGCTAGGATAAGCCTCATAGTAGCCTTCGCAGGCATACTCCTAGCGGTGATAGCAGGAGTCCTCTATGGTGCGGCCTCGGGCTATGCGGGCTGTAACGTGGACGAGGCCCTCATGAGGATAATAGATATCCTCCTCGCCTTCCCCGACATCCTACTAGCAATACTAGTAGCGGCAATAGTAGGTCCAGGCCTGCTCAACGTGATAATAGCCGTGGGAGCATACAACTTCCCCCAATTCGCCCGTATAACCCGTGGGGCAGTACTAGCCGTGAAGGAACTGGAATACGTTGAAGCTGCCGAGGCCATAGGGGAGTCCAGCTTCTCAATACTATTCAGGTACATCCTCCCCAACAGCATGTACCCAGTAGTAGTCCACGGTACCCTTAGGACAGGGGCGAGCATACTGACAGCGGCGGCTCTAAGCTTCCTAGGACTCGGAGTGCAGTCGCCCACGCCAGAGTGGGGTGCAATGATTAACGAGGCCATGAAGTACCTCGATATCGCCCCGCAAATGTGGATATTCCCCGGCATATTCCTCACCGTCACAGTACTCGGCTTTAACCTAATGGGAGACGGGCTCAACGACGTGCTCAACCCCAAGATCAAGGAGTAATAGGAGGTGGCGGGTGGAATGCCCCTATTAGAGGTTAGAGGCTTCTCAGTAACCTACAGGACAGACGAGGGAGAAGTCTACGCTCTAGACAACGCCTCCTTAAGCGTCGAGAAGGGAGAGATAGTCAGCCTAGTCGGGGAGTCGGGGAGCGGTAAGAGCACCATGGCCCACGCGATAATGAGGCTCCTAACCCCCTACGCCAGAATCGACAACGGAGAAGTACTCTTCAAGGATAGAAACCTCCTCGCCCTAAGCGAGGACGAGATGAACAAGATAAGGGGGGACGAGATCAGCATGATATTCCAAGAGCCCAACACAGCACTCAACCCAGTATTCAAAATCAAGGACTTCATGACCGACGTATACATAACCCACAACCCAGGAGCCACGAAGAAAGAGGCCCTAGAGAGAGCAGTACAGCTACTCCGCGAGGTCAGGATACCGAGCCCTGAGAAAGTATTGGACCGCTACCCCCACGAGCTCTCCGGGGGGATGAAGCAGAGAGTACTAATCGCCACTAGCCTCCTAAACAACCCAGACCTCTTAATCGCAGACGAGCCGACCTCAGCCCTAGACGTCTCAGTCCAAGCCCAAATCATAGCCCTCCTACGCCGGCTGCAGGAGAAGAACAACATGAGCGTGTTATTCATAACCCACAACCTAGCAGTGGCAGCACAGATCTCGGACAGGATCATCGTAATGTATGCTGGCAGGATAATGGAGGACGCCCCCGTAGAAGACATATTCGCCAGGCTCCTACACCCATACACCAAGATGCTCCTCGAAGCAATACCAAGCCTCGAGTCCAGAGAACTCAAACCACTACCAGGGACAATACCAGACCTACGCGAGAAAATATCCGGCTGCCCCTTCATGGACAGGTGCCCCTACAAGATGGACAAGTGCAGGGAGAGGCCCCCCGAGAAGAGGGTCGACGGCCGGAGAGTGTACTGCTGGCTCTACGAGGAGGAGGGGGCTTGAACAGTGAAGGAGCATTTACTCGAAGTAGCCCACCTAAAGAAGTACTTCCCGGTCAAGGAGGGCCAACGCCGGACCCGTCTATTAAAGGCGGTGGACGACGTGAGCTTCACGCTAGACAAGGGCGAGACCCTTGGCCTCATAGGCGAGAGCGGAAGCGGTAAAACAACGCTGGGTAAGACGGTGATACGCCTCTATACCCCCACCGACGGCAAGATAATCTTCGACGGCGAAGACATAACCTTCACCCCCAAAAAGCACCTCAGGAAGTACAGGAGGAGGATGCAAATAGTATATCAAGACCCCTACTCGAGCCTAAACCCGAGAATGAGGATACGAGACATAATCGGCCGGCCCATAAAGATACACAAGCTAGCCACAAGCGAGCGAGAGATAACCAGGATAGTTGAAAGCCTCCTCGAAGAAGTAGGCCTACCACGAGAGGTCGCCAGGAGATACCCCCATGAGCTCTCAGGCGGGCAGAGGCAGAGGGTCGCAATAGCCAGGGCGATAGCCACGGAGCCCGATCTTGTAGTCCTAGACGAGCCCACCTCCGCCCTAGACGTCTCAGTACAGGCACAGATACTGGACCTCCTCAAGAAGATACAAAGGAAGAGGAAGACCTCCTACATATTCATAAGCCACGACATAGCAGTAGTAGCATACATGAGCGACCACATCTCAGTAATGTATATGGGAATGATAGTCGAGTCAGGCCCAGCAAGGCAAGTAATAGAGAACCCCCCTCCACCCCTACACTAAAATGCTCATATGCGTAGTCCCCCAGCCAGACCCCAGAAAGAAGCTAAGGCTGAGCGAGGAGCTAGGCGAGCCAAGCCTACCACTCGACCCCCCACCAATATGCCGCTACCACGACAGGTGCAAGCAAAAACTACCAATATGCAGCCGAGAGATGCCTCCAGAAGTTAAACTAGGTAATAATAGGATGGTTAGGTGTTGGTTGTATACATGAATAGGATTAAAATTTTATTTATATAAGTAATTAGTGTTACTCGCATATTTTTTATATTATTGATATATACGAATCGTGAGTTCGAGATTTTATAAGTAGCAGTAGCACTATCAAATAGAACACTCAAAAAACGAGGTGATCAAGGTGAAGTACGAGTTAATAATTGGCCTGTTAGTAGCCTCCGTACTTGGAGGAGCCTTCGCACTAAACACAATTAATAACCAGCAAGCTAACCCGACGACGCCGACACCAACGCCAACGATCGAATCTACCACACAGACAATGCAAGAGCAATCCCAAACAACACAATCGGAGACAGGGCTCACGCAGGAAGAAATCAACGGTATACTCTTCATGAGAGAAGAAGAGAAGCTGGCCAGGGACGTTTACTTAACATTCTACAAGATGTACGGGCTACCGATATTCAAGAATATAGCCGAAAGCGAGCAGAGGCATATGGACGCAGTACTAACCCTAATCCAAAAGTACAACCTAACAGATCCGGCTACCAATGAAGTAGGCGTTTTCACCAACAAGACGCTGCAGGAGCTCTACGATAAGCTGATAGCTGAAGGTAGCAAGAGCCTTGTGAACGCGGTGAAGGTCGGAGGCCTCATCGAAGAGAAGGACATAATAGATATAAACAAGCTCATTAATGAAACTAGCAACCCGGACATAATAAGAGTATACACATACTTAGTAAACGGCAGCGCACACCACCTGCTCGCTTTTTCAACACAGTACGAAAAGCTTACAGGACAGCCTTATCAGCCGCAGTTGCTGACGCCGCAGCAGTACGAGGCTGTGATCTCAAGCGTAACCAATGGGCCAAGTAATGGTAGGGGCCAAGGCTAGGGCTACGGTAAACCATAATTTTTTATTTTTAATTAAATCTATATTGGAGGGGGTCTAGATGGGCTACAAGCTAGGCCTGGCAATATCTGTAATCATAGGCGTGCTAGTGGCTGCCTTCCCCCTCTATGTAAGCTACCTCTCTAGCTACGTGTGGAGCCAGACAAGCTACACGGGTCGAGGCGAAGAGAGTAGAGAGAATATTCACACGCTAGAGGGCGTGATCGAGAAAGTGTACTCTAACGAGTCGGAAATAGAGGTAAACGGTATAGTACTGAAAGTGAACGGCGCGTGGTTAACGAGTAACGGAGAAGTGATTAGCTCGAGCGAACTGCTACAATACTTGAAGTCTGCGGAAAAAGTGATAGTAAAATACGGTCAAAGAGGTAGGTGGGGCAGCGTGCTAGAGGAAATTGCAATAGTAGACACTGGTGAGCGCTACACGAGAACAACTTAAGATAGCAGTAAGGGGTGGGGCGAAATGGCTAGAAATCCAGTACTAGAAGCAAGGAGAATCACGGTAATAATATTCGTGACAGTGGGCCTCGTGGTACTAATAACAGGAATGCTACTAGAGATGGCCCCCTCTGGGCCCGGTAGCGGCGAAGCTACGGCTCTGGGAATAACGAAGGAGACGTGGACAGATATACACGTGTATGCGGGGTTCATTACAGCCGGGGCCGCGATAGTACACGCGTATACGAACTATAGGGGCATACTATTCCATCTCGGCCTCCGGAGGCCGAGATGGAATAAAACCAAGCGGTAGTGATATAATAGCCGGGCCCTAGGGGGTGTGCGCGTGAATCCTCAGGCTCTCATTGCCGTAAGCGTATTAATTTCTTTTTTTGGCTCAGTAATAAGCTTATATATTAGTCGTTCGCTTATGAGAGTTGGAAGGGTTATCGGAGATAAGGGTCTTACGCTTGCCTCCATAGCGATGGCTGTATACGGGTTAACGCTTTTATTAGAGGCTTTAGTGAATAGTTTCGCTCCAGCCCGCCTGGCAGTGCATGGTAGAAGGCCTCAAGAACTCTTATCGGTCCTCGTTAATAGGGGCACGCTCGTAGCTATACCCCTTTATACGCTTTCCTACGCGTTCCTGGCGGCCTCCCACTACGTGTCGGGAACTGCTGTTGAAGGATCGTCTAGGCGGGAGAGGGAGTACGCTATGATACCATTGTTCATATTAATATTTATAGATTATAATATTATTGACTTGATCGTCCTAGCAATAGCTGCTATAATGGTTCTAGGTAGATACGGTTCAGCCAGGCTACCTACAGTACTGTTCTACGCAATACTAGCCGCCAGCCACTCCCTAGCAATAGGCCTTCTAATCGCCAGCTCATCATGGTGGATTATTCCGGCCTCAACAATACTAAGAGGAGTTGCCCCTGTCGCCTTGCTTTTCTCCTCCTATAAATAAAACGGGAGAGGAGTATTGGTAAGAAGAAAGTACCGAAGCCAGGCCGGAATAGTACATGACATTCTAGAAGTTCTACACGAGGAGGGCGCGATGCCAGCTACTAGAATAGCGACCTACGCAAACCTACCCTATGACCGTCTAAAAATTATCCTCTCCTCCCTAGAGGAATCAGGGCTTATCGCTAAGGAGGAAGGAGGATACGTTATAACGGAGAAAGGTATTGAGGCACTCACCATACTACGAAAAAGTAGGAAGCTCCTAGAATCGCTCGGCTTTAAGTTATAAAAATAAATAATTACGAGAGAATTATCCTCGAGTCCCAGCCTCGAGCCGCACAATTATATCAATGACGTCTTGCACTTGTTTCTCGACATCTCCATAAGGGACAACCGCTATTACCGAGGGATACCCCGGCACCAGCTCCTCCAACGTATAGCGGGCCTCGCCAGTTAGCCTCGACACTATCTCAGCGAACATCTTCAGCGTCTCCCCTGCTTCCCGGGGGTCGTCGCCTGGCTGTGGTAGCGGTGCCTGCACCTGGGTTATCTTCCCATACTCTGGGTCGTCCTTCAACTCCACGATAACCTGGCCAAGGTGTATCCTAGTGGTCTCCCCCTCAGCCTCATACCTTACGCCCAGTTCTTTTAGGGCCTCCTGGAGACGCCTCACCGGCCCACCATGGCTTACATGTCCAGGTATGCCCTCGGGCTCCTCCATTCCCGTCTCCACCTCCCCCGCCGCCGGGGTCCCTCTCTCCTGTTCCCGCCCTCACAGTGTTATATTGGCATGGCTATGCCAGCCCTATAGTACTTGCCAAGGGTGTCTACGACTATGACGATTACCTGGGTCTTGGGATTAATCGTCTCCCCGAGGTTTACGTGGATGTCTTGGCCCCTCTCCCAGTGCCCCGTAAATGTGTGCTTCGTCCCATTAACCAGTACTATTACAGCGGAGACTCCGTAGTGCTTCATGCATGGGGGACTGTGGGGTAGGAAGGTTACAGTGATGGAGCCGTTGGGAAGTATTAGGGCCCTGGCGTGCTCGATGAAAGGCGCCTCATACACCCGTATGCTAGCCTCATCCACAACCCTACCATTAACCAGGACCCTCAGGGTATAGGGCCCTGGCGGAAGATTGGGTGTAAGGTTAACTGCCACGTGACCGCCGACCTTGAACGTGAAGCTAGCCCTCTCAACACCGCTACTATCCACGATAACAGCCCTAGCAGTACCACAGTCCCCGGTTGTATTCATGAAGATAGCACTCGTAGTGGCACACAAATCAGTAATCCTAAACCCCCTACACCCACTACTATGACCCTTCCAATAGACAAGCCCAAGAGCCACACCAGCAACCAGCACTATAACTAGGACACCTGCTAGAAGGCTCCTCCTCACACCTACTACACCCGCCAGTAAGCAGGAATAATACGGGTGAGGCTAAAACGGGCACCTATAACCAACATCAGCGACGCTTTGAACAAAATTCTTAAATATAATTAAGATAATATACTAGTTGGGAGGCACCTAATCCTACTTTATAACCCCATTGAGCGGAATAATTTACCCGGTGCACTGCTCTTGTTCTCCACAAAGGAGTGGCGCAAGAACAGGGACCGGGCAGGCATACTCCTCGGCCTCGTCCATGAAGCAGGCAGCACGGACGAGGCCTGGCGCGTCTACAAGAAGTGGGCCAACGCCGAGATCACATACGAAGAAGCGAGAAAACAACTCGAAGAAATCGCCCGGAAAGCATAAAATAAATACAAACGGGCGCCATCTACACGGCGTTCCCCGTTCGGAGCCGTAGCAGCAACATCACGGACAGGTCTTCGCAGCGAGTTCACGAAGCTTCTCCGTAGCCTCCCGATAAGTGATCTTCTCCGCTTGCCAGTCCCGATAAATCTTCTTCGCCTCGGAGAGACTTCCTGGATTCCTCTCCTGGATCTCTGCAATGATGTACTGGAGTTTCCCCGCTTGATCCCTGATCCTCCTCCACTCTCTTACCGAAAGCAACGGCTCGCGCACCCATGAACACGTCCATTAGTGCTAATATTAAATCCCATAGAGATTGAACCCTGTCAGGCTCAAACCAGAGCCCCACACCCTCACATTGTAATATTGTACATTACAAGAGTCTCCTCGGGTAGGATTTCAGCCTTCAGCCATACGTCTAAGCCTCTCCAAGGCTTCCTCGTAAGAAATCTTACCCCTAGCCAAATCCAAGTACACTCGGTAAGCTTGCCTCTTCTTACCGCGAGGCACCCTAGCGAAGACCTCTGCTAGAATCCACATTTTCCGATCAGCCTCACTCTCCAACTCGTCCAGCCGCATAATCCCCAGCCTCAACTCTACGCTCTCTGATTAATCTAAAAAATTATATTTTTTAATCTTAAAAATCTAGCCACCTCACGCCGGCATTTTCGCTCCCGGCAACAAGCTCTCCGAACCTCTTTCCTGCCTCTAGACGCGTGATATTCTCTTCCTGCTAGGCCTCGTAGGCTCGCCTGTGCCCCATATACATAGACGCCTTCCACGCAAGTCTTTCTGCCTATTGGTCTTGCCTGCCTTCAACCCAATAGCACTATAGGGAAGAATGGGGGTTCAAACCAGAGCTAAATCACAATTAGAGGTAGAGTTAGCTACCTAAAGGACTTGCTAGCGGAAGAGTGCTTGGAGCCGAATCATCAACCCCCTAGGGCGGCCCCTGCAATGGAGGCCTCGCCTCCTCTAGGGGGCTCTTCACCCGACAGGTGCGGGGCATCCGTCATCCGGAGCTGGGGGA